>DAIRFN010000291.1:0-6981 GCA_036795065.1 Vicinamibacterales bacterium
CGAGAACAATCTGCCGATCGATCCGCGATACCGCAACCCGAGGCTCGGCGCCCTCGCCCCCATCGCCGTCGTCAACACCGTGTTTTCGGCCGGTGACGCCAACCGCGGCGTCCAGACGGCGGCCTTCAACCTGCCCAACGACGAGCGGGTCATCCGCGAGAAGGGCAGCAAGCGCGTGATGCTGAAGAACAACCAGCAGGCCAAGTTCGACACGGTGCTGGTGCCCATCTCGAAGGTCGCACTGGCGCCGGCCGACCAGGCCCATGTCTCGTTCGAGGCGTTTTTCACGCACATCTTGATGCACGAGCTGATGCACGGCCTGGGGCCCCACGACATCAGCGTGGGGGGGCGGGCCACCACCGTCCGGCAGCAGCTGAAGGAGACCTACAGCGCCATCGAGGAGGCCAAGGCCGACATCTCGGGCCTGTTCGCGCTGCAGTTCCTGGTGGACAAGGGCACGCTCGACAAACGGCTGGAGCAAACGATGTACACCACCTTCCTGGCCTCGGCGTTCCGCTCGGTCCGCTTCGGGATCAACGAAGCCCACGGGCGCGGTCAGGCCATCCAGCTCAACTACCTGCTGGATCAGGGGGCGTTCACCGTGGACGGGACCGGCACCTTTGCCGTGAACCCCGGCCGAATCCGGGAGGGTGTAACGGCCCTGACTCGTGAGATCATGACCTTGCAGGCCGAAGGCAGTTACCAGGACGCAAAGGCGATGATCGACCGGCTGGGGGTGATGCGCCCCGAGACCAAAGCCGTCCTCGACAGGCTGGGGGACGTGCCGGTCGACATCGAGCCCCGGTTCGTCACGGCGAGGGCGCTCCTGCAGGAGCAGTGAGCACGGGTGAGCAGCGCACAGAACAACATGATCACAAAGGAACAGGTCGAGGTCGTCGTGGCCCGGATTCGCCCGTTCATCCAGAACGACGGTGGCGACATCGAGCTCGTCGACGTGTCCGGCAACAAGGCCACCGTGCGGATGAGCGGCAACTGCGTCGGGTGCCCGAGCGCGTCGATGACGCTCTACATGGGCCTCGAGCAGGCGCTGCGCGACGAAGTGCCAGGCTTCGAGGAACTCGTGGTCGTCTGACGTGGGACCCGTACTGCCGTTTTCAATCGACCAGGTGGTGGTGGGCCGCAGCGCGCGCATGCGGGCGGTCTTCGACTACGTACGCGTGGTCGCCGACTCCGACAGCAGCATCCTCATCACCGGCGAGACGGGCACGGGCAAGGAGCTCATCGCCAACCTCATCCACCAGGCCAGCCACCGCCGGAACAAGCCCTTCGTCCCCGTCAGCTGCGCGATTTTCGCCGAGACGCTCATCGAGTCCGAGCTCTTCGGGCACGAGCGCGGGGCCTTCACGGGCGCCATCAAGGACCGGCCGGGCCGTTTCGAGGCGGCCGAGGGCGGCACGCTGTTCCTCGACGACGTGGACGATGTGCCGCTGTCGGTGCAGGTGAAGCTGCTGCGCGTGCTGCAGAACCGGGTGATCGAGCGGGTGGGCGGCTCGCGCGCCATCCCCATCGATGTTCGCGCGGTCACCGGCACGAAGCGCGATCTGAAGCAGCTGGTGGCCGAAGGCAAGTTCCGCGAGGACCTGTACTACCGGCTCAACGTGATTCCCATCACGCTGCCCCCCCTGCGCGAGCGGCGCGAGGACATCCCGCTGCTGGCCGAGTTCTTCCTGAAGCGCTTCTACAAGCAGCGCGACCAGGAGGCCAAGCCGCTTTCCACGGGCGTGCTGCAGGCGTTCATGCGGTACCCCTGGCCCGGGAACGTGCGCGAGCTCGAGAACGCCTGCGAGCGCATCGCGCAGACCTGCACGTGCGACACGGTGAAGATCGGCTGCGTGCCGGTGAGCGTGCTCTTCCATCATGGCACCGAGCTGGCCGAGCCCCTGGTCGAGACCCACTCCCACCCCTCGTCGGTCTCGCTCGAGGAGCGGCTGCGTGACGTGGAACAGGGCCTCATCACGTGGGCGCTGAAGGTGGCCGGTGGCAACAAGTCGAAAGCCGCCGAGCTGCTGCAGATCAAGCGCTCCACGCTGGGCGACCGCATCAAGAAGCTGGGCCTGCCCGACGGCGGCGGCGACGATGCCGGTCGCAGTGCCGGGGCAGACTGACGGCGGATCGTCACCGCGCCGGACATCCGGCGTGGGGTCCGGCAGCTCTCTCCAAGAACAGGCCGAAAATCGCGATTCCTCCGGCTGAGGCTGGTGGCATCCCGCTTGCTATCACGAGCGGTGAAGTGGGACGCGTCGCTCGTGTCCCGGAGCCGGCCGTGGGGACCGTCGGCTCTGGCCGGGCGGCGCGGCCCTGTCTATTCGTATTCCGCACGACATCATGGTGGATCGAGAGAAGGTCTTGGCGGTCCTGCGACGCCGATTTCCGGGCGCCCCCGACACACAGACGGCCGCCGCGGCTAATGCCATCGTTGGCCTGGATGAGGAGTGGCGCGAGGTCGAATGTACGGACCTCCACGACCTCGTGGACCGGCTGCGCAACGGCCACGAGTTCCGGCTGCTCGAACGCGTCCCGGCCAAGTAGGTCGCCCCGCTCTCTCCCTCCGTAGTTCTACGTAGCTCCCGGCATCCTGATTGCAGTCACTTCCGCCGTACGACCGATTCTGCCGGAAATCCGGCACGATCGAGTCGGCAGGAGCGGACTTATGAGACGTTACGGCAACTGGGCGGTTGTTCTCGCCACCCTCTTGGCGACAGCGAGTGTCGGCATCTCGGCATTGGCTGGACCCGCCGCCGGCGCGGCACCCGGCGCGCCGGCCCCCAACGGTGCCGTCGGGGCCCCCGCGGCAGGGCCAGCGGCACCGGCGGCCGAGCCGGCGCAGCAGGCGCCCCAGTCGGGTTTCCTCGGCAGCGAAGCCTGTGTGGTGTGCCACGAAAACTACGACCGCGCGGTGGAGGCCACCAAACATGGCTTCAAGGGCAACGCGCTTGCGCCTGCGTCGAAGCAGGGCTGCGAGTCGTGCCACGGGCCGGGTGACGCCCACGCGAGCGACCCGGAGAAGGTCAAGCCGATTCAGTTCGACCAGGTTGCGGCCGACGTGGCCAACGGGCAGTGCCAGACCTGCCACAACCGCGGCGAGCACGCGCTGTGGGACGGCAGCCAGCACGAGAACCGGAACGTCAAATGCGTCGACTGCCACAGCGTGCACGCCGCTGAGGGACCGACGCTGATGCGCGCGAAGACACAGCAGCTCACCTGCGCGCGGTGTCATCAGACCATCACCAACAAGCAGCAGCGCTTCAACCACATGCCGGTCCGCGAAGGCAAGATGACCTGCTCGTCGTGCCACAACGTGCACGGCTCGGTCAACGTCAAGCTCCTGCGCACGGGCACCACGGTGGACCAGAGCTGCACCAGCTGCCACACCGAGAAGCGTGGCCCCTTCCTGTGGGAGCACGCGCCGGTGGTCGATAGCTGCACCACCTGCCACGACTCGCACGGCAGCAACAACGACCGCATGCTCCAGGCCAAGCTCCCGTTCCTCTGCCAGCGGTGTCACGTGACGTCGCGGCATCCTCCCACCGTATACGAGGGGTTCACCCTGCAGAACTCGGGGAATGCCAACAAGATGTATGGCAAGTCCTGCGCGAACTGCCACCAGCAGGTGCATGGGTCGAACCACCCGAACGGGAAGTTCTTCTTGCGGTGATGGGGAGGCATGCGATGCGCAACATACTTGTAGTCACATTTGCGGCGCTGCTGCTGGCCTCTGCCAACCCGGCACAGGCTCAGACGCCGCCCACTAAGCCGGCGCCGCCGGACGTGCCCTCGCAGGGCCTCTTCGACGTCGGCGTCAGGTTCGGCGAGGTCGATGGCGATGAAGCCCGCTTCGAGCGCTACCGCGACTTGCGGCCAGGCGCCTCCACGCTGCTCGAATGGACCAAGAACACCGAGCAGTACCGGTTCAACTTCGGCGCCTCGAATATCGGCTATCGCGACCAGCGGTACTCGGCGGACTACGACAACGGCAAGCTGAAGGTGAGCGGCGTGTACGACTCGATTCCCCTCAACTACCTCTACGACGCGCCGCTGGTGTGGCAGGGGGACGACCGGGGAACGCTCACGCTCGATCCACAGACCCGCCAGAGGATCCAGGGGCCGACCAACGCGGCCGCGGATGGCAGCGCGGTCGGCGTGCCGTGTGCACCGGGCTCGGGCCCCACCACGTGCAACGCCACCACGTCGGCGGCGGCCCGGGCGAACCGCTCCGTCTACAACAACCTGATTGTCCGCGACGACATGCAGGTGCGCCGTGACATCGTCGGGGGCAAGGTGAAGTACGTGGCCTCGCCGTCGTTTGCCATTGACATCGACGCGTCGACGACGGCGCGCACGGGCGACATGCCGTGGGCGGCGTCCTATGCCTTCAACAACGTCAACGAGCTGGCCATCCCGATCGATCAGCGCAACAACGAGCTGAAGGCGGGCACCGAGTGGGTCAACCCGAAGGGCATGTTCCGCTTCGACTACTGGGGCAGCTACTTCACGAACGACGTCCAGACGCTGACCTGGGACAACCCCATCCGGGCAACCGACTTCAACAACGGCCTCGTGCCGCCAAGCGGGCCGTACGACGGGAGCGGCTACAGCAACGGCAACGGCCCGGCCCTCGGTCAGGCGGCGCTCTGGCCGAGCAACAACCTCAACTCCGTGGGCGCGACCGGGATGTACAAGTTCACCTCGCGGACGACCATCAACGGGAACCTGAACTACACCTTCATGCGCCAGAACGAGGCGCTGCTGCCCTGGACGCTCAACTCGTCGATCAACAACGACGTCGTCCTGGCGGCGTTCCCGGGCCTCCGCCAGCTGCCGCGATCATCGGCGGAGGCGGCGGTCAACAGCACCAACTGGCTGGTCAACTTCAACAGCCGCGAGCTGCGGTTCGTGACCATCCAGGCCCGCTACCGCTTCAACGATCACGAGAACAACACGCCGCACTTCGACGGGCGCGAGTACGTGCGCTTCGATTCGGTGCCGGAGGAGTTCGTGGACGACCCGGCCACGCCGTACCTGGAAGGCTTCTCCGAGTACTTCCAGATCACCCGGAAAAACTTCGACGTGAACGGCACGTTCGGGCTTCGCGATTTCGGCTCGCTGCGCGTCGGTTACGCCAACGAGCAGTACGACCGCGAGGGGCGCGGCTTCAGTGACGTGTCCGAGCACATGTTCCGTCTGGCCTACGACGCGCGCCTCTTCGACTACGTCGGCGTCCGGGCGTCGTTCGACGCGGGCCAGCGTCGCGGCGAGGGCTTCATCCTCAGCGGACAGGACTACGAGGAAGGCCCGGCCGGCACGCAGCCTGGCCTCCGCTACTACGACGAAGCGGACCGCGACCGCACGAGGGCCATGCTCATCCTCAGCGCCAACCCGCATGACCAAGTCGGGGTGTTCTTCCAGTTCACGACCACCCGGGACACCTTCCTGGGCGACGAATCGATTCCGGTGGGCCGCGAGCAGTTCGGCCTGCTGAGCCAGGACATCAATGCCTGGGCGGCCGGCCTCGACTACGCGTTCAACGACATGGTGCACTTCGGGTTCACCTACGGATGGGACGAGTTCGCCGCGGTACAGAAGTCGCGCAACGCCAACCCGCCCCCCGACCCGTCATGGACGGACCCGGCTCGCAACTGGTTCATGGACAACAACGAAAAGGTCAACACGGTGCTGGCCTACGTGGACCTGCTCGGGTTGATGGAGTCCAAGGCCGACCTGCGCGTCGGATACGAGATGAACGACTCGGAGAACAACTTCGACTACTACGGCCCGCGCATCGACTCGCTGACGGCCGCCAACCAGTTCATTCCGCTGCCGAACGTCGTGAACGACTGGCGCCGGTTCACGGTCGATTTCAAGTACTTCGTGAGCAGGGCGGTCGGCGTCGGTGTCGGCTACTGGTACGAGAACTTCGACGTCACCGACTGGAACACGCTCGACTCCGGCGGTCCCGTGGGCTTCTTCCCGCAGGACGGACAGCCGCGCATCGACTGGCTGGGCGGCCTCATGACCGGCTACGGCAACCGCCCGTACTCTGGCGGGCGTTTCTTCACCCGGCTTCTGTACCGCTTCTAGCCACAATCCCACCTCCATTGCCCAGGGCGGCCGCGCGGCCGCCCTGTTTTTGTCACGACCCGCGCTGGGGCGAGAATGCCCCTGCCGCAGGATGACATGCCGGGAAGCTGTCACGACCGGCGCCGCATCGACAGTTCGCTCGCGGCGCCCGTCGGCGATCCTGGTTTCGGGCGCGATCTGCCGCGCCTGGCGTGGCGTGCGATTTGCTCCCTAGTCTTGCGGGTCACGCCGTTCCGGATGGTGCCGCCGATCGTGGGGACCGATCGACGGTGCCTCGGGGCGGCGCCCCCATCCTCCCGAGGCGTGTTATGGTCGATCGCGAAAAAGTGCTGACGGTGCTCCGCAGACGATTCCCGGACGCGACCATCGCCCAGCTGGCGTCGGCTGCCAACGCCATTGTCGGTCTCGACGAAGAGTGGGACCTCGTCGAACCCCGCAACCTGGCCGACCTGATCGACCGGCTGCGGCAGGGCGCCGAGTTCCGGCTGCTCGAACGCCGCGCCGACGCTCGTGTCTGATTCCCTCCTTGCGCTTCTCGTCGCCACGCTGGGCGGCGCCGCCATCGGCGTCGAGCGGCAGTGGTCTGGCCACGCCACAGGCCCGGCGGCTCGATTTGCCGGCGTGCGGACCTTTGCCATGCTCGGGGCGCTGGCGGGGCTCTCTGGCCGCCTGTGGGTCTGGGGCGCGCCGCTGCTCGCCGCCGTCCTGTTGCTGGCCGCCGGCACGCTGATCGCGATCGCGTACATCGTCGCCAGCCGCCGCGACATCGAGGCCACCACGGAGGTCGCGGCCCTGGTGGTCGTGGGCGCCGGCGCGGCCGCGGGGTTGGGGCAGACCGAAGTGGCCAGCGGCATCGTGGCGGTGACAGCACTGCTGCTGCTC
>DAIRFN010000047.1:0-11080 GCA_036795065.1 Vicinamibacterales bacterium
AGTATCACCACATTCGCATTCCCGACATCACGGGCATCGTCATCGGCTCGGTGGTGCCGCCGCTCACGGGAACCATGAGCGCGATGGCGGTGAAGTACTTCGGGCACATGCCGCTCGTCTTCGAGCCCGCGATGAACGGCGGGATGCCGAACCTCTACGACAACCCCGCCGAAGTCGGCGCCGACCGCATCGTCAACGCCATCGCGGCCTGCGCTCGTTACGGTCGCGGTCGCCCCATCATCGTCGTGGACTTCGGGACGGCCACGACGTTCGATGCGATCTCCGCGAAGGGAGAGTACCTGGGCGGCGTGATCTGCCCTGGCCCCCAGATCTCGGCCGACGCGCTGTTCCAGCGGGCAGCACGGCTGCCGCGAATCGAAGTAAAGAAGCCCGCTCACGTCGTTGGGACCAACACCGTGGCCTCGATGCAGTCCGGGTTGTACTGGGGTTACGTGGACATGGTCGAGGGCCTGGTCCGGCGCGTGAAGGGCGAGCTGGGCGGTGACGCCGTGGTCGTGGCCACCGGCGGCCTGGCCGTCATGATGGCAGTCGAGTTGCGCGTCCTCGAGCACGTGGACCTCGACCTCACGCTCCAGGGGCTCAGGCTCGTGTGGGAACAGCAGCGGTGATCGATCGCGAAGCGTACTGCCGTGAGATCGAAGCGTTCCTGTGCCGCAAGAACGACGGTCACCTGATCCGCATTGTCGGCCCCGCGTTCGAGCGGGTGATGGGATGGGCCGACCAGGGCATTCCGGTGAGGGTGGCCGAGGCCGGCATCGATCGCTACTTCCAGCGCTACTACCGGAAGGGGCCGCGCCGGCGGCCCGTGCGGGTGGAGTTCTGCGAGGCCGACGTGCTGGATGCCTTCGATGAGTGGCGCCGGGCGGTGGGCGTCAGCGTCGTGGCCGCGGACCCCGAAGGGGGCCCGATGGTCGAGGAGCCCGCCGCCGTGCCCGCGCGGCCGCGGCGATCCCTCAAGTCGCACCTCGACTCGGTGATGGCGCGGCTGACGGTGCTCCGGGGCAGCGACAAGCTGCGCGGCGCGCACGACGAGGCGCTCGACCGGGCCATCCGCGCGCTCGAGCCGCTTCGCCAGGCAGCGGCGCAGGCGCGGGGCAACGAGCGCCAGGCGGTGCTCGACGGGCTGGAGGCCGTCGGCGTCGAGCTGGTGCGCGCCATCACGGAGGCCGCGCCGGAAGCCGAGCGCGCAAGGCTGGCTGCCGAGGCCGCGCGGGAGTTGGAGCCCTTCAGAGCCAGGATGCCGGCGGACGCGTACCGCGAGGCCACGAACGCCGCCGTGGCGCGGCTGGTGCGGCAGCAGTACGGCCTCCCCGAGTTCTCGTTTTGACGCCATGACACCTGGAGATCGGCTCACGCTCCGCATCGAGAAGCCCGTGGCGGGCGGCCGCATGCTGGCGCGCCACGACGGAGCCGTGGTGCTGGTGGCTGGCGCCCTGCCTGGCGAGGTGGTAGAGGCGCTCGTCGAGCGTGTGCAACGCGGCACCGTCTGGGCCCGGGTGGCCGACGTGCGCGAAGCCTCGGCTGAGCGCGTAGGGGAGCCGAATCCCTGCGGCGGATGCGTGTTCGCGCACGCCAGGTACGAGCACCAGCTGGCGCTCAAGCAGCGAATCGTGGCCGATGCATTCGCGCGGGTCGCGCGTCTTCCGCTCGATGCGCCCGTGGCGATCGAGCCGTCACCGGACCACGGCTATCGCATGCGCGCGCGCCTGCACGTCGCGGGTGCGACCATCGGCTTCTATCGTGAAGGCACGCACGACATCTGCGATGTCGCGTCGACGCGCCAGCTCCTGCCGGAGACCGAGGTGGTCATCGCGACGCTGTCGGCTCGGCTGTCCGACCGGCCGGGCGTGGTGCTGGCCATCGACCTTTCCGAGAACCGCGAGGCCTCCGAGCGCACGCTGCACCTCGAGCTGGCGCCCGAGGCCGACCCCTCCACGCTGGCCGCGGCCACGACACTGCGGGGTGTCACGGGCGTTACGATCGCTCACCGTGGCTCGCCACGCGTGCGCACGCTGTGGGGCGAAGCGCGGGTAACCGACTGGTTCACCGCGGGCGAGCGCCGCTGGTCGCTGTCCCGCGAGACGCGGGCGTTCTTCCAGGGCAATCGCTACCTGGTCGAACCGCTCGTGGATCAGGTGCTGCGCGCGGTCCATCCGGGCGCGGTGGTCGACCTCTACGCGGGCGTCGGGCTCTTCAGCATTGCCGCCGTCGCGCGCGGGCACGTGCCGGTCATCGCGGTCGAGGGCGACGATGTGTCGGCGGGGGATCTCCGGCAGAACGGCATGCCCTGGAAGGGACTGCTCCAGGTGAGGCACGAGGCGGTCGAGGACTACCTGCGCGGGAAGCGCGCGATGCGGGCTCAGACCGTGTTGCTCGACCCGCCCAGGACCGGGCTCTCGCGCCAGGCGCTGCAGGGCGTGCTGGCGGTGAAGGCGCCGCGGGTGGTCTACGTCTCGTGCGACGTGCCCACGCTTGCGCGCGACGCCCGCGCGCTGGTGGACGCCGGCTACCGGGTCAGCAGCCTGCGGGCGTTCGACCTGTTCCCCAACACCGCGCACGTGGAGACGGTCGCCGTGATGGATCTGGGAGCCAACGCTCCTATTCTCCCCTCACCGCCTTGACGAAGTGCTCGAAGAGCGGACGGAACTCGCCGGTTCGCCAGAAGTTCTCGGGATGCCACTGCACGGCCAGGCAGAAGCGGCTGGCGGGGCGTTCCATGGCCTCGATCACGCCGTCCGGCGCAGTGGCGCTCACCTCGAAGCCATCGGCGACCCGCTTGACCGCCTGGTGGTGACGGCTGTTCACCTGCAGGCTCTCGCCATCGAGCTTGTCGGCCATGATCGCCCAGAGCCGCGAGTCCTTCGCCACCCACACCTCGTGCGCGACGTGGAACCGCGGCTCGGGGATGGAGTGGGTCAGGGCACCCGCGATTTCGCTCGGGATGTCCTGCACCAGTGACCCGCCGTGTGCGACGTTCAGCACCTGCATGCCGCGGCAGATGGCCAGGAGCGGCACGTTGGCCTCGACCGCGGCCCGCGCCAGGGCGATCTCGAATGCGTCGCGGCCGGGTTCCGCCGCCTCATAGGTCGAGTGGGGCACATCACCGAAGAGCGATGGATCGACGTCGCCCCCTCCGGTGAGAAGCACACCGCCCACCCGCGCGACGATGGCGGCGGGTGCCTCGCCGTCGGCTCCAACTTCGACGGGCTCGCCGCCTGAGCGCCGGACCGATTCGAGGTAGTCGGTCATCCGGCGATTCTGGGAAACCGCTATCAGGGCCATCTCCGTCAACTCCGATCTACATTCGGGGCGGCACCGAGACGCCCATGAGGTCGAGCACACGTGTGAGCTGCTGGCGGAAGTACGCGACCGCCGCCGCGCGCCAGTGCCGAACGTCCTGGCGCTCCTCGTTCAGGATAGGCGCCTTGTGGTAGAAGGCGTTGAACATTTGCGCCAGGCCGAAACCGTATTTGGCCAGCACGGCGAATTCCAGCGAACGCACCACCTGCTCGACGATGTCGTCCAGGCGCGAGGCCTCGAGCACCAGCGCCCACAGCTCGTGGTCGCCGTCGGCGCCGTTGAGCGCGTCGGGCGGCGTGGAGGCCAGAGCGGCCAGCAGTTGCGCTTCGCTCACGCCCTCGCGGTCCTGCAGCTTCTGGAAGATGTTGTTGGCGCGGACCACCGCGTACTGGAGGTACGGGCCGCTCTCGCCCTCGAAGCTGAGCGCTTCGTCGATATCGAAGGCGATCACCTTGGTCCGCGAGTACTTCACGAGGAAGTACCGCACCGCGGCGATGCCGATGGCTTCGGCGATCTTGCGGCGTTCACCCTCGGCCAGTTCGGGCTGGCGGCGCTCCACCTCCACCGCGGCCTTCTCGATGACGCGGTCGATGAGATCGTCGGCCTTCACGCCCAGGCCCTTGCGGCCGGAGACCTCGACGAACGGCTTGCCGGCCTCCTCCGAATCGGGCGGCGGCGCGAACCCGAGCTCGCGTGCCGTGGCGTGCGAGAGCGCGACCATTTCGTAGGAGAAGTGGGTGAGCCGCTCGGCTTCGGCCGGGTGTCCCACCGCGACGAGTGCCTGCTTCAGGAGCTTCTGCAGGTAGGACTGCCGGACGTCGATGACGTTGTAGGTGGCCGCCGCGCCGCCGAAGGCCGGATGATCGGCCACCGCGTGAGACGGATCGCTGGTCGTGGCCCAGAGGTCACGGCGGTCCAGGCGCGTGGCGAACTTGCGGTAGTGGAAGTCGCGGCCGAGGATGCCCGACTTCCAGAACTGGTAGGCCATGTCCTTGCCGACATAGGTGACCGTGCCGTTCGATCGCACAATCACCTTCTCGCGCTGCTCGGCGTCCTCATCCTGGGCCTCGCCCTCGGCAGTCGTCGACGACGGGTCCTCGTCGATGGCCATCACCCAGCAGCCTGCGAGTCGGCCCTCGGTCTGGAGGAAGACCGCGCCCTGCTCCTTCAGCACCTCGAAGGCGCGCGCCCAGAACTTCAGGCGCAGGATGTCGCCTTCCCACGTCAGGAGCTCGTAGTCGATGTGCAGCCGCGCCATCGTCTTCAGATGACAGCGGACGATGCGGTCGGCGATGAAGGCGCCAAGGCTGGCGGCTGGCTCTGCGCCGTGCTCGATGGCATGCAGGGCCGCGGCGCGGATCTTCAGGCGCTCCTTGTCCTGCTCGTACCACTCGGTGACGCGCGCGTAGAGGTCCCAGCAGTAATAGTCGAATCGTGTGGTCTCGGCGAGGGCCGTGACGGCAGCCAGGTCCTTCTGTTCGAGCTCCTGGAAACCGACGACGACGTCGGCCACTTGCACGCCCGTGTCGTCGATGTAGTTCTGCACCTCGACCGGCGTGCCGCGGAAGCGCAGGACGCGGACGAGCGTGTCGCCGAGGGCGGAATTCCGCAGGTGCCCGATGTGCGCGGCCTTGTTCGGGTTGATCGCGGTGTGCTCGACAATGGTCTTCTCGGGGTGCGGCGGCGGCGTGGGCAACGCCCCTTCGAGGCCGAGACGGGTCCGCAGGAACCCCGGCCGATCGAGGAAGACATTGAGGTAGCCGTTGGGGGCGGCCTCGACGCGGGCGATGCCCGCGATGACGCCCATCCGCGACGCCAGGTCCTGGGCAATCGCGCGCGGCGCCTGGCGCAGGCGGCGCGCGAGGTCGAAGGCGACCGGCGTGCCGAGGTCGCCCAGCGTGCGGTTGGGCGGCGTTTCGATGGCAATCGTGACGGCGGCGTCGTCGCCGAGGCCATGCACCTCGGCTAGAATCGCGCGCACACGGTCCTTCAGGGCTTCGTGCAGCGGCAGTATCATGCGTGTCGGTTCGTTGACTCGACCCCAGCTGTGCAGTACGCTCTACGCGCGACGTCGGTCGAGGCGGGCCATGTCCGCGGGCACTTCGCATTCTACAGTGAACTGAAGGGCATGGTTGACGCGGGAATCGGCCGCCTCCTGATCGCGAGCCTCCACCAGGGGATTGCGGACGTCAGTCCCACCCGGCTGGAGTTCTACGAGAACTGGCTCAGTGCGAGCGGCCTCAGCGATGGCCGCATGGGTCTCGCCCCGCTCGGGGCCGTGCTCAGTTTCCTGAACCGCGAGGGGCCGCCCGCCGACCGCGCCATTCCCGCGCGCGCGGGTGCCTGCGCCGCCGAGTGGGCGTTTGCCGCCACGTCCGGGTTCCGGAAGAGACTCCTTCCGCGCATGCCCATGAGCCTGCGGACGCGGACCGCGCTGGGGCTGGGACGGGCGCTGGTCACCGAGACCATCAACCCATCAAAGGTGAAGGCTCGCATCAGCTACGGCAGCGGGGTCGTCGAGATCCAGTCGCCGCTCTTCGAGTACCTCCGCGAGCCCTCCGCGCTTCCCATGCGCCGCTTCTACGCCTCGGCGTACAGCGAGCTGCTGCGTCTCTCCGGAATCGAGGGCGTCGCCGAGGTGGACGAGGGCGCTCCGGCATGCCGTCTGGCGATCACCGTGCAGGGGCCGCGCCGCCCCGATTCGGCCCTTCTGGATGTCCGATGACTCCGCGACTGGTGCTGGCCGCGGTGCTGCTTGCGGTTGCGCCCACGCTGGTTGCAGCGCAGGCCCCTGCCAGCGCCGTGATCGTGCTCCCCTTCGAGAACCCGAGGGCCGACCCGCGCCTGCACTGGGTGCGCGAGGGCGTCGCGGTGCTGGTGGCCGACGTGCTCGATGCCGCGGGGCTCGAGGTGGTGGGGCGCGACGAGCGCGAGTCGGCGTTCGAGCGCCTGCAACTGCCCATGATGGCCCCACTCAGCCGTGCATCGGCCATCAAGGTGGGACAGGCCGTGGGCGCGGCCACCGTCGTCGTGGGGCGCGTGGAGCTGGCCGCCGACGAGCTCTCGGTCTCGGCACGCCTGGTGCACCTGGAGCCGGGCCGGATGTCGCCCGAGGTGACCGAGCGCGGCCCGCTGGCGGACCTCTTTGCGGTCGCATCGCGCGTGGCGGTGGCGCTCGCGACACCCAGCGGAGCGTCGCCACGCTGGCAGGTGCCCCCGTCGCTGACGGCTTTCGAGATGTTCATCAAGGGCCTCATCGCCGAGACACCCGGCGCGCAGCGCGGCTTCTTCGAGCAGGCCTTGAAGTCCGCGCCCGCCTACGACGCGGTGCGGCTGGCGCTGTGGCAGCTCCACACCGGGCAGGGCGAGCACCAGCGCGCGTTCGATCGCGTGGCCACTGTGGCCACCGACAGCCCCGTGTCGCGGGAGGCCCGCTTTGCCGCGGCGATGTCGTTGCTCAGCCTCAAGCGGGAAGACGAGGCGTTCTCGGCCCTGCGGGCGCTCCAGGACGACGCGCCCCTGGCCGCCGTGGCCAACGCGCTCGGCGTGGTCCAGCTGCGGCGCGGTTCGACCGAGCAGACCGGGCGCGCCACGTTCTACTTCAACCAGGCCACCGAGATCGATCCGGCGGACGCCGACTATTTCTTCAACCTCGGGTATGCGTACTGGCTCGACAAGGACGCGCGCGCCGCGGCGTACTGGCTGCGCGAAGCCGTGCGTCGCGACCCGGCCGATGGCGACGCCCACTTCGTGCTCGGCGCTGCGCTGCAGCAGGCGGGCGCGGCCACCGAGGCGGCCCGCGAGCGCGAGCTCGCGCGGCGACTGTCATCGAGTTACGCCGCCTGGGAGGCGCGCGCGGCTGCGGGCGGCGACCTGGTGCCGAAGGGGCTCGAGCGCCTGCGCGAGCGGCTGGATCGGCCCTCGGCCCGCGTCGATACCTTTGTCAGCTCGTCAGGGCAGCGGGATCAGGCGGGGTTGGCCGCGTTCCATCTCGATGCCGGACGCAGGGCGTTCGAGCGCGAATCGGACCGCGAGGCCGCGCAGGAACTGAGGCGCGCCCTCTATCTGTCGCCCTACCTGGCTGAAGCCCACCTGCTGCTCGGGCGCATCCACTTGCGAGGGGGGCGGCCGGAAGACGCGGTGCAGGCCCTCAAAATCGCGATCTGGAGCGAGGAGACCGCGGCCGCGCATGTGGCGCTGGGCGAGGCGTACCTCGAGCTCGAGGACCTGCAGGCTGCCCGCGCGGCCGTGGAACGGGCCCTGGCGCTCGATCCCCGGTCGGCGGACGCCGCCGCATTGAAGGCGAGGCTCCCAGCGCCCCGGTAGTGCTAAAATCTGACCGTTCAAACGCTTATGGCTACCGCGACGCATGACGACGGGTTCCACGAAATCCAGCTGAACGGCAAGCAGCTGGTCTTCCTGTTCATGGCCGTCACCGTGGTGCTGGTCGTGACCTTCCTCTGCGGAGTGCTCGTCGGTCGCGACCTCCAGTTCAATCGCGGAGGGCCGACGGTGGAGGACACGATCACCGAGGGTGACGGCGAGGCCGCGCCGCCCCCGTCCGCCTCGGCCGATCTGCCCGGCACGAGCAGCGGCCCGGTCGCCGCTACCGAGCCCACGACGTTTCACGGTCGCCTGGGGAACGGGCAACAACCGGAGGAGAAGCTGCGCAGCGGTGACAGGCCCGAGCCGCCACCAGCGAAGGCCGAGCCCGTGGTCGCCGAACGGACGGCCCAGGCCCCGGCACCCGCACCGCCGCCCGCGCGCGCAGCCGTGCCCGAGGCGCCCGGCGAGCCCCGGGGCCCCGGCCTGGCGATCCAGGTGACCGCGGTGAAGGAACGGGCGGATGCCGACCAGATTGCCCATCGGTTGATCGGCAAGGGCTACAAGGCCTATGTGGTGACGCCCGCGGCGGGTACCCCGGCCGTGTATCGCGTGCGTGTGGGCAAGTTCAAGGAACAGCGCGAGGCCCAGTCCGTGGCCGAACGCCTCAAGACACAAGAGCAGTTCGACCCCTGGATCGTTCGCTAGCTCTCCTCACCGGCGTCCTCCTCGCGCTCGCGTTCCCTCGCTACGGCCACGGCACGGTGGCGTTTGTCGCGCTCGTGCCGCTGTTCGTCGCGCTATCAGGGTGGCGCGGGCGCCCCGATGCCCTGCCCGGCCTCGTCTTCCGCCGCGGTTTCATTCTGGGGCTGATCGCGGGCGTGGTGCACTTTGCCGGCACCGTCTACTGGACCGGCGCCACCGTGCGCACCTTCGGCGGCCTGCCGTGGCCGGTCGCGGCCATCACGGCGGCGCTGCTGGTCTTCTACATGGCGCTGTACGTGGCGCTGGCGTCGGGTGTGACGGCCGTGCTCGTACGGAAGCTCGGGTGGGTGGGCCTGCCCCTCGGCGCCGCGGCATGGGTGAGCTTCGAGTTCGCGCGCGGCCACGTGTTCGGCGGGTTCCCGTGGATTCCTCTCGGCAACTCGATGGTCACCCTGCTGCCCATCGCGCAGCTGGCCAGCGTCGGTGGCGTGTATGCGCTCTCGCTGTTCGTCGGCCTGGTCAACGCCGGATTCGCGCTGGTGTTCATCTCCAGCAGGCGTCGGCAGCGGGTGGTCCTCGGCGCGACCGTCCTGTTGATTGCTGCCGTCTCCGTCTGGGGCGGGCAGCGCCTGGCGTCCAACAGCCTCGTCACCGGCGGCACGCCGGTGCGCGTGGGCCTCGTCCAGGGCAACATCGCGCAGAGCGACAAGTGGAACCCGTCGCGGGCCGGTCAGATCGTGGAGCGATACCTGTCGCTCACACGGCAGGCGGTAAACGAGGGCGCGGAGTTCGTCATCTGGCCGGAATCGGCCACGCCGTTCTACTTCGACGAAGAGCCGCTGGGACAGGACCTGGTGCGTGGCCTCGTGCAGTCCACCGGCGTGCCGCTCCTGTTCGGAAGCGATGAAGTGGAGCGCGGGTCGCCCACCCGCTATTTCAATTCGGCCTTCATGCTCGACCGCGGGGGCGCCACTGCGGCCGTCTACCGGAAGATGCACCTGGTGCCGTTCGGCGAGTACGTGCCCTTCAAGGACCTGCTGTTCTTCGTCAAGCCGCTGGTCGAGGCCGTGTCCGACTTCACGCCCGGCGCCTACGTCACGATGCTGCCCGTGAACGGGCACATGGTGACCACGGCCATCTGCTACGAGATCACCTACCCGTCGCTGATGCGCGAGGGCGTGCGGCAGGGTAGCGAGCTGCTGACGACCATCACCAACGACGCGTGGTATGGCGAGTCGTCCGCGCCATTCCAGCACTTCGAGATGGCGGCGATGCGCGCCATCGAGCAGGGGCGATATCTCGTGCGCGCGGCCAACACCGGCATCACCGGCATCGTGGACCCGTACGGGCGCGTGCTGGCGCGGACCCGGCTCGGCGAAACGACGGTGGTGGTGGGCGAGGCCCGCTTCGTGCAGGCGAAAACGCTCTATGCCACAATGGGTGATCGCGTCGCGCACGCGGCCCTCGCCCTGACGGCGCTGGCCCTTCTCGCGTCCTTCAGGAGACCATGGCGCTCGTCCTCGATGATCTGATCCGTCGCTCCACCGACCTGCTGAAACGGGCCGCCGACCTGCGGAGCTATCTTTGACGCCGCACGCCTGGACGAGGAACTGAGCCGTCTCGAGGCGCGGGTCGCCGCGCCGGACTTCTGGAACAGGCAGGCCGACGCCCAGGCCGCGCTGAGGCGCCGGCAGCGCGTCAGCGAGGACCTGCAGCTGCGCGACGCGCTGACGCAACGCATTGATGACACCGGCGTGCTCATCGAGTGGGCGCAAGCCGGTGAGGACGTGGCGGGAGACCTGTCGAAGGCGCTCGACGGCCTCGAGGCGGAGGTCGAAGCGGGCGAGATCAAGAAGATGCTGAGCGGCGAGCACGACGCCGCCAACGCTATCGTCTCGATCCATCCCGGCGCCGGTGGCACCGAGTCGCAGGACTGGGCCGAGATGCTGCTGCGCATGTACCTGAAGTGGGCCGAGCGCCGCGGCCTGAAGCGCACCATCCTCGAATACCAGCCCGGTGACGAAGCCGGGCTCAAGAGCGTCACCTTCACCTTGACGGGCGAGTACGCCTTTGGCCTGATGTCGGCCGAGGCGGGCGTGCATCGCCTGGTGCGCATCTCGCCGTTCGACCAGGCCGCGCGACGGCACACGTCGTTCGCGTCGGTCTACGTCTGGCCCGAGATGGACGACGACATCGAGATCGATATCCCCGAGAAGGACCTGCGGATCGACACGTTCCGTTCGAGCGGCGCGGGCGGCCAGCACGTCAACGTCACCGATTCGGCCGTGCGCATCACGCACCTGCCGACGGGCATCGTCGTGTCGTGCCAGAACGAGCGCTCGCAGCACAAGAATCGCGACGTGGCCATGAAGGTGCTGAAGGCGCGCCTGTACGATCTCGAGGTGAAGAAGCAGCAGGCGAAACTCGAGAACATCGGCGGCGCGAAGAAGGACATTGCCTTCGGGTCGCAGATCCGCAGCTACGTGCTGCAGCCCTACCAGATGATCAAGGACCACCGCACGAAGCACGAGGAAGGCCAGGTCCACAAGGTGCTCGACGGCGACATCGAGCCGTTCATCAAGACCTACCTGATGCAGAAAGCGACGGGGACGCTGGGAGCGGCGGTGGACGCGGAGGCGGACAGCTGAAAATTGAGCGATTGAGCGATTGCAGATTGAGCGATTGATTGGTGATTGGGGGATTGGGTGATTGAGGGATTCATTGGTGATTG
>DAIRFN010000047.1:11180-22018 GCA_036795065.1 Vicinamibacterales bacterium
ATTGGTGATTGGGGGATTGGGTGATTGAGGGATTCATTGGTGATTGAGGGATTGGGTGATTGAGGGATTCATTGGTGATTGGGTGATCGGGTGATTGAAGGATTCACTGGTGATCAGGTGATGGCCGCCCCCGGTGACGCGAACGACGCGAGCGAATCATCAATCGCTCGATTCCCCAATGCTCAATGAATCGTTCAATCGCCCAATTCCCCAATCCTCAATCAATCGCTCAATCTGCAATCACCAATCGCTCAATTCCGCTGCCCCCGCCGCCTACCGCGGTCCGGCCACCGGCTGGGTGCCCGACAGGAACGCCTCGGTCAGCACGTTCGCGTCGCTCGCGGTCGCCGGTTCGCCAGTGGCCTTGTTCACCGCCATGAAGACGATATTGCCCGGGGCGTCGAAGTCCGGCGGGTGCTCGCGATCGGCCCGGAGATCGAGGTAGGCCCTCATGAAATCCATCCAGATGGGCAGGGCCGCCGTCGTGCCGGTCTCGTTCGGGCCGATGGGCTTCTTCTCGTCGTGGCCCAGCCACACGCCGACCGTGATCCTCGGATCGAAGCCGACGAACCAGGCGTCGGTGTAGTCGTCCACGGTGCCGGTCTTGCCGGCGAGCGGCCACTTGAGGGCATTGGCGGCGGCGCCCGTGCCGCGCAGCACCACGCCGCGCATCAGGTTGGTCATGACGTACGCCGTGTCGGCCCGGATGGCGTCCCGCGGCGTGGGCCGGTTCTCCTCGAGCAACGTGCCGCCGCGATCGGTGATGGACTGGACCGAGAAGGGTGCCATGCGGATGCCGTGGTTCGGGAACACCGAGTACGCGCTCGTGAGCTCGATGAGCGTGACCTCCTGGGCCCCGAGCGCCATCGAGAGGAACGGGCGGAAGGGCTGACCGAAACCGAACCGCTCGGCATAGGCGGCGACCTGCGTCGGTCCCAGCATGTCGATGACCTTCACGGCCGGGATGTTCCGCGACTGCTCGAGGGCGTGGCGCAGCGTCATCGGGCCCTGGAACTTGCGGTCGTAGTTGCCCGGCGCATACGGTGGCTGGCCCGCGCCGGCGTCGAAGGTGCTGGGGACGTCCTCGAGCATGGTCGTCGGCGTGAGGCCGCGGTCGATCGCCGCCGTGTAGAGGAACGGCTTCACCGTCGAGCCCATCTGCCTGAAGGCCTGCGTGGCGCGATTGAACTTGCTGCGCGCGAAGCTGTAGCCCCCGACCATGGCGAGCACTTCACCCGTGCTGTTGTCGAGGGCGACCAGTGCGCCTTCGAGCACCGGCGCCTGTTCCAGCCTCACCGTGGCGGTGGCGCCGCCCTCGTCCAGCGTCGCGAGCTCCACCTCCACGAGATCGCCCGCCTTCACCAGGTCGGCGGCGGACGTGCGCCGCGTCCACTGAACGGCGGCGCGGTTCAGCTCACCGGTGAGCGCGCCCATCCGCACCTGGGCCACGCCGCCGGCCACGGCGGTGACCAGCGCGGGGACGATGTCGCCCTGGGCCATCGGGCGGCTCCAGCGCTCGTGCCGGAAGCCCTCGAGCGTGTGCTTCTCGGCGAGCACGTTGCGGACCGGCTTGCGGAACGTGCCGCGGCGCTTGTCGATCCGCCGCAGGCCGCGATCAATCGCGCGGTTGGCGGCCTCCTGCAACTCGAGGTCGAGCGGCGTACGGACCGTGAGACCGCTCTCGTACAGGGCCTTGGCGCCGTACTTGGCTTCGAGGTACTTGCGCACCTCCTCGAGGAAGTACGGAGCGGGGCTGCCGGTGGTGTTGGGCTCGCCGGCCACGACGATCGGCTTGTCTCTGGCCTCGGCCGCCTGCTGGGGCGTGATGAAGCCCTCGGTGGCCATCCGATCGAGCGCGTAGTTGCGGCGGCGCAGGGCGGCATCGGGGTTCACGTACGGGCTCTGGCGGACGTTGGCCTGGATGATGCCCGCGATCATCGCTGCCTCTTCGAGGGAGAGGTCCCTCACGTCCTTCCGGAAGTAGAGCTGCGAGGCGGCCTGCACGCCGTAGGCGCCGTGGCCGAAGTAAATCTGGTTGCAGTAGAGGGTGAAGATCTCGGGCTTGCTGTACCGCTTCTCGATCTGGATGGCGACCAGCGCCTCCTTGACCTTGCGCTCCCACGTCCGGTCGAAGCCGATGCTCTTCGGAAACAGGTTGCGCGCCAGCTGCTGGGTGAGCGTGCTGCCGCCGGGGACGTTGCCGCTCGACACGATGTCGCGGACGAGCGCGAGCATCATGCGCGAGATGCTGAGGCCCGCATGCTGGAAGAAGCCGGCGTCTTCCGCGGCCAGGATGGCCTGGCGCAGCGTGACGGGGATGTCGTCGTAGTGCACCACGACACGGCGCTCCACCGCGAACTCGCCCACCAGGTGGCCGTTCCGGCCGAGCACGCGCGTGATGGTGTTCGGCTGATAGTTGTCGAGCGCGGACACCTCGGGGAGGTCGTCCGAATAGGCGAACAGGACGCCGCTCAGCGTACCTAGCAGCGCCGCGCCCACGAACAGCGCCACGATCGTGGCATGCCGGGCGATG
This sequence comes from Vicinamibacterales bacterium, assembly GCA_036795065.1. Lineage (GTDB taxonomy): Bacteria > Acidobacteriota > Vicinamibacteria > Vicinamibacterales > UBA2999 > VFZN01. The sequence continues at coordinate 13,714 of DAIRFN010000047.1, forward strand.
CGAATGACGACGGTCATCGAGACGGAACCTTAAGTTCCAGTATAGCAACAGGATGGGAGCCCACCGGCCGAGCCGCGCCCTTCCGAGCATTGACACTGCAATGCTCAGATTTCATACTAAGAGCATGAGCAAAATCATTGGCATCGACCTGGGCACCACCAACTCGGTAGTCGCGGTGATGGAGGGCGACCAGCCCACTGTCATCCAGAACGCCGAAGGCAGCCGGCTGACGCCGTCGGTCGTGGCGTTCAGCAAGGCGGGCGAACGCCTGGTCGGCCAGGTGGCCAAGCGGCAGGCGGTCACCAACCCGGAGAACACCATCTTCTCGATCAAGCGCTTCATGGGGCGACGCTTCGGCGAGGTGAACGAAGAGATGAGGATGGTGCCGTACACGGTCGCCGGGGCCGCCAACGGTGACGTGCGCATCAAGGCCGGTGGGCAGGAACTGGCGCCGCCGCAGATCTCGGCGATGGTGCTCCAGAAGCTGAAGCAGGCCGCCGACGATTACCTGGGCCAGCCGGTCACCAGGGCCGTGATCACGGTGCCGGCCTACTTCAACGACGCGCAGCGCCAGGCCACGAAGGAGGCCGGCCAGATTGCCGGCCTCGAGGTGATGCGGATCGTGAACGAACCGACCGCCGCGGCGCTGGCCTACGGCCTCGACAAGAAGACGAACGAGACCATTGCCGTCTACGACTTCGGCGGCGGCACGTTCGACATCTCCATCCTCGAGGTGGGCGAGGGCGTCGTGGAGGTCAAGTCCACCAACGGCGACACGCACCTGGGCGGCGACAACCTCGACCAGCGCATCATCGAGTGGATCATCGACGAGTTCCGCAAGGAAGAAGGCATCGATCTCGGCAAGGACCGCATGGCGCTGCAGCGGCTCCGCGAGGCGGCGGAGAAGGCCAAGATGGAGCTGTCATCGGTGATGGAGACCGAGATCAACCTGCCGTTCATCACGGCGGATGCGACGGGTCCCAAGCACCTCACCCGCAAGCTGACGCGTGCGAAGTTCGAGTCGCTGGTGGAGGAGCTGCTGCAGAGGACCGTGGTCCCGACCAGGCAGGCCCTGAAGGATGCGGGCCTGGATCCCTCGAAAATCGACGAGGTCGTGCTCGTCGGAGGGTCGACGCGCATCCCGCGTGTCCAGGCCATCGTCAAGGAGATCTTCGGCAAGGAGCCGCACAAGGGGGTGAACCCGGACGAAGTGGTCGCGGTGGGCGCGGCCATCCAGGCCGGCGTGCTGGCAGGCGAGGTGAAGGACCTGCTGCTGCTCGACGTCACGCCGCTCTCGCTCGGCATCGAGACGCTCGGCGGGGTGATGACGTCCCTCATCTCGCGCAACACCACCATCCCGACGCGCAAGAGCGAAGTGTTTTCGACGGCCGCCGACAGCCAGACGAGCGTCGAGGTGCACGTGGTGCAGGGCGAGCGCCCGCTGGCGCGCGACAACCGCACGCTTGGCCGCTTCCACCTCGTCGGCATCCCGCCGGCGCCGCGTGGCGTGCCGCAGATCGAGGTCACCTTCGACATCGACGCCAACGGCATCGTCAACGTGTCGGCCAAGGACCTGGGCACGCAGAAGGAACAGAAGATCACCATCACCGCTTCGTCTGGCCTCAGCAAGGACGAGGTCGACCGGATGATGAAAGAGGCCGAGTCGCACGCGGACGAGGACAAGACGCGCCGCGAGGAGATTGAGACGAGGAACCGGGCCGACCAGGCGGTGTACGGCACGGAGCGGATGCTGAAGGACACCGGCGACAAGCTGTCGGCCTCGGATCGCGCCGACCTGGAATCGGCGATGGCCGAGCTGCGGAAGGCGATCGAGGCCAACGACACCGCCGGCATGAATGCGGGCATGGACCGCCTGGTGGCCGCGCAGCACAAGGCGGCCGAGGCGATCTACAAGCAGCAGGCGACGCCGGGCGAAGGCGCCGGCGAGCCTGGCGCCGCGCCGGGCGGCGAGTCCGGTGGTTCGACCGGCGGCAGCGCCAAGGATGGCGACGTCATCGACGCGGAGGTCGTCGACGACAAGAAGTAGCCTATGGACCTCTACATCGTCCTCGGTGTGCAGCGCGAGGCGACGCCCGGTGACATCAAGCGGGCCTATCGCAGGCTGGCGCGGCGGTGGCATCCGGACATCAATCCGGGTGACCGCGATGCCGCGATCCGCTTTCGCCAGGTTCTGGAGGCGTACGAGACGCTGATCGATCCCGATCGGCGCCGGCGGTACGACGCGGGTCACGCACCTGTCGCGCGAGCGGAGCATGCGCCCGCCTATGGGTTCAGCGGGTTTGATTTCTCCGCACGCGTGCATGCCGAGCGGACGACGACCTTCGGCGAGCTGTTCGAGGATGTCTTCGCGCGGCGAATCGACCCCGAGGTGGCGCCCGCGCACGGGTCGGACATCCACGCGCGGGCACACGTGACGTTCGAAGAGGCGTGGCACGGCACCGAGCGAGCCGTGACCGTCACGCGCCACCACCCCTGCCAGCAATGCGCAGGCTCCGGATTCCATCGGGTGTCCGAGACCCGCTGCGTGTCGTGCGAGGGGACCGGCACCGTGCGATCGGTGCGGGGCCACATGGTGTTCAGCAAGAACTGCCCGCGGTGCGCCGGGACGGGCCTGCTCAAGCAGGAGCGCTGCGACGCGTGCCATGGGCAGGGTGTGGCGCCCCGCACGGAGGCGATCACGGTGCGCATCCCGCCGGGCGTGCCCGACGGGGCCCGCGTGCGAATGCCCGGCAAGGGTCACGCCGGTGTGCGCGGCGGAGCGCCCGGGGACCTCTACCTGGACGTCACGGTCGAGAGCCACCCCGTCTTCCGCCGCGACGGCGACGACGTGCACATGGTGCTGCCTGTCGCGGTGCACGAAGCCGGCCTGGGAACGCGGATCGACGTGGCCACACCGGACGGGACGGCGCGCGTGCGCGTTCCTCCCGGCACACAGTCGGGACAGCGCTTCCGGCTGCGGGAACGAGGGGTGCCCACGAGGGACGGGGGACGCGGGGACCTGGTGGTCGAAGTCCGTCTCGCGCTGCCGCGGGTGCTCGACGAGCGCTCGAAGGATCTGCTGCGCGAATTCGGGCGCATCAACGGGGAAAGCGTGCGGGACTGATGGCCAAGAACACGGGCAAGGCGTACTTCATGATCAGCGCCGTCGCGCAGCGCTACGACATCCATCCGCAGACCCTGCGCCTCTACGAGCGGGAGGGCCTGCTCAAGCCTTCTCGCACCGAGGGCAACACGCGCCTCTACTCGGAGGCGGATCTCGAGCAGCTCGAGACCATCCTGGCCCTGACCCGTGATCTGGGCGTGAACCTGGCCGGGGTCGAGATCATCCTGAACATGCGCCTCAAGATGGAGCAGATGCAGGGCGAGGTCAACGAGTTCATGGCCTACGTCAAGCACGAACTCGCGCGGGGGCTCGATGACTGGGAACAGCGCCTCGGCACGGCGCTGGTCAAATCGTCCCCGACCGACCTGGTCAAGACGTCGGCGCGCGCGCCGCACGCCACCGTGGCTGGCGGTGAGAGCGCGCCACGACGCAAAGCGCGCGAATAGGTCAATCGGCCTTGCCACGAGATCCGGTACAATCCCCTCGTGCGCAGAATCGAATCCCTCGCGGCCGATTCGGCAACCCTACACGCCTACCTCCAGGAGATCGCACGATTCCCACCGCTCGACAGCGCCGAGGAGCGCGTGCTCGCCGAGCGCGTGCGCGATCGTGACGAAGAGGCTCTGGCGCGGCTCGTCGAGCCGAACCTCGGCCTGGTCGTGCGGTACGCGCGACGGTACCGGCACATGGCCGTGCCGCTCCTCGAGCTGGTCCACGATGGCAACCTCGCGCTCATCGACGCCGCGCGCCGGTTCGACCCCTCGCGCCACGGCCGTTTTGCGCCCTACGCCCTGTGGTGGGTCCGGCAGGGGGTGCTGCACCGCGTGTCGCTGGCGCCGGAGCCGCACACCGGGCGCATCGACGCGGACAGCCGTTCCTCTCATCTCGTCGAGGCGCTGCGCGCGGCTGTTGACGATGCCTGCACGCGGGCTGAAGGCGTCGGCGACGAGCTCTCGGCCGCCGACATCCGCATGCTGGGCGAGCAGTGGCGCCGCGTGCCGGAGTCCGAACTGTTGCTCGACGACGAGTCGCTGGACCTGGAGGAGCTCGTGCCCGCGACGATCGACGAGCAGGAGGATGCCGTGCGCCTGGCGCTCGTGTCCGATCTCGAGACGTCGCTGCTCGAGCTCGATCCGAAGGAGCGCCGCGTGCTCGAGCTCAGGCTCGGGCTGCACGACGGTGAGCCACGCAGCCTCGACCAGGTGGGCGATCGCCTGCGCGTGTCCCCGGCGCGGGCCGAGCGCCTGTCGGCGCGCGCGGTCCTCAAGCTCCGCAGGCAGCGCGTCGTGCGCAGCTCGCTCAACTAGAAGACCCGTCCATGGCGTGCCCCATCTGTCACGACACGCGCTGGAAGAGCGTGACGACCGACGGCGTCGAGCGCGTCGTGCGGTGCGACTGCTGGCGCGCCGCCGTCCTCGAGCGCCTGATGGCCGAGGCGCGGATCCCGTCCAGGTATGCGCGATGCGAGCTGGCCACCTTCGAGCACGACATGGATTCGCAGCGCGAGGCCTACCGTCGCGCGTCGGCGTTCGTCGAGGCGTTCCCGGTGGTGGATCGCGGCCTCCTGCTCTACGGTCCCCACGGCGTGGGCAAGACCCACCTTGCGGTCGGTATCCTCAAGGCGGCCATCCGCGCCAAGGGCGCGCGCGGCTACTTCTTCGAGACGCGCGAGCTCTTGCGGCTGGTGCGCGACACCTACAACCGCTCGGTCGAGGAGACCGAGATGGACGTGCTGGCGCCGGTGCTGCACGCCGACCTGCTGGTCCTCGACGACCTTGGCGCCGAGCGAACCTCGGAGTGGGTGCAGGAAACCCTGGGCCTCGTGGTGAACACGCGCTACAACGCGCGGCGGCCCACCATCTTCACCAGCAACCTGGTCGATTCGCCGGACAACACCGATCCGCGCACGTTCATTTTCCAGCTTGGCGCGCGCACGCGCTCGCGGCTGGCCGAGATGTGCGACTGGGTGGAGATCCAGGGCGTTGATGTGCGCGAGGTGGGACCGCATGCCTCGCCAGATGCCATCCAGCGGTGGCAGAAGCAGTCGCCGGCCTCGCCGGACAACCTGCGGCGTTCGGGTGGCCTCCCGGGCAAGAGCAAGGGCATGGCGCGTGCCCGCCTGCGCGAGCAGCCCGCGGTGGAACTGGCGTGGCCCGGCGGGCGCGCGGGGACGAAGGGGTAGTGGCCAGCGGCCTCTACCTCCACATCCCGTTTTGCGCCGCCATCTGCAACTACTGCAACTTCAATCGCGGCCTGCTCGACGAAGCGCTGAAGCGTCGCTACGTGGGCGCGATCGTCGACGAGATTCGACGGGCGCCCGAGCGCGGAGCGGACGTCGACACGGTCTTCTTCGGGGGGGGCACGCCCTCGCTGCTGGCGCCGGCGGAGGTGTCACGCCTCCTGCAGGCATGCCGCGGCGCGTTCAACGTGTCCGCGGATGCGGAGGTCACGCTCGAGGCGAACCCCGAAACGGTCACCGACGCCAATCTGGCCGGGTATCGCCGCGCCGGCGTCAACCGGCTGAGCTACGGGGTGCAGTCGTTCCGCGATGCGGAACTGCAGCGGCTCGGCCGCCTGCACTCGGCCGAGACGGCCAGGCGCGCCGTGCGCAGGGCACACGGCGTGGGGTTCGACAACATCAGCCTCGACCTCATGCTCTGGCTTCCTGGCCAGCGATTGCCCGAGTGGCTGGAATCGGTGGACGCCCTGGTGGAACTCGGGCCCGAGCACGCGTCAATTTACCTCCTCGAAATCTATCCGAACGCGCCGCTTCGAGACGAGATGGTGCGGGGAGGCTGGTCGGTCGCCCCGGACGAAGACGCGGCGGACATGTACCTGCAGGGACTCGCGCGCCTGGACGCGGCGGGCTACGGGCAATACGAGATCTCGAACGTCGCACGGCCGGGGCGGCGAGCGCGGCATAATCTGAAATATTGGCAGGCCGGGCAGTGGCTGGGCTTCGGTTGCGGCGCGCATTCGACGTGGGAAGGTGTACGATGGCGGAACCTGTCGGCGACCGCCGAGTACGTGGAGCGGGCGGAGGCAGGCCGGTCGGTGCGCGTGGACGAGCGCACCTTGTCAACCGAAGAGCGGCTCGAGGAGGCGCTCTTCATGGGGCTCCGGCTCACCGAGGGCATCGATCTGGATGCCATGCGCCGCCGGCATGGCGTGGATGTCACCGGGCGGTACGGAGACGAGTTGTCTCGGTTTGTCGACCTCGGGTTGCTGGTGCACGACCCGGGACGGCGCCTCGCCCTCACACGGGAGGGGATGCTGGTCGCCAACGAGATCATGGTGGTTTTCATCGGCGGGACAGTACGGTAAAGTAACCGCCTTTCGCGAAGGAGGCTGCTCAATGCTTCGAGGTGTTCAGGTCGTCGTATCGGGAATGGCGCTGGCCGCTTGCATGCTGGCGGGTGCTGGCGTGGCGCAGGCGCAGGAGCCGGAAAAGCCCGTCCTGCCGCTCGAGGGTGATGCAGTCATGATCACCATGCTCATCAAGCCCGACAAGACCGCGGATTGGGAGTTGGTGGTCGCCAAGTACAAAGAAGCGATGTCGAAGAGCGAGAAGCCGGCTCGCAAGGAACAGCTGGCGGGCCTGAAGGTGCTCAAGAGCGCCCAGGCGGGTCCCAAGGGCGAGGCGATCTACATCATGTATGTCGATCCCGTCGTCGCGGGCGAGGAGTACGACATCTCGCGCGTCATTGCCGAAGTGTTCCCGGTCGAAGTGCAGGAGATCTTCCAGAAGTACAAGGACGCCTTCGCCGGCCGCGGCATCACGTCGCTCACGAAGGTTCCGTAAGACGCCCGATCCGTCCGGGGCCGCAGGGTCCCGGACGGTGACGTCGCGCGGTATCCTGTCATTGTGTTCGCCTGGTTCGTCTCGTCCCTGCTTGTCGTCCAGGCGCCCGCCGGCGCCTCTCCCCAAGTTCCTCCACAACAGCCCCCGGCCCCGGTCGACCCGGCGAGCGCGTCGTTCACCACCGACGTCGGTCTGCTACTGGTGTCGGTGAAACCGGACAAGACGGCGGATTACGAGGCCGCGATCGCGGCCCTGCAAGGCGCCCTCTCGTCCGCGACCGATGCGGCCCGGCGCCCGCTGGCGCAGGGCTGGCGCGTGTACAAGGCCAGCGAGCCCGACGCGAAGGGCAATGCGCTCTACGTCCACGCGATCCTGCCCACCGTGCCGGGCGCCGACTATCGGCCATCGCTCCTGCTCGACGAGTTGCTCCAGGACGCCCCCGTGGAATTGATGGCGAAGTACAAGGATGCGCTGGCCGCGGCGCCCACGCGCCTGTCGCTCACCGAGCTGGCCCACATGGCCGTCGCCCCGATCAAGAAGTAGGTCGGGTTCCCCCCCGCAGCGGGTCCTAGAACGTCAGGTTGGCGCCGGCGTAAAAGCGCTGGTACGTCTCGTGGAGCGGGGAACCCTGCAGTTTGAATGCGCGGTAGTCGAGCCGCAGCCGCAAGGGGCCGATCAGTCGAATCTTGACCCCGCCACCAAGGTTCACCGCGACATTCGTTTCCGAGACCTCGCGCAATTCCTCGCGATAGCCGCCGAACCCGCCCGTGCCGTAGAGCTGCACGCCCGAGATTTCAATCGGGGTCTGCACCAAAACGTTGCCCGACCAAGTGCGCAGCCCGGGGATCGGATCGGTGTCGTCTTCGCTGGTACTCGCGTACTCGAACTCGAAGGCCACGATGACCAGGCCCAGCCCTCCTGCAAAACCGCGCACGGTGCGGTTCTCCGGGGTCGGGGTGATACCGAGGAAGGCGGTGAGATCGGCCGACGCGGGTCGAGCGGACACGAGCAGCGCGAGGGCGGTGAGCAGGGCCAACCGGCTGGCACGGGTGATGCAAAGGCGATTCAGCACCGGGCTATGATCGCATGAGTGCCCCCCGCAGATCACGCGACCTGACCGGCTTGGAGGACGCACATGGCTTCGACCTCACGTCTCATGGCCACCGCTGCACTGGTGTTGAGCCTGCCGCTCACGCTGGCCGCCGATACCCTCTACCTGAGGAACGGCAACCGTGTGCAGGGTGAGCTGCTGGGCATCCGCGGCCGAACCATCGAGTTCGAGGAGCGGCGCGCCTTCGGAGGATCCCGCACCATCCGCGTCGACCGGGACGACGTGGATCGCATCGAGTTCGACCGTTCTGGCGGCGGCGGGTGGGGGA
>DAIRFN010000292.1:0-6937 GCA_036795065.1 Vicinamibacterales bacterium
CGATCAGGCCACGTGCAGCAACCGGCTCACCATCAAGCGCGACGACGTAGAAGCGCGCGTGCTCGCGGCGCTGAAAGACAAGCTGCTGCGGCAGGACCTGTTCGAGGAGTTCTGCGACGAATTCACGCGCGAGATGAACCGGCTGCGCTCGCAGCACCGCGCCGGCCGCGTGGCCGACGAGCGCGAGCTGGAGCGCTTGCAGCAGGACGTTCGCCGGATGATTCAAGCCATCAAGGATGGCTTCGGCGATTCCGACCTGAAGGTCGAATGGAACGCCGCGCAGAAGCGCAAGGCCGCGCTCCAGGCGAGGCTCGAAGGCCACGACGGGCCGCTACCCCTGCTGCACCCCGGCATGGCCGACCTCTACTGGGAGAGGGTGGCCAGGCTGGCAGAGGCGCTCGAATACCCCGACACCCGGACCGAGGCTGCCGAGGCCATCCGCGGCCTCATCGACGCCATCGTCCTCACGCCCGTCGAAGGCGCGCTGGAGGCGTTCGTGGTCCGCCGCGGCCGTGTCGGGCCCCGGCGGACATCGCCGCGCGCGACAGCGGCCTGCGCATTGAGCTTAAGGGGAATCTGGCCGCGATGCTGGGGGCGGCCCAAAATGCAACGAGGTCGCCGGAGATCGGCGACCTCGAATTGCGGATAGCGTTGGTTGCGGGGGGGGGATTTGAACCCCCGACCTTTGGGTTATGAGCCCAACGAGCTACCGGACTGCTCCACCCCGCGACACTGAAAGACTGATTGTAGCACACTCCCCGTGCGGGCCTCGGTATCCAGGGGCCCGGCCCTCACCAGTCCAGCCTCCCTGAACGCGGTTTCCCGCCAGCCGGCCGTCAGGCCGGGCCCCGCGACACCAGCCAGGCGCGCGTGCGCGGCGCGCCGTCGCTCACCGCGACGCGCGACAGGTCGTCAGGGGTGTCGACGTCGTACCAGGGATCGATCAGCGCCACCGACAGCCCGTCGGCTCGGGCGGCCTCGATCGTCCGCCGCAGCACGTCCCGTGTCCCCCAGGCGACGCCGGTGAAGAGCGCCGGGCGCGGTCTCGAGAGCGCCACCAGGTAGTAGCCGCCATCCTCCGCCGGCCCCAGCACCACGTCGTCCCGCTGCTCGAGCGCGGTGAACGCGTCGGCCAGTCGAGACGTCGGCAGCGACGGCAGATCCGACCCGATCAGCGCCACATGACGAGCGCCTTCCGCGAACAGGTGCGTGAACGCCCCGGCCATCCGGTGGCCGATGTCGCCGTCCGCCTGCGGCGCGAGATGCACGTCGTGTCCCACGAGCGCGAGGACCTCGTCGCGCGCGGACCCCGGCGTGAAGAACACCGTCACCGGCGCCGCGGCAGCACGCGCCTGGTCCAGCGTGTCGAGGAACAGCGCCTCACGCAGCGCACGGGCATCGCCTGGAGGGAGGTCGTGCGTCAGCCGCGTCTTGCCACTCCCCGATGGCGCGCGCGCCAGCACCGCGACCGCGCGCACTCAGGCCTCGCCGCGAACGGGCATCCGCGCCGCCGGCGCCGCCTTCCGCGCGTGGTGCCATACGCGCGCGGCCAGCAGCACGCCGACGATGAGCGCGTAGTACATCGGGTTGGTGGTGTCGAGCTTCACCTTCCAGAAGTAGTGCAGCACGGCGCCGATGGCCGTGATGTAGACCAGCCGGTGCAGCAGGTTCCACTTCCGCCCGCCCATGCGGCGAATCCATCCCTGCGTGGAGGTGAGCGCCAGCGGGATCATCAACACGAACGCGGTGAACCCCGCGGTGATATACGGCCGCTTCACCACATCGTCCCAGACGCCGGCGAACACCAGCGAGTGGTCGAGGATGAAATACGTCATGAAGTGCAGGCTGCCGTAGAAGAACGCGAACAGCCCCGTCATGCGCCGGAAGAGGATGAGCGGATTGAAGCCGGTCAGCCAGCGCAGCGGCGAGATGGCCATCGTGATGACGATGAAGCGCAGCGTCCAGATGCCGGTATAGTTGGTGATGGTCTCCACCGGGTTGACGCCCAGGTCGCCCCAGAACGCGTTGTACACGAGCCACGTGAACGGCCCGAGCGCGGCGAGGAAGACGGCGGGCTTGCCGATGCGGCGGATGAATTGCGTCTGAGTCACGGAAGAGGAATCAGGAACCAGGAACCAGGAATCAGGAATCACGAACCAGGAACCAGGGACCGAGAGCCAGGAGCCAGGGCTGACTCCTGACTCCTGATTCCTGCCTAATAGAATTTCCGAAGGTCCATGCCGGCGTAGAGCGAGGCGACCTGATCCGCGTAGCCGTTGAACGGCAGCGTCCGACGCTTGAAGAACTCGCCGATCCGGCGCTCGCTGGCCTGCGACCACCGCGGGTGATCCACCGCCGGGTTCACGTTGGCGAAGAAGCCGTACTCGTCGGCCCTCATGCGCTGCCACGTGTTCATCGGCTGGTTTTCTTCGAACGTCACGCGGACGATGGACTTGATGCCCTTGAAGCCGTACTTCCAGGGCACCACGAGGCGGATGGGCGCGCCGTTCTGGTTCGGCAGCACCTCGCCGTAGACGCCGACGGCCATGATAGTGAGCGGGTGCATGGCCTCGTCCATGCGCAGGCCTTCCACGTACGGCCACGCCAGCGCCGGCTCGGTCTGTCCCGGCATCTGCCTGGTATCCACCAGCGTGGTGAACTTCACGAACTTCGCCTTGGAGGTGGGCTCGAAGCGCTTCACGAAATCGGCCAGCGGGAAGCCCACCCACGGGATGACCATGGACCACGCCTCGACGCAGCGCATGCGGTAGATGCGCTCCTCGAGCGGGAACCACTTCATGATGTCTTCGATGTTGTAGTTGCCGGGCTTGCCGCACTGCCCTTCCACCACCACGCTCCACGGGCGCGGCTTGAGCGAGCCCGAGTACCTCGCCGGGTCGCCCTTGTCGAGGCCGAACTCGTAGAAGTTGTTGTAGGTGGTGACGTCGCGGTACGAGTTGAGCTTCTCGTCGGTGCTCAGCGGGCTCTTCTTCAGGTTCGCCAGCTTCTGCGCCGCGGGGTTCTGCGCCAACGCGGTGGAGGTGCCGCTGAAGATGGGGCCGGCCGCACCGGTGGCCACGGCCACGGCCGTGGACCCGGCTACCTGCAGGAACTCGCGCCGCCGCACGTACCACGACTGCGGGGTGACTTCGGATTCGCGGATGTCAGCCGGCTTCTTGATCAGCATGGGGACCCTCACCAGGTTGCCGGACCAGCCGGCAACCTGAAGTCAGAAGTGAGAAGGCAAAGTTAACTTCTCACTTCTCACTTTTCACTTTCTCTTTGTCGTACAGCCGCGCTAGGCGCTCGGGCGAAACTCCCACATAGTACAACGCCAGCAGGCCCACGTTCCGGGCACTGCGACGCCACCAGCCGTCCCGCTCCCAGCGGCGGGCGGAGGTCTGCACCTGCTCCTTTAGAGCCCGAATCGGGCCTTCACGTTTCAGGCGGCCGATGAACTCCACGTCTTCCATCAGCGGCAGGGGGCGGAAGCCGCCCATCCGCTCGAAGACGGCGCGGCGGACGCAGATCCCCTGGTCGCCGTAGGGCAGGCCAAGGAGGCGCACCCGCAGCGCGACGCCTCTCTCCCACAGCCGGGCTTGCCACGCGCTCGAGTCCAGCGCGAAGCGAAAGGCGCCGCCCACGACTGCCGCCTCGGCATCCAGGGCCCGAAACGCGTCCATCCAGGTGGGCGGCAGGCGGCTGTCCGCGTGCAGGAACCAGATCCATCGCCCACGGGCCAGGGCCGCCCCGGCGTTCTGTTGGGGGCCCCGCCCGGCCTCCCCGCGAGTCCACCGCACGTCCGGCCGATCCGCGGCCAGCCCTGCCAGGGCCTCGTCGTCGGCCCCGGTTGCCGCTACGATGAGCTCTGCATCGGGATGCGGCGGCAGTTGAGCCAGCAGGGCCCTCAATGGTCCTGCGTCGTGGCGGACGGGAATGACAATGGACACCAGCACGCGAGCGACTCGGCGCTTTGTTGTACCTCACGCGGTGCTCTCCACGGCATCACACGAGCTGCGGGGCCCGCTGGGCGTGGCGCGCGGACACCTTCGCCTGTTGGCCCAGGACGAGGGGCTCGATCCAGGAGCGATCAAGGCCGTGGACGACGCCGGCCGCGCCCTGGATCGCATGGCGAACGTGCTGGACGAGTTGAGCCGCTATGCGCAATGGGCGAGCGGTGAGTCGGCCGTCGCGCCCGCGCATGCCTCGCTGCGCGAGGCCATCACGCAGGCGGCGGCCAGGGCCGTATCCTCGGCGCGCGGCGAGGTCACCGCCGAGGTCCAGTCGTCGGCCGACGTGATGGCCGAGGTGGACGTCTCGCGACTGGCCGAAGCGTGTGCGTCGCTGGTGATCGCCGTGGCGCGGGCTCACGTCGAGTCGCCGGCGGTGAGTCTCGCCGTCTTGGCCACGAGCCGCGGCGGCGCGACGCTGCGGATTGAGCCGCTCCCGTTGGCCCGGGGACGGACGGAGTCCCGACCGGCGGACCTCGCCCGGGGCGGGATGGGGCTGGCCGTGCCGTTTGCGGACCTCGTGATCCGCACCCACGGCGGGACGCTGTCGGAGGCGTGGTCGGCGGGGACCTGGCGCGGGTACATCGTGCGACTGAAGAGGTCGTGAGGCGAGCCAACTCGACCTTTGACACGAACGGACTGCAAGGTGTACCCTCTCGGCCCGAGGCGGGGTCCTCTAAACCTTTTCTTCGATCCCGCCGAGAGGACGTAAATGAGCGACCAACTACCCCCGAGAGATTTGTCACGCCGCGAGGCGATGAAGACCGCGCTGAAGGCCGGCGCCTATGCCGCGCCTGTCATCCTGGCCGCCAGCGTGCCCACCCCGGTCAGCGCCCAGGTATCGGGCCCGACGGGGACGCTGACGGGCACCGTGTCCAACGCCTCCAACGGCCAGCCCATCGCGGGCGCCACGGTGGCGGTGAACGGCGCCTCGGCCGTCAGCAACGCGAGCGGCGTGTACACCATCGCCAACGCTCCGGCTGGCACGCGCACGGTCACGACCAGCGCCTCGGGGTTCACGACCCGCACCGACACGGTGAACATCGTCGCCGGCAGTTCCACCACCTTCAGCATGGCGCTCGTGCCGACGTCCGTGGGTACGGGTGTCTCGGTGGTGCTCACCTGGGGCGCGCAGCCCAGCGACCTCGACTCACACCTGGTGGGCCCCGACGGCAGCGGCGGGCGGTTCCACTGCTATTACGGCAACACCAACCCGGTGCCGTTCGTCTTCCTCGACGTGGACGACACGTCGGCCTTCGGCCCCGAGACCATCACGGTCTCGCAGGTGTCGGGCAGCTTCGTGGCCGGCACCTACAACTACTACATCCACAACTACAGCGGCTCGCCGGAGTTCGACACCTCCAGCGCGGTCGTCACCGTGTTCGCGTCGGGCGCCCAGGTGGCTCAGTACCAGGTCGGTGGGGCCTCGGGCAGCCCGGCCTCTGATTACTGGTCGGTGTTCGGATTCACCCTCACCGCCAGCGGCGCGGGCGCGTCGATCGCGCCGGTGCAGCAGTTCACCAACACGCCGCCGACGCTGGCCGGCGAGGTGCTGAGGCCCAAGACCCGCTAGGGCCCGCGCAAGCGGCTCGACGCGTACATCACGACAAAGGCTGTGGCTGCGAGCGACCCTCGCAGCCACAGCTGTTTCTTCCCTCTTCTCCGGCGTCTATTCGCACTCCTCGCTCGGCGATGCTCCATCCCGACCACCCACGCCCTTCCTCCGAACTCGCGCCCGAGCGGGATCCACGCGTTCTGGGCGAGTTGCTGGCCGACGGCAGCATGGTGCTGTACCACACCGCATCGCGGAAGCTGATGACGCTCAATCCCACTGCCGCGCTCGTGTGGGAGTACTGCGATGGCCTGCACACCGTGGCGGCCATCACCGACGAGGTGCGCGCCGTCTTCCCCACTGTTTCCACCATCGCGACCGATGTGGAGGGCGTGCTGCACGACCTCCGGGCTCGCGAGATGCTGCGCCTGCCGCAGGCGGCATCGTGACCGGGCCGTCCACGCGCTTCGGCCACGACGTCGTGCGTCGCACGGTCGACGGCCGCGGCGTTGCCGTCGCCGTGCCGGATGAAGGCGACCGCCACGCGGTGGAGGCCATCCTCAGCGGCTTTCCGGATGCGAGCGCGCGAGACACCGCCGCCCACGCCCCCTATGCTCTCCGGCGAGAGGCGACGGGGCTTTGGGAGCTCTGGTCGGGCGCCACGCGGACGCACCAGACCACCACGCTCGAGGACGCGCTGCTCGCCCTCGAGTGGCAGCTCGTCACCGACATGCTCGCGCGCATCGACGACCGCTGCCACCTGCATGGTGCGGCGCTGGCCGATCCGTCAGGCACGGTCAGCGTGCTGGTGCTGGGCGAGTCGGGCGTCGGCAAGACCACGCTGACGCTGGCCTTGATGGCGCGAGGCTTCAGGCCGTTCACCGACGACGTGATCCTGCTGGATCCCGAGACACTGGAGCCGCGCACCTTCGAACGCGCTTTTCACGTCGATCAGACGACGCGCGCGCTGGTGGACGCGCTGCCGCACGGCCCCGACTGGGAAGTGCCGGGCATGCCGGACGGCTACTTCATGCCTGCCACGTGGGCCGGGGATCCGCTGCCCGTGGGTGCCGTCATCGTCCCGAAGGCTCGGGATCACGAGCGGCCGTTGCTGGTGGCCTTGCCCATTGCCGAGGCCGCCACCACGCTGCTGACCTTCAGCGGATCGCTGGAGCACGCGCCGGCACTGGCGTTGAAGACGACCGCGCGCCTCACTGCCACGGCGCCGTGCTACGCGCTCTACGGCGGCCCGCTCGAACGGACCGCTCAGTTCCTGAGTGAGGCGGTCGAGGAGATGAGCCAGAGAAAAGCCGCTCACTTCTGACGTCTCACTTCTGACTTTTCACTTCTCACGTCCGACCTCTCCCGCCTTGCG
>DAIRFN010000293.1:0-6926 GCA_036795065.1 Vicinamibacterales bacterium
CGAGATGGTCGTGACCAGGGGCAGCGCCTCGGGAATGGCCGACACCGTGAGGGCAATGGCGAACAGCAGGAACTCACCCGTCGTGACCGTGCTCTCGGTGACCAGGGCGTGAAGCAGGAACACGAGCGGCACCGTCACGCCGACCATCTTCAGGATGAACGCGCTGAACTCCGAGACGCCCAGCTCGAATGCGCTCGGCGCCTCTGCCGCCCGCATCGTCCCGGCAATCTCGCCCACGGTGGTCCGGTTTCCGGTCGCGAAGACCAGGAGGTCCGCGTCGCCAGCCACGAGGGTGGTCCGCGTGAACCCGATGTTCGCGGCGCCATAGAAATTCTCCGGCCGCTCCGCAAGGGGCCCGCTCTGCTTCTCGACCGGCGCCGTCTCGCCCGTCATCGGCGACTCGTCCACGGCGACACCCTCGGCGCGGATGAAGTAGCCATCCCCGGGGATCGTGTCGCCTGCCGACAGCAGCACGATGTCGCCCGGCACGATCTCGCGCACGGGGACGCTGAGCGTCTTCCCGCCGCGGCGGACGCGAGCCCTGCGCTCGATGAACTGCTTCAGGAGGTGGAGCGCGTGCTCGGCGCGGGACTCCTGGAAGAACCCGAGGAAGGCGTTGATGATGAGGAAGAGAAAGATCACCGCCGCGTCGAGGAACTCGCGCAGGTAGATGGCGATGGCTGAGGCGGCGAACAGGAGATAGATGAAGGACGACCTGAACTGGCGCAGGAAGATCTCCAGCGCCGTCGTCTCGGTGCCGGCGAGTTCGTTGGGGCCGTACTCGGCAAGGCCCGTGGCCGCGGAATCGGGAGACAGGCCGTCCCGCGCGGACGACAAGAGAGACAACGCCTCGTCGGGAGACCGGGTGGCGATATCCTGAAACGTGGGCTGCACCATCCGGGGCCTGGGGACACCCCATTATGCCGGCGCGACGGTTGCGCGCGGGCACTCGCGCCGTCCGCCCGCCACGCTGACCGGCGTCAGCGTGAAGGTCCTTCGTCCGACCCGGGCTTGCCGATCCGGGTCTCGGTTTCGACCGTGAACTTCCGATAGTTCGAGAACTCCGACGTCCCCCCAATGCGCAGCATCTTCAGCAGCAGCACGCGCGCGGTGGCCGTGTAGCTGGCGCGCGCGGGCAGCCACTCCTCACCGTTCACCTTTCGCCGCTCGAAGGCCGCCCTCGACCCCTTGTGCACTCGCGCCAGCAACCCCAGGCCGAACGATGCCGTCTCGATCGCCTCCGCCTCGAGCCGCACCAGCTCGTACTCCGACTCGCTCACCCACGCCTTGCCGGCAAAGTGCTTCATCACCTTGCCCTCGCGCGTTCTCGGCTTCGTGCTCTTGCGCGGCGTGAACGAGATGGCGATGGTCTCGTACCCGCTCACCACCTCGCGGCCGAGCATCTTGAACTCGTACACGATGAGCGCATCGTCCACGGCGCGCTCCGTGTCGCGCAGCTCCTCCGCGCGTTTCTTCTCCTGCGCCGCCCGGATCTTCGCCGGGTCCCGCTCCATCTTGCGGACGTACTCCAGCACCTTCTTCTGCCGCTCGCGGTCCTGCTTCGCCAGGTCCTCCGCCGGGAGAGGCTTCCCGTCCTTCACGGTCTGCCGCTGCCAGCGGGACTCCCCGGGCAGGGCCGGGTAGCTTTCGAAGACGTTCAGCGTCTCCTTCGTCGTGCGGCCCGACCTGTCCAGCTTCTGCTCGCGCCGCGTCTCCAGGTAGACGTACTCGCTCTGTCGCACGTCGTCGGCCTGGAGGCGCTTTCGAGTCTCCTGGAGGAAAGTCTGGAAGTCGGGGAGAGGGCGCTCCTGGGGCCACGCGGGAGCGGCTAGGAGGAGCGCGAGGCAGACGAGGGCGTTACGCATGGTGACATTCACGTTGCTGAAGGCCGAGCCCTCGGCTGCCAGACCGTTGGAGGTGCGGCCGATTCGCGATGCCGACACACGCGCCGTCGGCCGCCACTCGGCCTGTTTGAGCGTCACGATTCAGCGCGAGTTGGCGCATGCGCTTGTGCTGGCCAGAGACGCGTGTGACCGGCCCACCGACCGGTCTGGCAGACGAGGGTTCGCCCTTCAGCCACTTCGAATCCTCAACACCTGTTAAGACGTTCGGAGGCATGGGGTTGGCTCATCCATAAACCCGCCCATGTCGCCTGGCCATTCGCCTGACGTCCTCGTGATAGCCTTCGGCCCTCGGGAACCGCCTTCAGCTCGCGAGGGCATCATGCCAGACGACGTAGCGCCGGTCACGCCACCGCGCTGGAGCATCGCGCCCTACTTCATCGTGGACGATGTGGTGGCGACGGCCAACTACTATCGCGACACGCTGGGGTTCAAGTACGAGCGCTTCTGGGGCGACCCGCCGGCGTTCTGCATGGTTTACCGCAGCGGGATCATCATCATGCTGAGCCAGTTCGAGGAGAGCGGACTGATGCGGCCGAACAGCAAGGCCGATCCGGAGCGCTCGGCCTGGGACGCGTACGTCTGGGTGGACGATGCGGATGCGCTGATTGCGGAGTTCAGGAGCAAGGGCGCGACGATCGCACGGGACACCTGCGATCAGCCATACGGCAACCGCGACTTCGACGTCGAGGACTGCAACGGTTACCGGCTGTGCTTCGGGCACAGCATCGTGTAGCGACCGCTCGACCGCGGGGGAAACCGTCAGGCGAGGGCCAGCGCCCGCAGCATCGGCGCCGCCCACACGGCCCCGACGATCAGCGACAAGGTACCCGCCGCCAACTGCAGGTAGGCGTGCGCGCCGCGGCTGGACGCCAGTCGTGAGAGCTGCCAGCCGGCCAGTCCCGAGAGCGCCGCCATGGCCGCCACCGAGCCGAGACCAAAGAGCGCCACGTAGAACAGGCGCGCGGGCATGGAGGTGAGCTCCGTCATCGCCAGCGCCACCAGCGCGCCGCTGCCCGCCAGTCCGTGGAAGATACCCACGACGAACGAGCGCGGCGAGAGCGCCCACCGCCCCACGTGCACGTGCGACCCGATGGCGGGGTGATGGTGCGCGTGCTCGCCATGGCTGTGCCACGCGTCCGGTCCGTGACGCATCTCGGCGATCCCACGCCGCACGGCGCGCGCGCCAAGGGCCAGCAGCATCAACGCCACGCCGAACTCGAGCGCCTGCTCCACGCCGGGCGAGAGCGTCGCGCGCAGCAGCCCGAGCGTCAGGCCCACGCCCAGCAGCGCCCCCGTGTGCCCGAAGCCCCACCACGCGCCCAGCCATGCGGCACGGCGGCTGCCGTGCCCTTCGGCCAGCAGGGTGGACATGGCCGCCACGTGATCCGGCTCGAACGCGTGGCGCATGCCCGAGACGAGCCCGAACATCCACGTGGTGACGATGGCCTCGATGCCCATCAGCAGATTCTCGGCAGCAGCTCGCCCAACGGCAGCGGCACCACGCGCGTGGCGCCGATGGCCGTGCGCGTGGCCACCATGCCCGCGCGATCCGCGCGGACCTCGCCGATGATGGCGGCATCGCGGCCCAGCTCGTGCGCGCGGAGCCACGCCAGCACTTCGTCCGCCGCCTCGGGCGCGACGATGGCGACGAGCTTGCCCTCGTTGGCCACGTGCCACGGGTCCAGCCCCATCAGCTCGCACGCCGCCTGCACCTGCGGCTTCACCGGCACCTGCCGCTCCTCGACGATGATGCTCACCTTCGACTGTCGCGCGATCTCGTTGAGCGTGGCGGCGAGGCCCCCGCGCGTGGGGTCGCGCAGCACGTGTACGCGCCCGGTGTTGTCCACGATGGACTGGGCCAGCTCGGCCAGCGGCGCGCAGTCGGTCTCGATGACCGTCTCGAACTCCAGGCCCTCGCGCACGCTCATCACGGCAATGCCGTGATCGCCAATCGTGCCGCTGACGATCACCTTGTCGCCCGGCCGCGCGCGGTCAGGACCGATGCGCGCCACGCCGGCCGGCACCACGCCCACGCCGGAGGTGTTGATGTAGAGCCCGTCGCCGTGCCCGCGCTCCACCACCTTCGTGTCGCCGGCCACGATCTGCACGTCCGCGCGCCGCGCGGCGGCCGCCATCCGCTGGACGATGGCGCCCAGCGTGGCCATCTCGAGGCCCTCTTCGATGATGAAGCCGGCCGTGAGGAACTGCGGCACCGCGCCGGCCATCGCCAGGTCGTTCACGGTGCCGTTCACCGCCAGCTCGCCGATGCTGCCGCCGGGAAAGAACAGCGGGCGCACGACGAACGAGTCGGTGGTCATGGCCACCTGCCCGGGAGGCAGCTCCACGAGGCTGGCATCACCCAGCACATTCAGCGTCGGGTTGCCGAACGCCGGCATGAAAAGGTGCTCGACGATCTCTTCCGAGAGCTTGCCGCCCCCGCCGTGCCCGAGCACCACGCGCGGGTAGTCGCGCAGCGGTAGCGGGCAGGTCCACGCCTCGAAGTCCAGGGTGTCGGCCATCGATGGTTACGCGACGGTCACCGGCTCCGCATCGCGGAAGCGGCCGTAGTGGTAGTACGCCGCACACGCGCCCTCGCTCGACACCATCGTCGCGCCGAGCGGCGTGCGCGGCGTGCACTCCTTGCCAAAGGCAGGGCACTGATTGGGCTTGAGCGCGCCCTGCAGCACCTCGCCACTGTGGCAGAGCGGTGACTCCTGGGTGTGGATGCCGGACACATCGAAGCGCAGCGCTGCGTCGAACCCCCGGTACGCCTCGGACAACCGCCAGCCGCTGGCGGGGATGGTGCCGATGCCGCGCCATGCACGATCCGCCACCTCGAACACCTCGGCCAGCATCTTCTGCGCTGGAACGTTCCCCTCCATCGTCACCACGCGCTCGTAGGCGTTCTCGACCCGGGCCTCGCCGGCTTCCAGTTGCCTGACGGCGCGGCGAATGCCCTCGAGGATGTCGAGCGGCTCGAAGCCCGTGACCACGATGGGCACGTGGAAGCGCTCGACGAGCGCCGGGTACTGGTGCATTCCCATCACGCAGCACACGTGCCCCGCGGCCAGGAAGGCCTGTACGCGGTTCTTCGGCGAGGTCATGATGGCCGCAATCGCGGGCGGCACCAGCACGTGCGAGACGAGCATCGAGAAGTTCTCGAGCCCCTGCTTCTTCGCCACGTGCACGGCCATCGCGTTGGCGGGCGCGGTGGTCTCGAAGCCGATGCCGAAGAAGACGACCTGCCGGTCGGGCAACTGCTGCGCGAGCTTCACGGCGTCGAGTGGAGAGTAGACGACCCGCACGTCGCCGCCCTCGCTCTTCACCTGGAACAGATCCTTGCTGCTGCCGGGCACGCGCAGCATGTCGCCGAACGAGCAGAAAGTGACGTTGGGCTGGCTGGCAATGGCCAGCGCCTGATCGATGACGTCGAGGGGAGTGACGCAGACCGGGCAGCCGGGCCCGTGAATGAGCTCGATGCCGGAGGGCAGGATCTGGTCGATGCCGTTCCGGATGATCGAGTGCGTCTGGCCGCCGCAGACCTCCATGATGGCCCACGGCTGCGTGGTGGTCCGGTGGATGTCTTCGGCCAGCTTCTTCGCGATGTCGGCGTTGCGGAACTCGTCCAGGTATTTCATGACCGTCCTCCCCGCTTCCTCACTCGGCAGTGGCCTCATGGGTGGCCTGCCTGAGATTGCGCTGTTCCACCAGGAAGGCCATCCACTCGTTCATGCCGGCGCCGGTCTTCGCCGAGGTCTCGAACACGCGAATGCCCGGCCGGATGGCCTGGAGGTTCGCGTGCATGGCCGCGAGATCGGTCTCGCAGGCCTCCGCCAGATCCAGCTTCGTGATGATGGCGAGATCCGCGGAGTTGAAGAGGGAGGGGTACTTGATCGGCTTGTCCTCGCCCTCGGTGACCGAGAGCATCACGACGCGCAGGTCCTCGCCCAGGTCGTAGCTCGACGGGCACACCAGGTTGCCCACGTTCTCGATGAACAGGATGTCGAACTGGCCGAGGTCCCACCCTTCGAGGTGTGTGTTGATCATCTCGGCCTCGAGATGGCAGCGCCCCGCGGTGGTGATCTGCCTGACGGGCACGCCGCTGCGCATCAGCCGCTGCGCGTCGTTGTCGGTGGCGAGGTCCCCGACCAGCGCCGCGGGCTTGAGCCCACGCGCCACGAGGCGGCCAAGGGTCTCCTCCAGCAGCCGTGTCTTGCCGGTGCCGGGGCTGGACACGAAGTTCAGCGTCAACACGCCGTGCGCGTGAAGCCGATCGCGCAGGCTGCGGGCCAGCTCATCGTTCTTGGAGAGGACCTTCTGCCGGATCTCGAGGACGCGTGGGGTGGTGGTCATGCGCTCGCCGCCTCGGGGTCATCGTACTCGATTGAGGCGAGGTCCAGCTCGCGGCCCTGGCGGATGTCGCCGCTCAGCGTCCCGCACAACGGGCACTGGAAGGCGATGCCCTCCAGAGTCTGATCCGCGTGGCACTCGGGGCAGTGGATGACGATGGGAAGTTCGACAATCCGGAGGGAGGAGCCCTGCAGGGGCGTGCCCTCGGTGGCGATGTCGTAGCAGAACTCGAGGGCGCCGCGGACCACGCCCGCGAGCGCGCCGAGGCGCATGTCCACGGCGGTCACACGGGTGACGCCCTCGGGAAGCTGCTGCTGGACGAGGCTCACCAGGCTCTGCGCGATCGACAGTTCGTGCACCAATCTCCCTCGAGTCGCCGTGGGTTGCATGATACTCGGGAGCTAAGCCGATGCGCCGGAACGGGCGTATGCTTCTCCTGAACCGACGGTTCATCCCCCCGTGGCCGCTCGGCCCGTCCGTCAACGATCACACGTCAGGAGGAGTCGCACCCATGATCCCTCTCAGACCGTTCGTCGGCGTCGTCGGAACCCTCGCGTTCGTAGCCGCCCTGACAGCCACGCCGCCAACACCGCTCCTGGCCCAGACCGATCCGCACATCGGCACGTGGGTGCTCGATGTGAACAAGTCGAAGTACACCCCTGGCCCGCCTCC
>DAIRFN010000294.1:0-6923 GCA_036795065.1 Vicinamibacterales bacterium
GAGACTGGGAGACTGAATGAATGGGCGATTATCCCGCCGCGCTTCAATCGCTCAATCGCTCAATCGCTCAATCGAATCACTCAATCACCAATCGCCGATCGTCAATCAATCGCTCAATGCCGCAATCACCCAATCCCCAATCAATCGCTCAATCTGCAATCACCCAATCATCAATGACCGCCACCCGCCTATAGCATCGACACGGGGTCGATGTCGACGGCGGTGCGCCGGGCGATGGCGGGCGCCGCGGCCAGGGCCGCGCGGAGTGACTCGCGCATCGACGCGCGGCTCGTGCCCTTGAGGAAGAACTGCGCGCGGTGCTCGCCGCGCAGCTTCGTGAGCGGCGCCGGCGCGGGGCCGAGGATGACGAACCCCTTCGTCCCCGCGGCGCGCACCCGCTCCACCAACTCCCCCGCATCGTCCATGGCCTGCTCGAACGAGCGTCCGCGCACGACGATGTTGACCATCGCGATGTGCGGCGGATAGCGCATGGCGTGGCGGAAGGCGGTCTCCTTGTCGAAGAAGGCCCGGTAGTCCTGCGTGCACGCCAGGCGGATGCTGTAGTGCGCGGGAAACAGCGTCTGGACGAGGGCCTCGCCGGCGATCTCGCCGCGTCCGGCCCGGCCGGCGACCTGCGTGAGCAACTGGAAGGTGCGCTCGGCGGCGCGGAAGTCCGCGAGCCCGAGCCCGACGTCGGCGGAGATCACGCCGACGAGGGTCACGTTGGGAAAGTCGTGCCCCTTGGCGATCATCTGCGTGCCGACCAGCACGTCGAGATCGCGGCGGGCAAAGCGCGCCAGCACGTCGACGAGGCTTCCCCGCCGCCGCACGGTGTCACGATCAACACGCGCCACCCGCGCGGCCGGAAAGTGGGCGCGCACGTCGGCCTCGACGCGCTCGGTGCCGAATCCCACGTGCTCCATGTAGGGCGCCGCGCACTGCGGACAGGCCGTGGGAACGCCACGCAGGTAGTTGCAGTAATGGCACCGGGCGCGCCACCCGCGACGATCGTCGTGGCTGTGCCGCCCGCGGGTATGCACGGTCAGCGACACGCTGCAGTTCGGGCACTCGAGCGTATGGCCGCATTGCCGGCAGAACATGGCCGTGGCGAAGCCGCGACGGTTCAGCAGGATGACCGACTGCTCGCCTGCCTGGAGGCGCAGGCCGAGCGCCTCGACGAGCGGACGGCTGAGCACCACGTCAGGGGTCGATTCCGCCATCTCCTCGCGCATGTTCACCACGCGCACGCTCGCCATGGGCCGGTCCAGGATGCGGCGCTCGAGCGTGACCAGCGTGTAGCGCCCGGCCCGCGCGTTGGCGTACGACTCCATTGACGGCGTGGCCGAGCCGAGCACCACCAGCGAGCCGGCGAACTTGCCACGCATCACCGCGACGTCGCGCCCGTTGTAGCGGGGCGTGTCTTCCTGCTTGTAGGACGTGTCGTGCTCCTCGTCCACGACGATGAGGCCGGGACGGGCCAGCGGGGCGAAGACCGCCGACCGCGTGCCGACGACGACGTCCACCTCGCCGCGGCGGATGCGGTGCCACTGGTCGTGCCGCTCGCCGTCCGAGAGCCCGCTGTGCTGGATGGCGACGTGCGAACCGAAACGCGCACGGAAGAGGGCGGCCACCTGCGGGGTGAGTGCAATCTCCGGCACGAGCACCAGCACGCCGCGACCCTGCGCGCGCACGCGCTCGGCCAGGCGCAGGTAGAGCTCCGTCTTGCCACTGCCGGTGACGCCGTGCACCAGCGCGGTGTGGAACGTGCGCGCATCGGCCAGTGGCGCCAGGGCCTCGAATGCCGCCTCTTGCTCCCCGGTGAGCGCGCGCACCGGCTGCGCCTCGGATGCCGCGCTCGACGCGTGGCGCTCGTCCACGAACGGATCGCGGTCCACGCGCTCGGTCCGCAGCGTGACGAGACCGAGCGTGCGCAGGCGAAGGAGGGCCGATGAGGGCACGCCGCGGTCCGAGAGGTCGGGTGCCGGGATGCCGTCGGGCCGTCCGGCCAGCAGTTGCAGCGCTTCGCGCTGCCGCGCGCCAAGGCGAGGCATGTCGCGGTCTTCGTCGCCGACGCATCGCGGCCCCATGGCGCGATCGAGCACGTCCAGTCCCTGCGCGGTGACGGTCGCCACCCGCACCGTCTTGAACGCGTCCACGCGCGCGCTCAGCCCGTGCGGCGGCAGCGCGGCGGACAGCGCGGCGCCGGGGCCCGCGAGGTAGTAGTCCGCCACCCACGCCGTCAGTTGCACGACATCGGGAGGCACGAACGCCTCGTCGTCCAGCACCTGGATCAGGTCGCGCAGTTCGATGGCGGGGTCGAGCGCGGACCCCTCGCCCAGCACCACGCCCGTCATGCGGCGGGGCCCCAACGGCACGACGACGCGCGCCCCGGCCGGCGGCGACGGCAGGGCGGCGGGCACGCGATAGGTGAGGAGGCCGAGCGCGGCCACCGGCACCGCGACCAGGACAAGCCGGTCGGACACGGGCTAGAGCCGGCCGTCGGCCTGCAGGATGTCGCGCACCCTCTTCATGTCGTCCCACACCTCGCGCTTGGCGGGCGGGTTGCGCAGCAGGTACGCGGGATGGAAGGTCGGGATGAGCGTTGCGCCGCGGAAGTCGAACTCCTTCCCGCGAATGCGCGTGATGGGGTCGGCGGTCCGGAGCAGGCACTGCGCGGCGAACTTGCCGAGCGCCACGATGACGCGCGGCTGTACCGCATCGATCTGGCGGAAGAGAAACGGCTCGCAGGCGGCCACCTCGTCCGGCTCCGGGTTGCGGTTGCCGGGCGGCCGGCACTTGATGACGTTGGCGATGTAGACCTGCTCGCGCGCCAGGCCGATGGCCTCGATGATCTTGGTCAGCAGCTGTCCGGCGCGGCCCACGAAGGGCTCGCCCTGCTTGTCCTCGTCCTCGCCAGGGGCCTCGCCGACGAACATCAGCCGCGCGCGCGGGTTCCCGACGCCGAACACCACCTGGCGTCGTCCGAGCTGGCACAGCTTGCAGCACGTGCAGTCGGGACCGATCTCGACCTTGAGTTGGGACAGGAGGACATCCGCCGGCACGTCGCTGCGCATGGCCGCGCCCCTGGGATCGAGGACCGTCTCCACCGCCACCGCTTCGACTGGCGGCGGCAACTGGGCGTCCGGCGGCGCCGCCGCCTGCGGATCGGCACGCGTGCGCCACGCGGGATCGCGGCTCACGCCGGCAACGCCCATCTCGGCGAAGTACTTCAGGTGCGCGGCCAGATCGTTCGACATGGCGCGACTACCGGGCCGACGCCGCCGCGGTGAGCTTCGACACGAGCGGCTCCACGCGATCCAGGATGCGGCCGGCCACGCGGTCTTTCGATTGCAGCTCGACCTCTTCGCTCGCATCGGCCGACACGATCGTCACGGCGTTGGCCTCCACCTCGAAGCCGGCATCGGCGTGCGCCACGTCGTTGGCCACGATCAGGTCCACGCGCTTCCGCGCCAGCTTTTCCCGCGCATGCGCCACCACGTCGTGAGTCTCGGCGGCAAAGCCCACCAGCACGGGCCGTCCCTCGGCCCGCGACGGCAGGGCGCCGACGTCGGCCAGGATGTCGCGCGTGCGCGACAGCGTCAGGACCAGCGGGCCGTCGGACTTGGCGATTTTCTGGGGCGCCTGGTCGAGGGTGTAGTCGGCCACCGCGGCGGCCATGATGACCACGTCCTGCCCCGCGGCGCGCGCCATCACGGCCGCGTGCATGTCGGCCGCACTGCGCACGCGCACGACTGCCGCACCCGCGGGGGGAGCCAGCGTGGTCGGACCGGTCACGAGGGTCACCGTTGCGCCGCGCCGCGCAGCCTCGGCCGCCAGCGCGAATCCCATGCGGCCGCTCGAGCGATTGCCGATGTAGCGGACCGGGTCGATGTTCTCGTAGGTCGGGCCGGCGGTGATGAGCACGCTCCGGCCCTGCCACGCACTGGACGGCGGCGCCAGCACCTGCTGCACGCAGGCCACCACGTCCTCGGGCTCCGCGAGCCGCCCTTTGCCAATCCACCCACACGCCAGGTATCCCGACCCGGGCTCGACGACCCGGACACCGCGCGCGTGCAGCGCCGCCAGGTTCGCGACCACCGCCGGATGGGCGAACATGTTCGAGTTCATCGCCGGCGCGAGCACGACCGGCGCGGTGGTGGCCAGGTAGAGCGACGTCAGGAAGTCGTCGGCCAGGCCCTGCGCGAACCGCCCCAGGGTGTTGGCGGTGCACGGCGCGACCAGCAGCAGGTCGATCTGCGACGCGATCGCGATGTGCTCGATCTCGGCGTTGGTGCCCGGCGTCCACAGGTCGGTGATGACCTCGCGCCTGGTGATGGCCTCGAACGTGAGGGGCGTGACGAAGCGCTGCGCGGACGCGGTCATCACGGCCACCACGCCGTGGCCCTCCTTCTGAAGGCCGCGCGCGATTTCGACGGCCTTGTAAGCGCCGATGCCGCCGGTGACGCCGAGCGCAATGAGGGACATACGCCTACATTCTACGGGCGAAACGTCCTGATGATCTCTTCCGCGATCCCGCGCATGCGGTGCGTCCGCGATCGCTCGGCCGCGATGATCTCCTGCAGGCGCACCACGGTCGGCTCCAGCTGGTCGTTGACCACCACGTAATCGTAGTCGGTGTAGCTGGCCGCCTCGGCGCGCGCCGCCGTGAGACGCTTCTGCATCTGCTCCTCGCTGTCCTTGCTGCGGCCGCGCAGCCGGCGCTCGAGCACCTCGAACGACGGCGGCAGCACGAAGATGGACGTGTGATCTACGCCGTGCGTCTTCACCTGGCGCGCGCCCTGCACGTCGATGGTGAGCACCACGTCCTGGCCGTCGGCCACCAGCCGCTCGGTGTCGGCCGCGGACGTGCCATAGAAGTTGCCGAACACATCGGCCCACTCCAGGAAGGCCTGCGCCGCGATCATCTCCTGGAAGTGCTCGCGGGAGACGAAGTGATAGTCGATGCCGTCGCGCTCGCCCGGCCGTTCGGGCCGCGAGGTGTAGGAACGCGACATCCGCAAGTTGGGCAGGATCTGCACCAGGTGCTCGGCGAGCGTGGTCTTCCCCGCCCCGGACGGGGCCGAGACGATGAACAGCAGCCCGCGGGCCCTACTCGACATTCTGAACCTGTTCCCGCATCCGCTCGAGCTCGGCCTTGGCCAGGATCACCAGTTCCGACACCTGCAGGCCATCGGCCTTCGACCCGATGGTGTTCACCTCGCGGTTCATTTCCTGCAGCAGGAAGTCCAGCTTCCGCCCGCACGGCTCGGCACCGTCGGTGAGGGCCTCCCAGTGGTCCAGGTGGCCCCGGAACCGCGTCACCTCTTCCGTGATGTCGGACCGCTGCGCCACGCGCACCACCTCCTGCGAGAGTGCCGCCTGGTCGATGGGCAGCGCCGACGCCAGCTCGCGTGCCCGTTCGAGCAGCCGCGCCTCCAGGTCCACTCGACCAGTGTGCGCCGCCTTCACCACCTTGTCCACGAACGTGCCCAGCAGGGCCTTCCGGGCCGACAGGTCCGTGCGAAGGTGCTCGCCTTCGCGGGTCCGCATGGCATCCAGCTGATCGAGGGCCTGACCTACGACGGCCTCGACGGTGGCCGCCAGCGTGTCGGGCGTGTGCCCGCCGTCGGGCAGCCGTTCACGGATGGCCAGCGCCTGGGGCAGCCGGAGCAGGTCGCCGGCCGACAGACCGCCGTCGATGACGCCATCGGCCCGGGCCTGCGACAACGCCGCCGACAGCGCCTGCACGAACGGACCGTTCAGCTGAACGTCGGGCACCGGCGACTGGCGCATCTGCAGCGAGACGCTCACTTCCACCCGCCCACGCGCGAGACGCTGCTGCACCAGCGCGCGCAGGCGCGGCTCGAGGTCGGACACCGCCGAGGGGAGACGCAGTTGCAGGTCGAGAAATCGATGGTTGACGGCCCGAACGGTGACGCCGACGGCGGCCACCTCGTCGTCCCGGGTGAGGGAGGCAAAGCCGGTCATGCTCTTGATCATGGGTGGAGGCTCGAAGTCGAAGGCGTGATCGCGAGGTGGTCGTCGAGCAGCTCGAGCTGGTGCAGGCGGGCATAGGCGCCGCCCGGCCGTGCCACCAGCTCGTCGTGGCGGCCCGTCTCGACGATGCGGCCGCGCTCGAGCACGATGATGGCATCAGCGCGACGGACGGTCGAGAGGCGGTGCGCGATGACGAACGAGGTGCGGTTCAGCAGCAGCGTCGCCAGGGCGTCCTGCACCAGCCGCTCGGACTCGGCGTCGAGCGCCGAGGTGGCCTCGTCCAGGATGAGGATCGGCGAGTTCTTGAGCAGCGCCCGTGCAATGGCCAGCCGCTGCCGCTGGCCGCCCGAGAGCCGCTGCCCGCGCTCGCCGATGGTCGTGTGGTACCCGTCCGGCAACGCCGCGATGAAGTCGTGGGCGTGCGCGGCCCGCGCGGCCGCTTCGATCTCGGCCTGGGTGGCACTGGGCGCGCCGAACGCGATGTTCGCCGCGATGGAATCGTCGAAGAGCACCGTGTCCTGGGTGACGATACCAATCTGGGCGCGCAGCGACGCCAGCGTCACGTCGCGGATGTCCTGGCCGTCGACCAAAATGCGGCCCTCGGTCACGTCATAGAACCGCGGCAGCAGATTCACCAGCGTGGTCTTGCCCGCGCCGCTCCGCCCCACGATCGCGATCATCTGTCCGGCCCGCACCGTGACGCTGACGCCCCTCAGTGTGCTGCGCCCGTGGCCGTCCTCGTAGCCGAAGCCGACGCCCTCGAACTCGATGGCGTGCCTGAACGGCGGGAGCGGCGCGGCGCCGGGCCGCTCTCGCACCTCGGTGTGCGTGTCCAGCAGCTCGAAGATGCGCTCGGAGGCTGCCACCGCCTGCTGGAGGTTGGCATTCACCCGGCTCAGCTTCTTGATGGGGCCATACATCATCAG
>DAIRFN010000048.1:0-21905 GCA_036795065.1 Vicinamibacterales bacterium
ACCCCGCGCACGTGCGCTTCGTCCATCACCCGAAAAACCGCGGCTACGGCGGCGCGCTCCGGTCGGGTTTCGAGCACGCATCGAAGGACCTCGTCTTCTACACCGACGGCGACGCGCAGTACGACCCGTCCGAGATGGCGCTGCTCTGGCCGGCGCTCACGAACGACGTGGACTGGGTGAACGGGTGGAAGATCAGCCGTTCGGACCCGCTGCACCGCATCGTCATCGGCCGCCTCTACCACCACGCCGTCAAGCTGCTCTTCGGTTTGAAGGTCCGCGACGTGGACTGCGACTTCCGGCTGATGCGCCGGCGCATCTTCGACGTCGTGCAGCTCGAGAAGAACAGCGGCGTCATCTGCCTGGAGATGATGAAGAAGTTCCAGGACGCCGGCTTCCGGGTGGCGGAGGTGCCGGTGCACCATTACCACCGCGCGTACGGGAAGTCGCAGTTCTTCAATTTCCGGCGCATCGCGCGCACGGGCGTCGACGTGCTCAAGCTGTGGTGGGCGCTCGTCGTCCGGCGCGAGCACGTCGCGGCGCAGCGCGCGCGGGCCGCGTCGATTGGCGCGCGCCAGCCCTCATGACCGTCGCCGACTTCTACCGCGGCCGCCGCGTCATGATCACCGGCGGCCTCGGGTTCATCGGCAGCAACCTCGCCCACCACCTCGTGGCGCTCGGCGCCGACGTGCTGCTCGTGGACTCGCTGATCCCGGACTACGGGGGTAACCTGCACAACATCGCGGGCATCGAGGACCGCGTGCGGGTGAACGTGGCCGACGTGCGGCAGGCCACCACGATGAACTACCTGGTGAAGGACCGCGAGGTGATCTTCAACCTGGCGGGCCAGGTGAGCCACATCGACAGCATGCGCGACCCGTTCACCGACCTCGAGATCAACTGCCGCAGCCAGCTGACCATCCTCGAGGCGTGCCGCCACCACAACCCGGACGCCAAGGTCGTCTATGCGAGCACCCGCCAGATCTACGGCAAGCCCGAGTCGCTGCCCGTCACCGAGCGCCACCTCGTGCGGCCGACCGACGTGAACGGCATCAACAAGGCGGCCGGCGAGTACTATCATCTGGTCTACAACAACGTGTTCCACGTGCGCGCCTGCGCGCTGCGGCTCACCAACATCTACGGGCCGCGCCAGCTGCTGCGCCACAACCGCCAGGGCTTCATCGGCTGGTTCATCCGCCTGGCGCTGGAAGACCAGGAGATCGAGATCTTCGGCGATGGCGCGCAGGTGCGCGACTTCGTGTACGTGGACGATGCGACCGAGGCCTTCGTGCTGGCCGGAGCGACAGACGAGGTGAACGGCGAGGTGTTCAACGTGGGCGGCGACGAGCACATCGCCCATCGCGACCTGGTGGCCCTGCTGGTGCAGACCGCCGGCTCGGGACGCCACCGCTTCGTCGAGTGGCCCCCCGAGAAGAAGGCCATCGACATCGGCAGCTTCTACGCCGATTCCACGCTGTTCAAGACGCGCACCGGCTGGGCGCCGCGGGTGGGGCTCGCCGAGGGCCTGCGCCGGACGCTCGGCTACTACCGCCCACGGATGGCCCACTATGTCTGACGCGCGCCGCGTGCCCTTCAACGCCCTGGCGCCAGGCGAGGATCGCCCGGAGATCGACGCGGCCATCCGGCGTGTCATCGACTCGGGCTGGTTCGTGCTCGGCCCTGAGGTCGAGACGTTCGAGGCCGAGTTCGCGGCCGCCTGCGGGGCACCGCACGCCGTGGGCGTGGGCACCGGCACCGATGCCATCACGCTCATCCTCCGCGCGCTGGGCATCGGGCCAGGCGATGAGGTCATCACGCCGCCCCTGTCGGCCGCCTACTCGGCGCTCGCCGTCATGATGGCCGGCGCCCGGCCCGTGTTCGCGGACATCGACCCCGCGCGCCTCACGCTCGACCCGGCCGCCTTCGAGGCCGCCATCACCCCGCGCACGCGCGCCGTGCTGCCGGTGCACCTGTACGGCCAGCCGGCGGACATGACGGCCATCCTCGCCATTGCCGCACGCCACCGCCTGGCAGTGGTCGAGGACGCGGCCCAGGCGCACCTGGCCACCAGCGAGGGGCGGCCGGTCGGCACCATGGGCGTGGCCGGCGCCTTCAGCTTCTACCCGACCAAGAACCTCGGCGCGCTCGGCGACGGCGGCGCCGTCGTCACACGCGACGCCGCGCTCGCCGATCGCGTGAAGCGGCTGAGGAATGGCGGCCAGGTCACCCGCTACCATCACGAGGAGCCGGGCGCGAACAGCCGGCTCGACGAGATGCAGGCAGCCATCCTGCGCGCGCGCCTGCCCCACCTTCGTCGATGGACCGAGCGCCGCCGTGAGATTGCCGCGGCCTACCGCGCCGGGATCACGTCGCCCGACATCCTGCTGCCGCCGCAGTTCGACGACGGCCACGTCTACCACTTGTTCCCGGTCATCGCGCGCCACCGCGGCGGCCTGCAGGCGCACCTGGCCGCGCACGGCGTCGAGACGCTCATCCACTACCCGGTGCCCATCCCCCGGCAGCCGGCCCTGGCCGACACGCACCCGCACCAGTGCCCCGTGGCCGATCGCATCTGCGGGGAGGTACTCTCGCTGCCGATGTATCCTGCCCTGGCGGACGCGCACGTCGGCCAGGTGGTGACGGCCGTCAACCTTCAGCCCTGACGTCCGGAACCCCAGAACCCAGAACCTCAGAACCCGAGAACGCGAGAACCCTGTAATGCGCATCCTGATCACTGGCGGAGCCGGCTTCATCGGCTCGCACCTCGCCGAGGCCCTGCTGGCCGCCGGCCACGAGGTCTTCGTCCTCGACGATCTCTCCACCGGCTGCATCGACAACATCGCGCACATCAAGGCGCACGACCGCTTTCACTACACCATCGACAGCGTCTTCAACGAGCCGCTGGTGGCCGAGCTCGTCGATCGCGCGGCCGTGATCTTCCACCTCGCCGCGGCCGTGGGCGTGAAGCTCATCGTCCAGGAGCCGGTGCACACCATCGAGACCAACGTGCACGGCACCGAGGTCATCCTGCGCCACGCGGCGAAGAAGAAGAAGCTGGTGTTCATCGCCTCCACCTCCGAGGTGTACGGCAAGAGCACCGACGTGCCGTTCAGGGAAACCGCCGATCTCGTGCTCGGCGCGACCACGCGGCACCGCTGGGCCTATGCCTGCAGCAAGGCCCTGGACGAGTTCCTGGCGCTGGCGCACTGGAAGGAGCGCCAGCTGCCGGTGGTGATCGTGCGGTTCTTCAACACGGTCGGCCCGCGCCAGACGGGCCAGTACGGCATGGTCGTGCCGACCTTCGTCCACCAGGCCCTGGCGGGCGAGCCGATCACCGTGTTCGGCGACGGCACGCAGTCGCGCAGCTTCACGTACGTAGGCGATGTGGTCGGCGCGCTGCTGAAGCTGATGGTCGAGCCGCGCGCGGTGGGCGAGGTGTTCAACATCGGCAATACGGAAGAGGTGTCCATCCGCGGCCTCGCCGAGCGCGTGAAGGCCATCACCCGAAGCGCTTCCGAGATCGTCACCATCCCGTATGACCAGGCCTACGAGGAAGGGTTCGAGGACATGCCGCGGCGGGTGCCCGATTTGTCCAAGATCACGGCCCTGATCGGCTACCGTCCCGAGGTCGGGCTGGACGAGATCATCCGGCGGGTCGTCGAGAGCCAACCGAGCGTGTAAACAGCCAGCCGAGCGTATAATTCGTCTGAAGGGGTGATATGCGGACCATCTGTGTCGGCGTAGTCGTGCTGGCGCTTTCCGCGTCGGCCTCTGCTCAGCAACTGACGCTGCAGTTCCAGGATGGCCGGGTCACGGTGGACGCGGCCGGCGTGCCCGTGCGCACGATCCTCTCGGAATGGGCCCGGCTGGGCGGCACCAAGGTCGTCGGGGCCGACCGTGTCACGGGCGCCCCCCTCACCATCCGCCTCGAGAACGTGCCCGAGGCCCAGGCGCTGGAGATCATCCTCCGGAACGTCGCCGGCTACATGGCCGCGCCTCGCCGCGCCGACTCGACGGGCGCCTCCGCGTACGACCGCATCCTGGTCCTGCCGACCAGCTCGGCCCCGGCAGCCACCAACGCGGCCAATACCAACCGGGCGGGCGGCGCCAACGCCAACCCGATGAACGGCACGCAGCGCGGCGTCCGCAGCGGCTTCAATGTCCCGCAGCCGGCGGTCGAGGAGCCGCAGGTGGTGGCGGACGAGGCGGACACCGGCGTCAACCAGCCGCCGTTCTCCTTCCCGCCGCAAGGCCAGGGGCAGAACCCGTTCCAGGCCGCGGGCCAGCCGACGCCGTTCGGCACGCCGGTGTCGCCCGGCGCAGAGCCGCCCGTGGTGCAGTTCGGACCGTTCGGCGCGCCAGCCGGCCAGGGCCAGGCGGTGACCGTCAACCCGACCCCGCAGCAGCCCACGCCGTTCCTGCAGTTCCCCGGCATGCCGGCCGCCGGCACGGCTCCGGGCGCAACGGGCGGGTTCGGCATCATCGGGGCGCCCACGCCCGGCGTGGTGACGCAGCCGGCCGCGCCAGGACAGCCCGTGCGCCCGCCGGGCGGCAACTAGCGTCATACAATGACGAGGGGCGCGCGCGTGAGCGTGCTCCCTCGTGTTGTCCATGGCGGACATTGAACCCTACTCCCCCGACGATCGGCGCGGACTCGAGCAGCTCTATCGGCGCACCTTCGGCCACGAAGCCGTGGATCGGCTGCGTTTCCTGTGGGACTGGGCTCGTCGCAACCCCGCCATCGGCACCGAGCCGCCGTATCTGGTGGTGCGCGAGGGGCCCACGCTCATCGCGGCCTGTCCGATCACGCCGGTTCGCGTGACGGTGCACGGGCACGAAGTGCCCGGCACGTGGAGCGCGGGGCCGCTGGTCGTGAGCGAGCGCCAGCGCCAGGGCCTCGGCGGGGCGCTGCTCCGCGCCTGGGACCGGGGCACCGGGGTCGCGCTGGGCGCGGGGTTCTCGGCCGCCACCCGCCAGCGCCTCGACGAGCTGCGGTGGCCCAGGGCCGTCGCCCTGCCGTGCCTCGTAAAGCCCATCAGCCGCCGGGCGCTGAGGCGCCCCACTTGGCCGGTGACGGCCAACCGCCTGGTGTCGGCCCTCTCGCTCCCGGTCGTGAAGTTCGTGTCGCGCCTGCAGCCGCTGAAGGAAGAGATGCAGGCCGTCCGGCGGTTCGACGCGGATGTGGACCAGCTGTGGGAGGCGGTCGCGCCCTCGCTGGGGCTGGCCGTGCGCCGCGACGCGCGGTACCTGAACTGGAAGTTCATCGAGCCGCCGCATGTGCGCTATCACGCCGCCGTGCTGCGCCGCGACGACAAGGTGGCGGGGTATGTCATCTATCGCCACCTGCGCGAGCCGCAGGGGCGCGTCACCCAGATCGTGGATCTCCTGGCGCTCCCGTCGGACGAGCACGCCATTGCCACGCTGACCCGGTGGGTAGACCGCGAGGCGAAGCTCGAAGACTCGGACAAGATCCGCTGCTATGTCACGCACGCCGCCTTCCGTCGCGTGCTGCGGCGCAACGGCTTCTTCGTCGTCAAGTCGGACATCGACCTCATCGTGAAGGTGAACGGCGTGGACGTGCCGAAAGGCTTCTACCAGTCGGGCGACGACTGGCACATCACGTTGGGGGACGGGGCGTTGGATCACTGAAAAAGTGAGAAGTGAGAAGTGAGAAGGAAGTGAGAAGAGAGAAAGAGATGTCACTCGAACAACGACTGAGTGCCGACATCGCGGCGGCGATGAAAGCGCACGAAACCACGAAGCTCTCGACATTTCGCATGTTGAAGACCGCGCTCACCAACAAGAGCATCGAGAAGGGCCGCGCGCTCGACGAGGCCGAGGAACTGCAGGTGGTGGCGACGCTGGTGAAGCAGCGGCGCGACTCGATCGAGCAGTTCACTGCCGGGAACCGCCCCGACCTGGCGGCCAGGGAGCAGGCCGAAATCGAGGTGCTCGAGACGCTGCTCCCGCCTGCAGCCTCGGCCGATGAGATTGCCGCCGCCGTCGAGCAGGCCGTGACGGAGACCGGCGCCGCGGGGCCGAAGGACATGGGCAGGGTGATGAAGGCCGTGATGGCGGCGCTCGGGGGGAAGAGCGTGGACGGCAAGAAGGTGAACGAGGCCGTCCGGGCGCGTCTCAACCGTTAGCCCCCCTGGGGCGGACGCCCCGAACCATTTCGAGGGGTTGTCCGTCTATCTACTCTGAAAGGCCTAGTCAGCCTCTCACCATCCTCCTAGGGGCCCCAGCCACCCGGCCGGGGCCTCATTTTTTACACGTGCTACGCTTTTCGGGCCCCGATGCCCCAATCCGCGCCCCGACTGGCCCGTTCCGCGGGTGTGATTGGGCTTGCCACCATGACCAGCCGTATCCTCGGGCTGGTCCGTGAACAGGTCCTGGCCTATTACTTCGGCGCCGGCGACGCGATGGACGCCTTCCGGGTGGCCTTCCGCGTCCCCAACCTGCTGCGCGACCTGTTTGCCGAAGGCGCGATGAGCGCCGCCTTCGTCCCGACCTTCACCAGCCACCTCACGCAGGGCGGGCGCGAGCGCGCGTGGCGGCTCGGCAATTCGGTCCTGAACGGGCTGATGATCGTCACCGGCCTGCTCGTCGTGGCCGGGTTCTTCTTCGCCCCCGCCCTCGTCCGCTTCTTCGCCGCCGACTTCGCGGCGGTGCCCGGCAAGCTGGACCTCACCATCCTGCTGGCGCGAATCGTCTTGCCCTTCCTGACGCTGGTCGCCGTCGCGGCCGCGCTGATGGGCATGCTGAACGCGCTGGGGCATTTCTTCGTGCCCGCCGTCTCGCCCGCCACCTTCAACCTGGCCAGCATCGTGCTGGTGGTGGGGCTGGTGCCCTTCGCGCCCGCGCTCGGCATCGACCCCATCATCATCGTGGCCGTCGGCACCATCCTGGGCGGCGTGGCGCAGGTGGCGATGCAGTGGCCGCCGCTGGCGCGCGAGGGCTTCCGCTATCGCCCCATCGTGGACGTGCACGACGCGGGCCTGCGCCGCGTGCTGCTGCTGATGGGGCCCGGAACGATTGGCCTGGCGGCGACCCAGATCAACGTGTTCGTGAACACGGTGCTCGCCACCGGGCAGGGCACCGGCGCGGTGTCGTGGCTCGACTACGCCTTTCGCCTCATGTACCTGCCCATCGGGTTGTTCGGTGTGTCGGTGGCCACGGCGTCCACGCCGGCCATCTCGCGCATGGTGGCCGAGCGGGCGTTCGACCGCGTGCGCGCGACCGTGGCGCACGCCATCGGCCTGATGATGCTGCTGAACGTGCCCGCCACGCTCGGCCTCATCGTGCTGGCCGAGCCCATCGTCCGGGTGATCTTCGAGCATGGCAGCTTCACGGCGGCCGACACGGCGGCCACGGCGGGGGCGCTGCGCTACTACGCGATGGGGCTGCTGGGATATTCCGTGGTGCGCATCGTCTCGCCCACGTTCTACGCGCTGGATCGGAGCCGCGTGCCGGTGATGGTGAGCATCGGATCGGTGGTGGCGAACGTCGCGCTCAACCTGGCGCTGGTGAACGTGCTCGGATACCGCGGGCTGGCGCTGGGCACCTCGATCACGGCGCTGCTGAACGGCGCGGTGCAGATGCTGCTGCTTCGGCGCGAGTTGCGCGGCATCGAAGGCGGCGTCATCGCGCGGACTTTCGCGCGCGTGCTCGTGGCCTCGGTGGTGATGGCGGCGACCGCCTGGGGCGCGGACCGCGTGCTGCCCGGGGTGCTGCCGGGCGACGCGCTGGTGTGGCAGGCGCTGCGCCTGGCGATCAGCATTGGCCTGGCACTCGTGGCCCTGGCCGGCGTGGCCACGGCGCTTCGCATCCCCGAGATCCGCGAGGCCATGGACCTGGTGCGGCGGCGGTTCAGGCGGAGCCCCCGATGAGCGTGCGCGGCTGGCTCGACCTCGACACGCGGATCTGGAAGGTGGCCTCGACGCACCTCGTGGTGGATGCGTATACGAACCTGTACGCGCCGCTGCTACCGCTGCTGATCCCCCACCTGAACCTGTCGCTCGCCACCGCCGGCACGCTGGCGATGGCGTTCCAGATGTCGAACTCGGTGTCGCAGCTCGGGTTCGGCGCGCTGGCGGACCGCTGGAAGCCGCGGGCCCTGATCCTCGGGGGCCCACTGCTGGCGGTCGTCGTCCTCAGCTTCGTCGGCCTGGCCACGACTCCGCTCGTCCTGGGCGCGATCCTCGTGTTCGGCGGCCTGGGCGGCGCCGCGTTCCACCCGCCGGCGGCAGCGCTGGTCTACCGGCTGGCGGACCATCGCAAGGGCCTGGCGATGTCGGCCCACATCTCGGGTGGCTCGCTGGGCTTCGCGCTCGCGCCGCTGGTGTTCGTGCCGGTGATCGCGCGTCTGGGGCTGGTGTGGTCGCCCATCATCATGCTGCCGGGCCTGCTGGCCCTCTCGTGGACGCTTCGACAGGTGCCGCCGATGCAGAGGCCTGAGGCACACGAGCGGTCGAGCTGGGCCTCGCTGCGACCGGCCGCCGTGCCGCTGGCGCTGCTCTATTTCACCGTCGTGCTGCGGACGGCCACCGCGTACGGCTTCATGACGTTCGCCCCGACTCTGCTGACGCGCCGCGGGCTCTCCATCGACCAGGCCAGCGGCGCCGTCTTCCTCTACCTGCTGACGAGCGGGGTCGGCGGGTTCTTCGGGGGGCCGTTGGCAGACCGGTTCGGCCCGCGACGGGTGATGGTGGCCACCCTGGTGGCCTCGGTGCCGTTCCTCGCGCTGGCGCCCGTGCTCTCACCCTGGGGATTTGCGGCCATGCTGGCCATCGGGGGCCTGCTGCTCCAGTCCACGCTGCCGGTGAGCGTCACCTTCGCGCAGGCGGTGACGAAGGCCGGGGCGGCCACGGTGTCGTCGCTGATGATGGGCTTCGCCTGGGGGATGGGCAGCCTGGCGGTGCCTCTCATCGGGATGGCCGCGGACCGGTTCGGGATCAACGCGGCCCTGGTGGGACTCTCGACCGTGCCGCTGGTGGCCGCGGCGCTGGCCGCGGCGCTCCCGTCGGGCCAGGGCCGATCCGAGGCGCCCGCGCCGGCCGCCTCGTAGTACGATTCCGGCCGTGGCGCGATACGGGTCCTCCTATCAGTTCGGCCCCGGGGCGATGACCCCGGCGGTCAAGTTCCTCCTCATCGTCAACGTCGTCGCGTACCTCCTGAACCTGATCGTCCCGGCCATGACGCTCAGGCTGGGCCTGTCGCCGCAGGACGTGTTCGAGCACTTCGCCTTCTGGCAGCCGTTCACGTACATGTTCCTGCACAGTACGAGCGGGTTCAGCCACATCCTGTTCAACATGCTGGCGCTCTGGATGTTCGGCATCGAGCTCGAGCGCACGTGGGGCACCAGGTTCTTCACGAAGTACTACTTCGTCACAGGCGTGGGCGCCGCGGCCACCACGCTGCTGCTGGGGCTCTTCTCCGACAGCGTGTACTACTCGCTGACGGTGGGCGCCTCGGGCGCCATCTACGGCCTGCTGCTCGCGTGGGCGATGTACTTTCCGCACCGCACCATCTATCTCTACTTCCTCTTCCCCATCCCCGCGCGCATCTTCGTGATCATCATCGGCGCGATTGCCTTCCTCTCGTCGTTCGGCGGCACGGGCAGCGGCATCGCGCACGTGGCGCACCTGGGCGGCCTGGTGGTCGGATATCTCTACCTGAAATCGCTGCGCGTGCGGCCGCTCGACGAGCTGCGCTACCGCTGGCTGCGCTGGCGCATGGGCCGCGCCCGCAGCAAGTTCGACGTCTACTCCGGCGGCAAGGCGACCGACGATGACTGGAAGCGGGAGTGGAAGAAACACATCCACTGAACGCTGTCGAGAGTCGGGAGTCGGGAGTCGACGGGGATCTGCAGCAGCCGCGTCAGCGCTGAAACGCCATCGCCCTGAGCGCCGCGACGCGTTCGTGCATCGGCGGATGTGAGGCGAGCAGGTCGGCCCAGCGGCCGTGGCGCTCGTTGACCGGGCGGCCCAGCGGATCCGCGATGCACAGCTGTGCGCTCCCCTGGTGAATGGCCTTCGTGGGCTCGACGCGTGCCTCGATGGTCTCGAGCGCGTCGGCCAGCGCCGAGGGATTCCGCGACAGCTCGGCGCCCGAGGCGTCGGCCAGGAACTCGCGCTGCCGCGACACCATCATTGCCAGCAGCCGCGCCACGAGTGGCGCCAGGATCATCGCGACGAGCCACACGGCCACCAGCACGATCGCGATGACGCCGCCGCCGTCCTTGCGCCCGCCCGAACGCGACGACCCTCCCCTCCCGCTGAACAACCCGTACCGCCAGCCACGCGCGGCCCAGTCCGCCAGCAGCGCCACCGCGCCGATGAGCGCGGCCACGATGGTCATCAGCCGGATGTCGTAGTTACGGATGTGCGACATCTCGTGCGCGACGACACCCTGCAGCTGCTCGCGCGTGAGGAGCGACAGCAACCCCTCGGTCACCGCGATGGACGCATGTTCCGGATCGCGTCCCGTCGCAAACGCGTTCGGGTCCGGGTCGGCGACGACGAAGACGGCCGGGCGGGGGAGGCCGGCGGCGATGGCCATCTCGTCCACGACGTTGGCGAGCTGCCGGTACGGCAGGTGGTCGGGCCGGGCGGCCATGGCCGACTCGAGGCTGACGGCGCGGGTGGAGGCGATGACCGCGCGATCGCCGTTGAAGTAGGAGTAAGCGGCGGTGCCGCCGCTGTAGAGCAGCGCCGCCGCCGTGCCGACGGGGACCAGGGTCCCCTGCGCGGTGGACGTGGCGGCATCGAAACCGAGCCCGAGCAGCAGCACGAGCCCCACGAACGCGGCCATCACGAGCCACGTGCGCCGCCGGTTCCGTGCCTGCTGCTCGTAAAGGTTCATCGGCAACAAAACACCACGAAGCCACGAAGGGCACGAAGAACCACACCCGAGGGATCGACTCTCTTCGAAGACAGCGCACATTGCCTGCGCGTCAGTCGTGCGCCGCCGCTCACGCCGGGACTCCTTCCCGCCACATGTCCTGCAGGCCCTGCCGGACCCCTGGTGTCTTCTTCGTGCGGACCTTCGTGCTTCTTCGTGCCTTGGTGGCTTCGTTTCCTTCAGCTCTTGCGCGTGGAGAGGTCCACGGTCGGAACCGCGCGTTCCGCCTCGTTCGAGATCTCGAACAGCTCCGCGGGCTTGAAGCCGGCGAAGCCGGCGATGATGTTCGTGGGGATCACCTGCGTGGCGGTGTTGTACTTGGTCGCGATGTCGTTGTAGAACTGCCGCGCGAAACCGACCTTGTTCTCGGTGCCCGCGAGCTCTTCCTGCAGCGCGCGGACGTTCTGGTTGGCGGTGAGCTGCGGGTACTGCTCGGCCAGCGCGAAGAAGCGGCCGAGCGCGGCGTTGAGCTCGCTCTCCTTGCGGCCCGCGTCGGCGGGCCCGCTGGCCGACACCGCGCGGTTGCGCGCGGCGATGACGGCCTCGAGCGTGTCGCGCTCGAACTCCATCGCGCCCTGCACGGTGTTCACCAGGTTCGGGATCAGATCGTGGCGCCGCTTCAGCTGCACGTCGATCTGCTTCCACCCGTTGGTCACCTGGTTCCGCAGGCCGACCAGCTTGTTGTAGCTGCCGACCAGCCAGAGGCCCAGCAACACCAGCACGCCAATCGTGATCACGACACTCATCGCGCGTCCCTCCGTCGGCGTTGCCGATCCCAAACCCGGAGACCGGCCCGGTCTTCTGATGTCACTTCTTGTGAAAGTACGTATCCGTGCCGTCGAGCCAGTCCTGCCGGATCGGGCTGAAGATGTCCATCTCGAACGTGTCGTCGAGTGCCTCGGCCTGGTGCGGCACCCATGAAGGAATGTGCAGGACCTCGCCCTCGCGGACGGTGATCTCCTCGCCGCCGATGAGGAACTTCAGCGCGCCCTGGAAGATATAGGTCATCTGCTCGCTCTCGTGGGAGTGCATGGGCACGAGCGCGCCGCGCTTCAGGTGAATGTGCGCGATCATCTCGCGCTCGCCGGTGATGAGCTTGCGGGAGATCATCTCGGTGACCTTCTCGAGTGCGATCTCGTCCCAACGATAGAGGCGAACAGAGGGTGAATTCATGTGGTTTCCGTGTGGAGTGGCGCGGATTATAGCATCGGGCCGGATGGTATAATTTCGCCCGACATGAAGGCATCTACGCTGGCTCCCGCCGCAGACGCCCGTGCCGAAAAGGCGCGCGGGCGCGACTGGGATGGACTGACGCGTGACGACCTGGTGCGTGCCTACCGCACCATGCTCCTGTCGCGTCGGCTCGACGACAAGGAGATCCAGCTCAAGAACCAGAGCCGCATCTTCTTCCAGATCAGCGGCGCGGGCCACGAGGCCGTGCTCACCGCCGCGGGCATGCACCTGCGCGCGGGCTACGACTGGTTCTATCCGTACTACCGCGACCGCGCGCTGTGCCTGGCCATCGGCATGACGCCGCTCGAGATGCTGCTCGGCGCCGTGGGCGCCGAGGACGATCCGAACTCCGGCGGGCGGCAGATGCCCTCGCACTGGGGCCACAAGAAGCTGAACATCCCCTCGCAGGGCAGCCCCACCGGCACGCAGGCGCTGCAGGCCGTCGGCAGCGCCGAGGCCGGGATGATCTACGAGCGCGTGACGGGCATCCCCGATCGCGAGTTGCGCTTCCACGGTGACGAGGTCGTCTACATGTCGATCGGCGACGGCGCCACCAGCGAGGGCGAGTTCTGGGAATCGCTGAACACCGCGTGCACGCGCATCGCCCCGGTGCTGTTCCTCGTCGAGGACAACGGCTACGCCATCTCGGTGCCGGTCGAGGTGCAGACCGCCGGCGGCGACATCTCGAAGCTCGTCGAGTCGTTCCCGCACCTCGAGGTCATTCGCTGCGACGGCACCGACTTCCTCGAGAGCTACCGCGCGCTCGGCAGGGCCGTCTCCTACATCCGCCGCGAGCGCAAGCCCGCGTTCGTGCATGCACAGGTCATCCGCCCGTACTCGCACTCGCTCTCCGACGACGAGCGGCTCTACAAGCCGGCGGAGGAGCGCGAGGCCGAGGCGAAGCGCGACCCGCTCACCCGCATGCGCGCGTTCCTGCTGACCGAGGGGCTGGCCACCGACGCGGATCTCGAGGCCATCCTGGCCGACGTGGATCGCGAAATCCTCGAGGCCACCGACACGGCGCTCGCCGCCCCGAAGCCGCCCGTCGAGACCGCGGACTGGTACGTGTTCTCGCCCGACGTGGATCCCGCATCCTCCGCGTTCGAGACGCCCGAGCAGCCCACGGGCAAGCCCGACACGATGGTCTCGGCCATCAATCGCACGCTCAAGTCCGAGATGGCCCGCAACCCGCGCATCGTCGTGTTCGGCGAGGACGTGGCCGACGCCAGCCGCGAGGCCGCGCTGGCCAAGGTGCCCGGCAAGGGCGGCGTGTTCAAGGTGACCCACGGGCTGCAGCGTGCCTACGGCAGCGAGCGCGTGTTCAACTCGCCGCTCGCCGAGGCCAACATCATCGGCCGCGCCGTCGGCATGGCCACGCGCGGCATCAAGCCGGTGGTCGAGATCCAGTTCTTCGACTACATCTGGCCCGCCATGATGCAGCTGAAGGACGAGATGTCCATGCTGCGCTACCGCTCGAGCAACAACTTCTCGTGCCCGATGGTGGTGCGCGTGCCCATCGGCGGCTACATCACCGGCGCTCCGTACCACAGCCAGTCCGGCGTCAGCATCTTCGCGCACTGCCCGGGCATCCGCATCGCGTTCCCCTCGACCGCGGTCGATGCCGCCGGCCTGCTCCGCACCGCGATCCGCTGCGACGATCCGGTGATGTTCCTGGAGCACAAGCACCTCTACCGCCAGACCTACAACAAGGGCGCGTATCCCGGCGACGACTTCATGATTCCCTTCGGAAAGGGTGCGCTCAGGCGGCCCGGCACCCACGTGGCGGTGCTCACGTGGGGCGCCCTTGTCCAGCGCTCGCTCCTCGCCGCGCAGCAGGCCGAGAAAGACGGCATCAGCGCCGCGGTGTTCGACCTGCGGACGATCATGCCCTACGACTGGGCGGGCATCGCGGACCTCGTCCGCCAGACGAACCGTGTGGTCATCGTCCACGAGGACACGCTCACGTGCGGCTTCGGCGCCGAGATCGCCGCGCGCATCGCCGACGAGCTGTTCGGCGAGCTCGACGCCCCCGTGCGGCGGGTGGCCGCCATGGACTGCCCGGTCGCCTACGCCCCGGATCTCGAGAAGGCCATCCTGCCGCAGTCGGCCGACGTGCTGAAGGCAATCAGGGAAACGGC
Organism: Vicinamibacterales bacterium; assembly: GCA_036795065.1. Classification (GTDB taxonomy): domain Bacteria; phylum Acidobacteriota; class Vicinamibacteria; order Vicinamibacterales; family UBA2999; genus VFZN01. Next base: position 14,271 of record DAIRFN010000048.1, read on the forward strand.
GGCGTACTGATCGCGTCGGGAGCCGCCCCTCGACAATGCTCAGGGCGACCCTGCGCCTGTCGCAGGGTCGGGAACCGGGAACCGGCGGTGAGCAACGGCATCGGCATCTTCATCGCGGCGATGGCCATCACGGGCGTCGCCGCGATCGCCTCCGCTTCCGAATTCTCCACGTCGGGCTTCTCACTTCTTCCTTCTCGCTTTCTTACCTCTCGCTTTTCACTTCTCACCTCTCACTTGTCACCTCCACTCTCCGCCTCCCAGCCTTCCCCAGGCCGCGTTGAGGTCCTCCGCAGCGTCGCCGCCCTGCCCCCCGACATCGTCGGGCGCTTCCGCGAGCCTGCCGGGTGCGAGGAGGTGCCCGGCGGTCCTTACTACGTGTTCGACCGGCGCGGGCACTCGGTGCACACCGTCGGCGCACGGGGCGAGGATTTCCGCACGCTGGTGCAGATCGGCGGGGAAGAGGGACGCCTCCTCGACCCGGGCGCCTTCGATGTCGCCCCTGACGGGTCGTTTGCCGTGGCCGACGCGCCCGGCGGGCGCGAGCGCATCCAGGTGTTCGGACCGGCCGGCATCCGCATCGGGGGCTTCACACGCGCGGGCACGATGGCGCCGCGCGTGACGATGGGCTCGCTGGTGCTGAGCGGTGTGGGCAGCCTGGTCTACACGGGAAGGTCGGTGGTGCTGAGCGAGCCCGACACCGGCTGGCTGCTCACCGAATACAGCCTGCTCGGCGCGCCCGTGCGCAGCATGGGCCTGCCCCGACGCACCGGGCAGGAAGCCGATCGCGAGGTGCACCTGGCGCTCAACGCCGGCCTCGCGTTACCGGAGCCCGACGGGGGCTTCTATTTCGTGTTCCTCGCGGGCGCGCCGGCCTTCAGGAAGTACAGCGCGAAGGGCGAGCTGCTGTTCGAGCGCGTCATCCAGGGCCGTGAGATCGACGCGGTGGTGGCGGCGATCCCCGAGCGGTGGCCCCGCCGCCAGGTGGGTGACCGCGAGCTGCCGCTGGTGCCGCCGGTAGTGCGCACCGCCGGCGTGGATCCACAGGGCCGGCTCTGGGTGTCGTTCGTGGTGCCCTACACCTACGTCTTCGAGCCCGATGGCGAGAAGGTTCGCACGCTGCAGTTCCGCGCGGCCGGCGTCGTCGCCCCTTCGAGCCTGTCGTTCTCAGGCCGCGATCGCGTGCTGGTCACCCCCGGCTGCTACGAATTCGCCTTCTGACCTAAAATTAGCTGTTGAGCTGATGACGGCGCGGTTTGCCCCCCTGATCGCCTCGCTTCTGGTCGTCTCCTGCGGTGGAACCGATACACCGACGTCGCCGACACCGACGCCGCCTCCCGGCAGGTTGACCATGACGTGCCCAACCGGTGTCGTGGGCTCGACCACGGGCACCAGCACCGTGGTGACCTTCCCGACACCAACGACCACCGGGGGCGTGGCGCCGGTCACCGTCACGTGCTCGCCCTTCTCGGGCTCGATGTTCAACGTGGGCGCCACGACCGTGGCGTGCCAGGCCGTCGATGCGCGCAACACCGCGGCCGCGTGCTCGTTCACGGTGGTGGTGGGCCGCATTCCCACGCTGACCCGCACGCGGTTCCTGGCCTTCGGCGACAGCACCACCGCCGGCGAGGTCACGCTCCCGGTGACCACGAGCGCATCGGGCGGAGCCCCGGTCTGGGGGCCGCTGCGAGTCGTGCCCGAGGCCTCGTATCCCACGCAGCTGCTCACCCTGTTGAGGGGACGTTACGTCTCCCAATCCGCCAGTATCCAGGTGACCAACGCCGGCAAGAGCGGAGAGGGCGCGCTCGAGGGCGCCCAGCGGCTTCCCGGCGTGATGGCGTCGGTCAACCCCGACGTGGTGCTGCTGCTCGAGGGATACAACGACCTCAGCCTCTACGGCACGCGGGGGATCAGCGTGGGCATCGCCGGCATGGACGCGATGGCGAGAGAGGCGCGTAACCGGGGCGCGCGCGTCTTCATCGCCACCCTCACACCCTCCAGGCCGGGCGGGGTGAACACCCTGCCCCCCGACTGGCTGGTCGAGTACAACAATCGCCTGCGCACGCTGGCCGCCGGGGAGGGGGCCGTGTACGTCAACCTGTACGACGCGATGCTGCCATCGCTCAGCACCTACATCGGGGTGGACGGCCTGCACCCGACCGAGGCCGGCTACCGGCGCATGGCCGAGGAGTTTCTCTTCGGCATCCGGACCACGCTCGAAGCGCGCTAAGCTGACGCGGTGGTGGAGACGCGCGCGCTGACGCGCCGGTTCGACGATCGCCTGGCGGTCGACGGGTTGACGCTCACCGTAGGCGCGGGCGAGGTCGTGACGCTGCTCGGGCCAAACGGCGCGGGCAAGACCACCACGTTCCGGATGCTCGCCGGGCTGCTGGCGCCCACCAGCGGCGAGGTGACCATTGCCGGCACGCGACTCACGGTTTCGTCGGCCGACGAGATGCGCTCGCGCGTGGGCCTGCTGACCGAGGCACCAGGGCTATGGGAGCGGCTCTCGGTGCGCTGGAACCTACGCACCTACGCGGCGCTGCACGGCGTGCCCGACGAGGAGGCCCGCGTGGCGCTTGTGATGGAGGCGGTGGGCATCGGCGACCGCGCCGACGACCGCGCGGGCGCGCTCTCGAAGGGACTGAAGCAACGCGTGGCCCTGGCGCGCGCCCTCGTCCACGATCCGCCGGTGGTGCTGCTCGACGAGCCCACGTCGGGCCTGGATCCCGCCAGCGCGCGGCACGTGCGCGGCCTCATCAGGCAGATGCGCGATGAGGGCCGCGCGGTGATGGTCTCCACACACAACCTCGCGGAGGCGGAAGCGCTGTCGGACCGCATCGCCGTGCTCAACACGCGGCTGCTCGCCTGCGATACGCCGAGACGCCTGCGCGAAGAGCATCGTGCGGCCATGGTGGTGATCGAAGTGGATGGCGAGGCGGCCGAATGGTGCGCGGCGGCCCAGGAGGCGAGTGGCGTCCCTGTAGTCGCCGACGGTTCCACTCTCGCGGTGCGCGGGGCGGCTCACGATGCCGTGCCCGATATCGTGTCGGCCCTGGTGGCGGCCGGGGCGCGCATCCGTCGCGTCGAACCGAGGCATCCGACGCTCGAGGATGCCTACCTCACCCTGGTGAGAGATGACGGCTGATCGCTGGCGGCGCATTGGCGCCATCGCGCGGAAGGACGTGGAGGAGGTGCGCGGCCAGCCGGCCCTCCTGCTCCCGGCGGTGGCGATGGTGGTGGGACTGGCCATCCCGGCCTTCCTGGTGCTGCTCGTCGTGCCCCGGCTGACCGGTGAATCGCTGACCGATGCCGGCTTCGCGGACGCCGAGGCCGTGGCCGCGGCCATGGGCATCGAGTCCGGCCAGCTCACGCCCGAAGCGCTGGCGCAGGCGTTCCTGCTGCAGCAATTCCTCGTCTTCAGCCTGCTCGTGCCCGTCATGGGATCGCTGTCGTTGGCCGCGCAGGGCATCATCGGCGAGAAGCAGGCGCGCGCGCTGGAGCCGCTGCTGGCGACGCCGATCACGACCGGCGAGTTGCTGGCCGGGAAGGTCGTGACGCCCTTCGCGCTCTCGATGGGGCTGTCGGCCGCGACGTTCCTGCTCTACCTGGTGGCCTTCGGCGTGTGGGGCGAGCCCGGCGTCTGGCTCACGCTGTTCGGTCCGCGCACGCTGCTCATGTACCTCGTCCTCGGGCCGCTGGTGTCGTTGACGGGCCTGCTGGCCGCGGCCATCATGTCGTCGCGGGTGAACGACGCGCGCACGGCGCAGCAACTGGGCGGCTTCGTGGTGCTGCCACTGACGGCGCTGTTCGTGGCGCAGCTGACGGGGCAATTCCTGCTGGGCACCGGCGCCCTGCTCGTGACGGCTCTGGTGATGGTCGTGATCTGCGTGGTGCTGCTGGCGGTGGGGGTGCGGGTGTTTCAACGGGAGACGATCTTGATGAGGTGGAAGTAATGGCGCGAGCGCACGGCGGGTTTCACTCGATCCTGGAGAAGGACCACCCCTGGATCTTCATCGACTCGTGCATGCAGATGTGGCCGGATGCCGACTTCGCGAACGCGCACCGGCACGGGGTGACGGCCTACGGCGTGACGGCCTTCGAGCCGAACGACCCGTTCGACACCGCGCTCGAGCAGCTGATGTTCTGGCACCTGGTCGTGCGGCGGCACCCGAACCTGCTGGTGGCCGTCACGGCGGACGACATCCGGGCCGCGAAAGGGGACGGCCGGGCCGCGCTGGTGCTCTTCGCGCAGGGCGGCGACTTCATCGACCGCAAGCTGCACCGCATCGAGGCGTTCTATCGCCTGGGCCTGCGCGTGATGATCCCCGCCTATAACCGCACGAACGCCATCTGCGACGGGATCCTGGATCGTACCGAGGGCGGGCTGTCCCGTTTCGGCCATCGCGTGGTGCAGGAAGCCAACCGCCTGGGCCTGGTGCTCGACTGCACGCACGTCGGCAGGCGCTCGACGCTGGACATCATCGAGGCCAGCCACGCGCCGGTCATCTTCAGCCACTCGAACCCGAAGGCCCTCTGCGACAACCCGCGCAACATCGACGACGAGCAGATCAGGGCGTGCGTGGCGAAGGGCGGCATCATCGGCACGGTGTCGTGGGGCCCGCTGGTGATGCCCCCCGGCGGCACGTCCCGGCCCGCGCTCGACATGTTCCTGGCGATGATCGATCACGTCGCGCAGCTCGCGGGCAATGCGCGGCACATCGGCATCGGGACCGACCTGTCGATCGGGTCCTATCCACCGCACGGCGACGATCCGTGGGGCGACGCGGAGTACCCGAACCCTTCAGAGGAGTACGGGCGCATCGTCACCCCCGACATCCGGTCCGAGAAGAGGATGGTGGAAGGCTTCGACGACTATCCGCAGGTGGTGGAGGTGGCCAACCGCCTGCTGCAGCGTGGCTACAGCGACGAGGACGTGAGCGGAATCCTCGGAGGGAACTACCTGAGGCTGTTCGAAGCGACCTGGCGGTGACACCTACTTCCGTCCGTATGCACCGCCCTTTGCCAGCCGGTCGAAGTAGCTCCACGCTGCCGCGGCCATGTCGCGCACGGCCCGGGAGCCCTCGTCTGCCGTCGCCAGGTACGTCGTCATCACCGCTATCGAGAATGGCCGGCCTTCGACGTCCACAACCCCAGCCTCGGTAACGACGCCGTCGAGCGTGCCGGTCTTGGCGTAGACGGGCACAGGGGATGGCACGCCGCGCCGAATCGAGCCGCCCACCAGCTTCAACATCCCCATGGCCGTCTCGCGGCTCTCGGGCTTCAGGCCCTCGCCCCGCCACAGCAGCTCGGCCATCTTCGCCAGCGACGCCGGCGAGGCGACGTTCTCGTCGCCGCGCTTCACGGCCGCGGCGTCCATCATCAAGCGCCGCAGGCGGATGTCGGCTAACCCCAGCGCGGCCATGCGCGCGTTCACCTTCTCCATCCCCACCGCCTGGATGACGATGTTGGTGGACGAGTTGTCGCTGACCATGATCATCAGCGTGGCGTGGTCGCGGAGCGATAGCGACGGCGAGGTCAGGTGCTGCAGCACGCCGCTTCCGCCCACCAGCTGCGCGCGGTCGACGGGCTTCGGCACATCGAGCGGAAGGGTACCGGCCTCGACCTGTTTCAGCATCTCGTAGAGGATGGAGAGCTTGATGGCCGACGCCGTCGGGAACGGCTCGCGCTCGAGCCGCGACGCCACGCGCTCGTTGGTCGTCAGGTCGGTCACGATGTAGCCGACCACGCCGTCCACTCCGGCCGCTGCCTGGTCCAGGCTGCGCACGAGCTGGGTCTCGAGTTCGGTCTGGAGAGGGCCGTTCGGCGCCTGACCGGGGCCCGGCGCGCCCTGTGCGGAGAGCAGCACACCGAATGTGATGGCGACGACCACGAGAAAGGCTTGCATGGCGGTGGATCATACCCGGTTGGCCCCGGCCCCGTCCTCGCGTGATAATTCAACTGCCGCACGCAAGGGGGCGGCCCACATGACGCCACTCCACCGCCGGCTCCTCGGCCGGTTCACGTTCGCAGTCGTCGTCGCCTGGATGATGGTGGTCACGGTCGTGCCCGCCCAGCAGGGCGGGGGCCTCTCGCCCGCCGAGCAGCAGCGGCGCCGCGACCTCGAGGCCGAGCTGCAGTCCGTCGCCGTTGTCGAGCGGAAGGTGATGATGCCCATGCGCGACGGCATCCGGCTGGCCACCGACATCTACCGGCCGAAGGACGCGAAGGGGCCCGTCCCGATTGTCTTCTCGAAAACGCCCTACAACTTCAACTACTGGGACGTTCGCAACCGCGTGCCGGCGGACATGTCCACGGCGCTGGCGTGGGTGAAGCGCGGTTATGCCTACGTGGTGCAGAACGAGCGCGGGCACTTCTTCTCCGAGGGCAACTACGACATCCTCGGCGCGCCGATCACGGATGGCTACGACGCCATCGAATGGCTGACGAAGCAGCCGTGGTCGAACGGCAAGGTGGGCACGACGGGGTGCTCGTCCACCGCGGAGTGGCAGCCGGCGGTGGCGTCGCTCGGCCATCCGGGGTTCGCGGCGATGAACGTGCAGGGCTTCGGCGCCGGCGTCGGCCGGGTGGGACCGTACTTCGAGCAGGGCAATTGGTATCGCGGCGGCGCGGTTCAGATGCTGTTCATCACCTGGATCTACGGGCAGCAGAACCAGGTGCGGCCGTTCTTCCCACGGGACACGCCGCGCGAGGATCTCGCCGCGGCGTCACGGCTGTTCGATCTCGCACCGCAGATGCCGCCGGTGGACTGGAGCAAGGCGCTGCGGCACCTGCCCGTGCAGGACATTCTTGAAACGGTGGCAGGCCCGCGGGGCATCTTCGCGGATGCGATGCCGATCGAGACGGGCGGCGCGATGGTTCGACGCACGCCGAACGATCCGGCCTGGTACAAGGGGGGCCTGTGGCACGACGACATGCCGCTCAACCTGCCGGGGCTGTGGTTCATGTCCTGGTACGACGTCTCGGCCGGCCCCAATCTCGAGATGTTCAACCACGTGAGGAAAACCGCCAAGCCCGATGTCGCCGATCAGCAGTGGGCGATCATCGCACCGGTGGCGCATTGCGCCTACACCCGTGCGACCGAGAACACCATCGTCGGCGAGCGCAGCATGGGCGACGCGCGGCTCGACTACAACGAGATCATCTACGGCTTCTTCGACCGGTTCCTCAAGGGCGAGCCGGGCGGGCGCCTCGACACGCTGCCCAAGGTCACCTACTTCACGATGGGGATGAACAAGTGGCAGGCCTCCGACACCTGGCCGCCGGCGGGCGCCACGGAGGAGACGTTCTACCTGTCGAGCGGCGGCAAGGCCAACTCGCTCTTCGGCGATGGCGCGCTCGCCGCGGCGCCGCCGGCGTCCGACCAGCCGGATTCGTTCACGTACGATCCGTCCAACCCGGTGGTGTCCTACGGCGGCAACGTCTGCTGCACGGGGAACGCGATCACCGCCGGCTCGTTCGACCAGCGCAAGATGGAGGCCGCGCCGACATCCTCGTCTACACGACGGAGCCGTTCAAGGAGGGCGTCGAGCTGAGCGGCCCGATCACGCCGACGCTCTACGTCTCGTCCGACGCGAAGGACACCGACTTCACCGTGAAGGTGCTCGACGTCTACCC
>DAIRFN010000295.1:0-6842 GCA_036795065.1 Vicinamibacterales bacterium
CAGCTGCGTCGTCACGAACGCGAAGCCGGTGCACAGCATGCGTCCGCCGATGTTGGCGGCGAAGCCCTCGCCGGTGCCGCGCAGGTGCGTGGGATAGACGCGCGGCAGGTAGTTCCCCCAGAAACTGAACTGCGCCACGGTGAAGAAGCCCGCGAGGAACATGCCCCACTGCGTCAGCGTCAGGCTGTTGTTCGCCGCGTAGAAGAACACGAGCGGCACGATGACGAGGCCCGGGAGCTGGAACAGGCGAATCACCTTCCGTCGCGAGACGATGTGCAGCGCGACGAAGGCCAGCGCGAAGCGTCCGACCAGCCCGCCCACCTCCTGATACGCCTGCACGCCTGCAGCGGTCTGCTGCTGTTGCGCCGGCGCCAGCGTCCGCACCTCGGGTAGCCCGGGGACGATGCGGGGCATCTGCTGGATGGCGCCGAACGCCGCGCCATAGGCGCAGGCGAACATGATGGTGGTGACGATGGTGGTGCGGCGCAGCTCGGGCGTGAAAATGGCGGCCAGCGAGGGCCGCTTCAGCGTGCCCGCGGCCTGCTTCGCGTGCCACGCCGGTGACTCGGGGAGGAACGGGCGGATGACGATGAGCGGCAGCGCCGGGATCACGCCGGAGATGAGCGTGTAGCGCCACGGCGAGTGGCCGCCGGCGATTTCAGGGAAGCTCTGCGCATAGGTGACGGCAATGGCATACGCGCCCGTGACCATGAGGCCGCCGATCGACGAGAACGCCTGCGTGTACCCCAGGGCGGCCTCGCGCTGCTTCGGATCCTCGAACAGCTCCGCAACCCAGGCGACGGCCGCCACGAACTCCACGAAGACGCCGATGTAGGTGGTGGAGCGCAGGACCAGCAGCATGGTGATGCTGGTCGAGAACCCTGCCGCCATCGCCGAGAAGGCGTAGAGCAGGATGCTCCACACGAGCACGCGCCGGCGGCCGAAGCGGTCGGTGAGGTAGCCGCCCAGCAGGCCGAAGGCGCCGCCCACGATGGCCGGCACCCAGAAGAACATCCCGACCCAGAAGTTGAAGTCGGGCGTACCCGGCTTGAAGCCCGTGAGCTCGCCGATGGCCGGCCCCACCACCAGCGGGGCCATCAGCACTTCGTAGATGTCGAACGCAAAGCCGAGCGCCGCAATCGCGCAGATCAGCCACTGAAGGGGTGTCAGGCGGGGCATCAGGGACGGTCTCCGGTGTCCGGTGTCCGGTGTCCGTACGGCCGCGGATGGCCTGCCGCATCCAGCCGCCCGGGGAATGTCAACGCTTGGGGCAAGGCCCGCGTAGTATACCGAGACACCATCATGCGCACGCGAATCGCCGTCTTCTTTCTTACGCTCGTTCTTGGATCGCCGTTGACCGCGCGGGCCCAGACCGCCGCCAGCGTGTCTGGACGCGTGCAGGACGCCAGCGGGGCCGTGCTCCCCGGGGTCGTGGTCACGGCCCGGCAGACGAACACCGGCTTCGAGCGAACCGCCACCTCCGATGCCGAGGGACGGTACGCCCTGCCGTCGCTGCCATCCGGCGCCTACGAGCTGCGGGCCGAGCTCTCGGGATTCCGAACGCTCGTCCGCCGGGGCATCACGCTCTCGGTTGGCGACAACGTGTCGGTGGACCTGGCGCTCGAGGTGGGGGGCGTCACCGAGGCGCTCACGGTCACGGCCGAAACGCCTGCGGTGAACACGCGCGCCGGCGATCTCAGCTACCTCGTGGACGCGCGTGCCATCGAGCAGCTGCCGCTGAACGGCCGCAACTACACCGACCTCGCGTACCTGCAGCCGGGTGTCGTGCCCTATCCACACCGGGACGGCGGGTCGGTGGTGGCCCACGGCATGGGCATGAGCGTCAACGGCCAGGACCCGCGCGCGAACGTCTACCTGCTGGACGGCACGCTGCTGAACGACATGACGAACGGCCCCGCGGGCAGCGCCGCGGGGACGGCGCTCGGGATGGACACCGTGCAGGAGTTCCGCGTCGAGACCAACGCCTATAGCGCGGAGTTCGGCCGCATGGCCGGCGGCCAGGTCAACGTGTTGACGAAGGCGGGGACGAACGCCGTCCGCGGCAGCGCCTTCGAGTACCACCGCAACGACGCGCTCGACGCGAAGAACTACTTCGACGTCGGCAACCAGCCGCCCTTCACGCGCAATCAGTTCGGCGGCACCATCGGCGGCCCGGTGCAGCAGGACAAGCTGTTCTACTTCCTCGGCTACGAAGGCCTGCGCGAGAACCTGGGCCGCACCATCACGTCGGCCGTGCCCGACGCCAACGCGCGGCAGGGCCTGCTGCCGAACCCGGCCGTCCCCGGCACGCTCCTCAACGTCGGGGTGAACCCCGCCGTCGCGCCCTACCTGAACGAGTACCCGCTGCCAAACGGCGAGAACCTCGGCGACGGCACCGCGCTCCACAGCTTCCAGTTCGACCAGACGCTGGACCAGGACTTCCTGCAGGGGCGCGTGGACTACAACCTCGCGCCCGGCGCCCAGCTCTTCGCGCGCTACACCCTCGACGATGCCGATCAGTGGCTGCCGCTGGACTACCCGCAGTTCCCGCGCGCGTTCGTCTCGCGCAACCAGTTCTTCACCGGTGAGTACCGTCAAGCGGTCTCCACGAACCTGTTCGGCACGTTCCGCTTCGGCTACAGCCGCACGCGCGTGGGGCAGGACGTCGAGGCCGACGCCCAGCTTCCACCCTTCGTGCCGGGGCGCGAGCTGATCGGCAACATCGACGTCGGCGGGCTGCAGCGCTTCGGCACGCAGGCGTCGGTAGACGTGCGCTTCCTGCAGCAGGTGATCAGCCTGCAGGGCGACGGGGCCTGGAACCGCGGCCGGCACCTGGTGAAGTTCGGCGGCCTCGCCGAGCGCTACCTGCAGGACATGGTGAACCCGACGTTCAGCCTGGGCACCTATCAGTTCCCCAACCTGCGGGCGTTCATGGAGAACCGGCCGACCACCTTCATCGGCCTCACGCCCGAGGCGACGTTCGAGCGCAATTGGCCGTTCTGGATTGCGGGCCTTTACGCACAGGACGAGTTCCAGGTGCATCCGCGCGTCACGCTGAACGCAGGACTGCGCTGGGAGTTCATGTCGATGCCCATCGACACCGGCGGCCGCGACTCGGCGCTGGTGAATCTCACGGACCGCACGGCCACGCCCGGCCGGTTGTACGAGGATGCCGACGACAACAACTTCTCGCCGCGCGTGGGCGCCGCCTGGGACGTGACCGGCGATGGCCGCACGTCGGTCCGCGGCGGCTACGGGCTCTACTACGCCACCAACAGCTCGCAGAACCTCATCGTCACGGTCACCAATCCGCCGTTCACGCCGCGCGTGGTGTATCCGAGCCCGACGTTCCCCAACCCGCCGTTCAACCGCGCCTCGGGGCTGTCGATTCGCCCGGTGCAGTGGGACGTGGTGACGCCCTCCGTGCACGTGTGGAACGTGAACCTGCAGCGCGAGGTCTGGGGCAACACGGCGCTCACGGTGGGCTACGCGGGCTCGCGCGGCCAGCACCTGCTGCGGAGCGGCGACGTGAACACGGCCCTTCCCGTGACCGGGGCCGACGGGCTGCCGTTCTTCCCGGCGGGCACACCGCGGCAGAACACCGCGTGGACGACCATCGAGCTGAAGAGCTCGGACGGAGACTCATGGTACCGCGCGCTCATCCTCGACCTGCGCCGCCGCTGGTCGAATGGCGTGTCGTTCCAGTCGTCGTATACCTGGGCGAAGTCCGAGGACACGACCCAGGCCTCCACCTTCTTCTCCGACGCCACCAACGGCACGACGTCGGCGTTTCCCGAGTACATCCCGGGTTACAACAAGGGTCCGTCGGATTTCGCGACCGAGCACAACTGGGTGCTGAACGCGTCGTGGGATCTGCCGTGGGGGAGCGGGTTGTCCGGCGTGAGCGGGGCCCTGCTGTCGGGCTGGCGGGTGGCCGGCATCGTGAACATGCGGAGCGGCTATCCGCTCACGGTCTTCGTGCAGAACAACCGCTCCCGGTCGCTGTGGCAGCCATCGCTTGGGCCCGGCATCGGTCGCGATCGGCCCAGCTACGCGCCCGGCTTCGGGCCCGACAACGCGGTGACCGGTGATCCGGCGCAGTGGTTCAACCCGCAGGCGTTTGCGCTGCAGGCCGCGGGCACATTCGGCCACACGGGCCGCGGAGACTTCACCGGTCCGGACCTGCGGACCGTGGACCTGGCGTTCTCGAAGGATAACCGGCTGCCGATCGGGGGCCGCGACACCCGCCTCGAGCTCCGCATCGAGATCTTCAACCTGTTCAACCGCGCGAACTTCGGCATCCCGAACCTCATCGCCTTCGCGGGGGCCGCCGACGGCGAGCCGGTCGTGGGGAACTTCGGGCGCATCCGCAACACCGTGACCTCCGCACGCCAGATGCAGCTCGGCCTGCGCGTGCGCTTCTAGTTCGCGCAGACTTCGCAGAACCGAAGAGACCACGAAGACACGACGGGCACGAAGGACGGCACGAAGCAGTAGACAGGAGGGCTGCCAATCACGTGGCGCTTCCCAGGAACGACTTCGTGGCCTTCGTGATTCCCTTCGTGTCTTCGTGGTTTCTTTCCCGTGGCAGAATTCGGACTTCACCGAAAGGACGTACATCTATGTCGTGGATCGTGTTGGCCTTTGGCGCGGCGCTGTCGTGGGGGCTGTATGGAGCGTCGCTCCACAAGGGGCAGGTGGAGCTGGGGAACCCGCTTCGCGCGCTGTTGTGCGTGGGCGTGGCCTACTTCCTGATCGGGGTGATCGTCCCGGTGATCGCGCTGGCGTCACAGGGCGAGCTCCGCAGCTTCAACATGGCGGGCACCATCACGGCCACGCTGGCGGGCGCCCTGGGCGCCATCGGTGCCGTGTGCATCATCTTCGCCTTTCGCGCCGGGGGGCTCCCCACCTACGTCATGCCCATCGTCTTCGGCGGCGCGCCGGTCATCAACGTGCTGACGACCATGGCGCTGCACCCGCCGAAGGCGGCCGTGAATCCGCTGTTCTTCCTGGGCGTGGTGATGGCCGCCGCGGGCGCCGGCATGGTGCTGTACTTCCGGCCGCAAGGTTAGTGAAATGCGTCCATTGAGTGATTGGCGATTGCAGATTGAGCGATTTATTGGTGATTGGAAGATTCAGCGATTGAGCGATTTATTGGTGATTGGGAGATTGAGCGATTGACGATTCGAACGGGTGCATGTGGTGCATCTCGGCCACCGACGAGAATGCCCCAATCACTCAATCATCAATCATCAATGGATCACTCAATCACCCAATCACCCAATCGTCAATCAATCGCTCAATCTGCAATCGCCAATCGCTCAATTCAGCGATTACCCACCGCCCACAGCCACCCGGCCGTGCGGAGGAACAGCTGCCCCTCCTTGATGGCGACCGAGCTGAGCGTGTAGTCGTCCAGGTGGTTCGCGGCGAGCAGCTCGAACGTCGGGCCGGCACGGAAGACGCTGAACACGCCATCCTCGTTCGCGATGTAGATCTTGCCGTCGGCCAGCACCGGTGACGAGCTGTAGGTGCCGGGGGCGAGTCTCTGAGGGCCGTACACGGTCTTGCCGGACCTCAGATCCAGGCAATAGACGACACCGCGATCGGTGATCACGTAGAGCCGCGTGCCGTCGGTGACGGGCGTGGGCACGTCGGGGCCATTGTTGAACGCCCACAGCCTCCGCGAGGCGGTGACGTCGCCGCGGCCCCCGGCCCTGATCGCCAGCATGGGCCGCTCGCGCGTCGGGGCGATGACGATGTCGCCATGCACCACCGGCGACGCCACGATGCGGTAGCTGGGATCGTTCTGCGGGTTCAGGCCGTCGGCGCGCCAGAGCTCGTGCCCGGTGGCGGGGTCGTGCCCCGTGACGACATCGGCGCCGGTGATGACGATCTCCGCCGCGTTGCCCAGTCGCACCAGCGCAGGCGTGGTGTAGGCGTCCGGCGATTCCCGGATCGCCGTGTTCGGTCGCTCCACCTTCCACTTCGTCCGCCCGGTCTTCCCGTCGATGCGCAGGATGTAGGACGGGTCGTCGGTCTTCATCCCGTGCAGCACGGGGACGATGAGGTCGCCTTCCAGGAGGAGCGGGGAATTGGCGTAGCCCCAGTTGAGCCCGAAGCGCCCGTAGTCCTTCTGGAGGTCGCGCACCCAGAGCTCCTTACCGGCGAAGTCGAACGCGCGGATGAAGCCGGTGCCGGTGGTGGCCCAGACGATCGCGCCGTCGGTGACCGGCGAGGGCGACGACATGTTCTGCTTGCGCTGCTTGTTGTTGCCGGCGCTCAGGTGCCGCTTCCAGACGATCTGGCCGTTGCGGCGATTCACGGCCCACAGCGACAGCGTGTCGAGATCGGCCTCGGCGACGTTGAGGAAGATCGTGTCGTCCCAGATGATGGGCGTGGCGCCGCTCCACTGCGGCAGCGCGAGCTTCCATGCGATGTTCTCAGTGGGGCTCCACTTGACGGGCAGGTTGGTTTCGGGGCTCACCCCGTCCGACGTGGGGCCGCGCCACGAGGGCCAGTTGGCCGACAGCGCCGACGAGAGCATCTCCCCCGAGCGCCGCGATGTGTGCATCCAGCAGCGAAGCGTTCTGCCCTTCGAGCCCGAAGACCTCCAATAGGTCGCGACCCCTGCATGCGTCTGCGGAGCGTCCGATCACCTCTGCGGCGGCATCGCTCACGCTCTGCAGCCGCAAGGCGCCGTCCGTGGTCCAGAAGAACACGGGCTCGTCGGCGGTCGGCTCCGTGGTCATGTGCGGGACCGGACGCGGCACCGGCTGGGTCATGACCGGTACCTGGTCGGTGATGCCGATCAACTCCCACTGACGCATGTACATCCCCCT
>DAIRFN010000296.1:0-6744 GCA_036795065.1 Vicinamibacterales bacterium
CCCTTCGCGTCCGCGATTCCGCCCGCGGCGATCACCGGGACCTTCACGGCTGCCACCACCTGCGGCACCAGCGCGAGTGTGCCCATCTGCGTGGACAGATCGTCCGAGAGGAAGATGCCGCGATGGCCGCCCGCCTCCAACCCCTGCGCGATGACGGCATCCACGCCTCGCGCCTCCAGCCAGCGCGCCTCGTCCACGCTGGTCGCCGACGACAGGATCCGGGCGCCCATGCGGCGCACCCGGGCCAGCAGGTCACCTGAGGGCAGGCCGAAGTGAAAGCTCACCACCGCTGGCCTGAACTCGTCGAGCACGTCGACGATGTCGGCGCTGAAGGGCAACCGGCCGGGGCCCGCTTCGATGGGGCTCGCATCGATGCCGAACTCAGCGAAATAAGGCGCCAGGGCGGCCCGCCACGCTCGTTCGCGCTCGACGCTGGGCTCGGGCTGCGCATGGCAGAAGAAGTTCACGTTGAACGGCTTCGTGGTGTGCGCGCGAATGGCGGCCAGCTCCTTGCGCATGGCATCTGCATCGAGCAGGGCGCAGGGGAGCGAGCCGAGTCCGCCAGCGTTGGAGACGGCGATGGTGAGTGCGCTGCCCTGCACGCCCGCCATGGGAGCCTGGATGATGGGGTATTCGATGCCAAGGAGCTCCTGAAGGATCATTGCTCGCCCCCCTGTGCGGGTAGACATCGGCACGCCGACTGACCCTCGCGCGACGTTTCACCGCCCTGCTGTGCTGGTCGCTTGCGGCAGCGCGAACATGAACACCGCGCGCCCGGCCGACACCGACACGTGCTGGCGCCCCTCCACCATGAACGTCGCCGGGTTCGATCGCACCCCGCCGCCCACCTGGAACTGCCACAGGGCCGCCCCGGTCTTCGCGTCCAGCGCGTAGAAATTCCCCTCGTTCGACCCGCTGAACACCAGGCCGCCCGCGGTGGAGAGCACGCCGGACCACGACGGTGACGGCAGCCTGAAGTCCCAGACCTTCGCGCCCGTCTTCGCATCGAGCGCGCGGACGGCGCCCCAGGCCTCGTCCAACAGGGCGCGCTCGCCGCCTCCCGTGAAGGGCAGCCCCGCCTCGTACTCCACGTCCGTCTTGTAGTAGTACGAGCCCATCTCGCGCACCGGGACGTAGAAGAACCCCGTCTGCGGGCTGAAGGACGGGCTCGGCCAGTTGGTGGAGCCCTGCAGGCTCGGATACACCAGGTTGCCTTCCTCGGTGGGCTCGGTGTTCGGCAGCACTTCGGGTCGCCCCTTCGCGTCGATGCCCTTCGCCCACGTCTGTTTCGCGTACGCCCGGGCGTGAAGGAACTCACCGGTCTCGCGGTCCAGCACGTAGTAGAAGGCGTTGCGGTTGGCCGTGATGAGCGTCTTGCGCGGGCGCCCGCCGATCTCCAGGTCCGCGAGCACCTGGATCTGGTTCGCATCCCAGTCGTGAGTGTCGTGCGGCGTGTACTGGAAGTGCCACTTCATCTTCCCGGTGTCGGGATCGAGCGCCACCACGGACGAGGTGTAGAGGTTGTCGCCCATGCGCACGTCCCCGTTCCAGTCCGGCCCCGGGTTGCCGGTGCCCCAGTAGAGCAGCTTCAACTCGGGGTCGTAGGAGCCGGTGAGCCACGTGGCGCCCGCGCCGTTCTTCCAGCTATCGCCGGCCCACGTCTCCACGCCGGGCTCGCCCGTGGCCGGCACCGTGTGCGTGCGCCAAAGTCGCGTGCCGGACTTCGCGTCGTACGCGTCCACGAACCCGCGGATTCCCGCCTCGCCGCCGCTGATGCCCACGATGATCTTCCCGCCCAGCGCGAGGGGCGCCATCGTCACGGAGTGTCCCAGCGCGTTGTCCGCGACCATCGTCTCCCAGCGCTTCGCGCCGGTCTCCGCGTCGAGGGCGATGAGGTAGCCATCGAGCGAGCCGACGTAGAGCATGTCATCCAGGATGGCCACGCCGCGGTTCGTGGCGGGAAAGCCGATGAGCCGCAGGTCCGACGGCATTGGTCGCAGGTAGCTCCAGAGCGTGCGCCCGGTGCGCGGGTCGAGCGCGGTGACGGTGGTGGGCGGCTCGGTGACGTACATCCGGCCGTCCACGACGATGGGCGAGGTCTCCACTGCGCCCTCGCCACGCACCTGGTAGACCCAGGCGGGCTGCAACTGCGCGACGTTCGACGTGTTGATCTGTGCGAGCGTCGAATGCCGCTTCCCGTCGTAGGTGCCGTTGTAGGTGAGCCAGGCCCCCGGCTCCTTCGCGGCGTTGACGATGCGCGTGTAGGGAACCTGGGCCGCGAGGACCGTTCCGAGGGCCACGACGCCGGCTACGACTGCCACCACGCGTCTCATCGTGTCCCCCGCAGGCCGGCCAGGTAGGCCACCAGGTCGTCGATTTCCGTTGCCGTGCGCTGCGCGCCATATGCCGGCATCAGGCTGGCGCCCGCCTCCCGTTCCAGCGCTTCCAGATCCGACTTCCAGTACCGATGGATCCTGCCGCCGGGATCCCTCACGTAGACCCAAAAGGCATCCTCGCTGACGCGCACACCGCGCACACCGCGGATGGAGCGGGCATCCTTCGGCCTGGCCGTGACCACGACGTGGCCGTCCGGGACGCGCGCACCCGGCTGGAGGAGCGCTTCCTTGATGTAGGCGGAGCCACGCTGCGTGCCGATGTTCGAGAGGTCGGGCCCGTACGCCCGCCCCGCGCCATCCAGCACGTGACACGAGGCGCAGCCGCGCTCCTGGTAGACGGCTCTCCCCCTGGTCGCGTCCCCAGCGAACACGACCGGCGTCGTTCCGGCGATGAGGCTGCGCACGTAGGCCGCCAGCTGCCACGTACGGCGTGGGCCATTGGCGCGGCCGTAGCCCGGCATCAGGTTGGGGATCCCCTGGTCCACGACCCTGATCAGCCCGCGATCGTCGGACGCACGCGCGAGCACCGGCACGAGCAGCGAGGGGCCGTAGCCGCCGCTGCCGTCCATGCCATGACACAGCGCGCACTGCGCGACGTAGGCGCGCTTGCCGGCCGCGAGGTCCGCCGCGTCGGCCTCGGCCAGCGGACGGTTCTCCGAGGGCGTCTGCGCTTGCGCGGTCAGCGCCGCTCCGCCGCCAAGGGTGGCGACCAGGAGCGACGCGCCCGCGATGTGGCCCACCGCCCGCCGTGATACGGACCGCCGTGTCCCCGCCGATCCCTGCGCCATGGAGTGCCTCCGGACGCCACGCGAATGCGGTGGCGGGCACACTGTAGCACTGGCAGGCGGTCGGCTTATCATCTCTCCCACATGACACCTCGTTACCGCGAGGCGTGGCGCTTCGCGGCCGCCCTGGCCACGCTGGGCTTCGTCACCCTCGTCTACGCCCGCTGGTGGCACGTCTCCAACGCCGCGACCGTCTCCACGACATTCCTGCTGATCGTTCTCGTCATCGCCACCACGTCGAGCCGCCGCGTGGCCGTGGCGACGTCCATCGCCGCGATGCTCCTTCTGAACTTCTTCTTCCTGCCTCCCGTCGGCACGTTCACGATCGCCGACCCGCAGAACTGGGTCGCCCTCATCGCCTTCCTCAGCGTCAGCCTCGTAGCCAGCCACCTGTCCGCCGTGGCCCGCCTCCGTGCCGAGGAGGCGGTGAGTCGGCGAGACGAGCTCGCGCGATTGTTCGATTTGAGCCGCGATGTGATGCTCATGACCGACAGTCCGGCGACCCTCGCCACGCTCGCCCGATCGATCGCGCAGCGATTCGACCTGGAGTTCGTGGCCATCGCGCTGCCGGATGGCAAAGATGACTGGAAGCTGTTCGAGGCTGGGGCCCAGACGGTCGCCCTCGACCGACGTCAGCTCGCCTCGGCCATGGCGACCGCGCAGACGTCCCTCGAATTCGACGCGTACTCCCGCACCTACGCGGGACACCGTACGATGACGGTCGACAGCCGGGTGATCCGGCTGGTGCCCCTGCGCGTGGGAACGCGGCCCATCGGACTGCTGGCCGCAGCGGGCCGGCCAATCGAGGTGGGCACCCTCGACGCGCTTGGAGGCGTCGTGGCGATTGCGCTCGAGCGGTCTCAGCTGCTGGCCGAGCGCAAGGCCGCCGAGATGACGCGGCAGAGCGAGGAGCTGAAGACGGCGCTGCTCGCGTCGCTGGGCCACGACCTGCGGACGCCTCTCACCGCCATCCGGCTGGCCGCGGACAACCTCAAGGCGTCGTGGCTGACGAACGAGGACCGAAGCGAGCAGGGCGACCTCATTCTGGCGGAAGTCGAGCGACTCACGCGGCTGTTCCAGAACGTGCTGGAGATGGCTCGCATCGACGCGGGCGCCGTCGCCACGGAGTCCCGGTGGGCACACCCGTCGGAGATTGTCGAGGCCGCGCGGGATCAGGTCGCCCACACGCTCGCCGCGCACCGGCTGAACCTGCACATCGAACGCGACGTGCCGGTGCAGCTCGACCCGCGCCTGACCGCGACAGCGCTCGCCCATCTGCTCGAGAACGCGGCGCAGTACACGCCGAGCGGCTCGACGATCGACGTCACGACGAGCGTGACGAGCGAAGGCCTCGAGATTCAGGTTCGCGACCGCGGTCCGGGCATCGCACCGGCCGATCTGCCGCACCTCTTCGAGCGTTTCTATCGCGGCGCCGCCGCGCGGACACGGGCGTCGGGAACGGGGATGGGCCTCTGGATCGCCAGGGGACTGCTGGCGTCGGTCCAGGGCCGCGTGTGGGCGGAGAACTGCGCGGATGGCGGCGCGCAGTTTACGATTATGGTGCCCGCCGCCGTCCAGGAACCGGCGGCGGCGTCCATACCCACGCCATGACGTCCCCCGTGCACATCCTGCTCGTCGACGACGAGGTGGCCATCCAGCGCGCGCTCGGCCCGCTTCTCCGCTCGCACGGCCACCACGTGCGGATGGCTGCCAGCGGCGCCGACGCCCTCCGCATGGTCGCCGAGCAGATGCCGGATCTGGTCGTGCTCGACCTGGGTCTCCCCGACCTCGATGGGACTGAGGTCTGCCGTCGCATTCGCGCGACGTCGAAGGTGCCAATCATCGTCCTTTCGGCGCGGAGCGCCGAGGCGGAGAAGGTGAGCGCGCTCGATCTCGGCGCGGACGACTACGTGACGAAGCCGTTCGGTCCCGAAGAGCTGCTCGCGCGCATTCGCGTGGCGCTGCGGCGGACGAAGGGCGACGAGCCGGCCGAGAGCGGGCAGCTCCGCGCCGGTCCCCTCGCCATCGACTACGACCGGCGTCGCGTCCTCCGCGACGAGACCGAGATCCGGCTGACGCCCAAGGAGTTCGAGCTCCTCTCGCTCCTCGCCCGCAACCACGACCGCGTGCTCACGCATCGGGCCATCCTCAAGGCCATCTGGGGCCCGAACGCCGTCGAGCAGCCCGAGCACCTGTGGACGCTCGTGGCGCAGCTCCGAAAGAAGATCGAGCCCGACCCGGGGACGCCCCGCTACCTGCTCAGCGAGCCGTGGGTGGGCTACCGATTCTCCACTGGCGAGCCCGACGCGAAGGCTGACGGCGACGAGTCCGTCTGAGCACCGTCCCGCGACGAATGACCACGCCGGAATCCCGTCGCTGCCCGGCGGGAATTCGCAGGGGTCCGGCAACCCGATCGCTCCTGATCTTCCCCGTCGGCCCCACAGCGGCCGTACGGCACGCTCTGTGCTCATGCCGTCCTTGAGGGTCTTTTCAGGAACTCCTTGGCCCATCCTCAGGCCGGAGTCGCTACCGTCAACAAGAGGAGCGCATCATCATGGTTTCGCCAGTCGGTAGTCGCCGGCACCGCGAGGAGGCATTCGAGCGGGAACTGTTCCTTCGGAGAAAGCTGCTGGCCGTGCTCGACGCAGAGTGGCCATCCGCCGGTGGAAGACCCGCCGGACGGGCTGCACGGCTGGCCGCGATCGTCACAGCCACGCTCGCTGGTCTCGCCGTGTTCGCGAGCTTCGCCGCAGCGCAAACGACCGATCCGTCCGATCCCGCAGAGCCGTCCGCGGCCCAGCCGGCCAGCCAGGAATCGTCTAATCCGTTCGCGCACGTCCAGTTCGGCGTGACGTTCGAGGGCTACTACCAGTACAACTGGAACCGCCCGTACGACCGGGTGAATCTGCTGCGCGCGTATGATACGCGCGCCAACGTGTTCAGCATCCAGCAGGCGGCGATCATCGTCGAGAGCGCGCCGAAGGTGGATGAGGGCCGCCGCTTCGGCGCGCGGATCGACCTGCAGTACGGCCAGGCGACCGAGACCGTGCAGGGCAGTCCCGCCAACGAGCCGCGCCCCGACGTGTATCGCCAGGTCTGGCAGGCGTACGGCACGTACGTCTTCCCGGTGGGCCGCGGACTGCAGACCGACTTCGGCAAGTTTGCCTCGATGCTCGGCTACGAGACGAACTACGCGAAGGACGACAACCACTTCTCTCGGGCGTACCTGTTCAACTTCCTGCCCTTCTACCATACCGGCCTGCGGACGACCCTGCCGGTGAGCGACGAGGTGACGCTGCTGTACATGCTCACGAACGGCATCCAGCAGACCGAGGACTTCAACGACTTCAAGAGCAGCCACGTCGCCGCCATCGTCAAGCCCATCGACTCCGTGACGTGGACGGTGAACTACTACTTCGGCCAGGAGCAGCCGGACGGCGGGGAGCCGACCGGGCCCGACGGCTACTTCAAGGTCTTCGACACCTACCTGGCGTACGCCGCGACACAGAAACTCGGCCTCGGCCTGGACGGTTCCGTCTCGCTCGAACTCAACGCCGACCGAA
>DAIRFN010000049.1:0-20849 GCA_036795065.1 Vicinamibacterales bacterium
CGCATTCATGGTGACGGCAAGAACGGCGCGATCGAGCCGCCATCCGACGAGGCGCCCGGTGGTGGCGTGATGGCGGATCCCACGCGCCCGCCGCTCGGACCCTCGGGCGGGGGCGGGCTCTTTTCCACGGCCGAGGACTACCTGCGGTTCTGCCAGATGCTGCTCGACGGCGGCACGTTCGGCGGCACGCGCCTGCTGGCGCCGCGGACGGTGGAGATGATGCGGACCAACCACCTGCAGGCCGAGTCGCTCAAGACCTATCGCGCGGGGCAGGGATTCGGGCTCGACTTCTCGGTGGTGATGGATGCGGGCGAGGCCGGCGTGTCCACGCCGAACGGGACGTACTACTGGGCGGGCGCCGCCGGCACCTGGTTCTGGATCGATCCGGAGACGGACCTCGCCTTCGTCGGCATGATCCAGCACCGCGGCAGCGCCGTGGCCGACGTGCAGGGCCTGTCGCGCAACCTGACGTATCAGGCGATCGTGGACCCCGGTCGCTGATGTCTTTCGTGACTTCGTGTTCTTCCTGTTTCGTGGTCAGCGCAGGCGGCCGGAACGCTTCGTCACGCGGCGTTTCTCGAGGCGCTTGCGCACCCCTCCGCTGCCGGTCAGCAGATCGATGAAGCGGCGCTGTGATTTCTCCGAGCCCATCCGCTCGAACCACTCGAGTGAGCCGCTGATGGCGGCGCCGACGACGGGACCGTCGCAGATGTGCTGGCAGCGGACGTCGGCCACGTCTGCCACGGCGCCCAGGCGCTCGCGCACCTCGGAGTACGCCTTGTGATGGCGACACGAAGATCCGCGACAGACGAAGACCGTGGGGCGCACCATGCCTAATCCTTCGGCGGCTTCTTCTTGAAGAGATCGCGGATCGCCTCCTCGGCCCGGCGCTTCAGCTCATTCGTGACCGCGCGTTGGGCCACTCCGGCCAGGTTGACGCCCACGGACGGCGCGTCGAGTGGGCCGGTGATTGTGACCGGCACCGTCACCCGCCCGTCTTCCGCGGTATAGCGGACCAGATCCCGACCGGCTTGTGCCGTCAGTTCCTTCGAGAGCCTGGCATTGGCCCGGATGTCCAGCGCGCGACCCTCGACGGTCAGCGTTCCGCTGCCGTCGAGCTCCACGTCTCGCGAGTGGAACGAGAGATTGCTGAGCGTGACCACCCCGGCGGCGAGGCTGTAGTTCGCGCTCATCCGCGAAAAGCGTTCGCCTCCGTCCACCGGCTGCGCCGCGTCCGGCTTGCCGAAGGCCAGCACGATGGGCCGGACGAGCTGCAACCCCTTCACCGTGCCGTCGGTGATGGAGGCCGTCCCCTGTCCGCGGGCGCGCGCCAAGGCCCGCGCCGGTTCGATGCCGCGCCCGGTCACCGAGAACGAGCCGCTGAGCGTGCCGGTCACCGAACCTGGCTGGCCGGCGAAGCGTGTGAGCTCGGTCATGTCGACGCGGCCCAGGCTGCCGTTCACCGCGAACACGGGCTCGTCCCCGGACATGTCGACGTTCATCGCGCCTTCCAGCCGCCCGCCGAACAGCCCCATCGCGAGTGGATCGAAGCGAACGCCACCCGGCGTCACGACGCCGGTCGTCGCGAGGTCCCGGAACGAAATGCCCGCCGCATCGCCCCGGCCGGCCTTCAGGTCCAGCGTCAGCTCGAGGGGCCCGCCCGGTACGGCGCCGGCCCCGCTGGTGGCGGCCGCGGGGGGAGGCATCGCCTGCCTGGCAAACTCCTGCGCGAAGGCGACGAGGCCGTCCAGATCCAGTGACTCGGCAGTGAGCGAGAGGCGTCCCTTCCGGTTGGCGATGCTCTCGATGGTGCCCGTCGCCTCCAGCGACGTCACGTCGGACGCGACCGACGCCGACTGGATGACGAGCCGATCGCCGTCGAGCGACGACTCCATGTTGAAGACCGCGGAGCGGGAGCCAGCGCGGATGCGCACGTTGCCGAGCGCGAGGGTACGCACGTTGACTAGGGTCACGCCCATCGACCCCTCGCCCTCGGGCCCGTCTCCACCGGCCGGCGCGCCTGGCGAGCGCAGCCGGTCGAGGGTCGCCAGCACGAGGGGCAGGTCGAGCTCGCTGTCCTGGACGACGATCTCCGCGTCCTCGATGCGTCGATCGAACAGCGCGCGCAGGGACGTGCTCACGTCGGTGCGCGTCAGCGTGAGCGCGGCCGGGTCGCCGACCACGAGGTTGGTGAGCCTCACGCCGGCCCTCGGCCACACGGTCAGCTCGGCGCGGCCGATCGTCACGGGCTGTTCCAGGGCCTCCGAGGCCTGCCGCTCCAGCGTCTGCCTCACGTGCTCGGGATCCAGCAGCGCGCGCACGGCGATCGTGCCGCCCACGATGACGATGGCGGCGATGGCCACCAGTGCGATGGCGGCCTTCTTCACTCGGAGGCGACTCCAGGCTCGGCCACGACTTTCAGGGCCGCCAGCACGGCGTCGATCTCGGCCGGCTTGGTGAGGTGCGCGTCGAAACCGGCGGCTCGCGCCCGGGCGCGGTCATCTTCCTGCCCCCAGCCGGTCACCGCGATCAGGCGCAGCGGATGCGATGTCGCGGCGCGAAGTTGCCGCGCCAGATCGTAGCCGTCTACCCCCGGCAGGCCGATGTCGAGCAGGGCGACATCCGCGGCGAAGTCGGCCTGGGCGGCCAGCGCGCCGCCCGCGTCGTGCGCGATCCGGACCTGGTGCCCGTGCCGTCGGAGCAGGGCGCCCATCATCTCCGCCGCATCCTGGTTGTCGTCCACGACGAGCACGCGCCGCGGCGTGCCGCCTATCGGCGATGACGCGGCCCCCCGAACGCCGTCGAGGGCCTGCTGGCGCGCGGCTGGCAGCGTCACGCGGAACCGGCTGCCCCGGCCCGCGCCCTCGCTGAAGGCCTCCACGTGTCCGCCGTGGAGCTCGACGATGCCGCGGACGAGCGCGAGGCCGATTCCCAGCCCGCCGCTTCCGGGCGTGCCCACCTGCGTGAACATGTCGAACACGCGCTCGAGGTCGCCGGCCTCCAGTCCCACGCCATCGTCGCAGACCGTCAAGACGACCTCAGCGGGCGAGGTCGTGACACCGACGCCGATGTGACCGCCGGCAGGCGTGTGCCGGTTCGCGTTGTTGATGAGATTCGTCGCGACCTGCGCCAGTCGCTCGGGGTCCCCGTCCACCCAGACGGGATCGGGAGGACATTCCACGGTCAGCGTGTGCCGGGCGGAGGCGATGTCGGGCCGGCAGCCATCCACCGCGTGGCGGACGACGGCACAGAAGTCGGTGCGGCTCCTCCGGACCTGGATCCTGTTGCTCGAGAGCCGGGTGGCGTCGAGCAGATCGTCCACCAGCCGCACGAGCTGCTTGAACTGGCGCTGAAGGATGGGCAGCGCCGTCGCGTCGTCGTCCCGCACGGCCTCGAGCAGGTGCAGCGCATAGCGCATCGGCGCCAGCGGAGTGCGCAGATCGTGAGAAGGCGTGGCCAGGAGCTCGCCCTTGCGGCGGTCCCCCTCGCGCAGCTCGGCCTGCAGGCGCAACGCGAGGAGCACGCGCCCGCACTGGCCGGCCAGCCACTCGGCCAGCCGGAACTCCTCGTCCACCCACGTCCGCGGGCGCGATGCGTAGACGACCAGCGCGCCCGGCGCCCGGTCACCGAGGCGCACGGGGGCGGCGAGCATGGCGCGAATAGTGCCGGTGCCAGCGGGGACCAGGTCGGGGCGGAGCGAGAGGTCGTCGAGCGCCGCCGTGCGGTTCTCTTCCACGGCGAGCGTGACGAGGGCTTCTCCTGGCAGCGCGTCCGGGCCCGCCGCTTCGGGCATACCCTTGACGAAGGCACGCTGCTCGAGGCTCCCACCCACTCGTTCGTACACGGCCACGGCCGCGATGCCGCTTCCGAACAGGTCGATCGTGGCCCTCGCGATGTGCTCGAGCGCCACGCCCTCGGTGGGCGACAGCCGCGCCATGTCGAGCAGGGCCTCGAGCAGGCGCTCCCGCCGCTGCAACACCTCGTTGAGGACGCCGATTTCCTCGGCCTGCGACTGCAGCTCCTCGTTCTGCGAGTTGAGCTCTTCGCCCTGCCGCGACAGCTCCTCGGCCTGGCCGGCAAGTTCCTCGTTCTGTTGCGCGAGCTCTTCGCCCTGCGCACCGAGGGCATCGGCCTGGGCGCGCACGTTGTCCAGCGCGCGCTCGAGCCTGGCACGCAGGCCGATGACGAGGTGGACGGCCACCGCGCCCACGCCGATGTTGGTGACCGTCGCCCCGAAGTCGGACCAGAGATCCGCCGGCGTCAACGTGCCGGGCGGCACGAGCCAGAACATCTTCACGGTGTGGAACGCCACGAAGATGGCCGCCATGG
Source organism: Vicinamibacterales bacterium (assembly GCA_036795065.1). Lineage (GTDB taxonomy): Bacteria > Acidobacteriota > Vicinamibacteria > Vicinamibacterales > UBA2999 > VFZN01. The sequence continues at coordinate 4,330 of DAIRFN010000049.1, forward strand.
CCCACAGCGCCGCACGGTCGCGGGTCCACACGCAGACCAGCAACGGCAGCGCGTAGGTGAGCGGAGACTGGGTGGTGTCGAACAACACCAGGCGGATGTATGCCCAGAGGATGACCAGGCCCGCGGAAATCGCGAGCGAAACCGCCCTGCGCGGCGGGCGCGTGAAAAAAAGGGCGTCAGGCTCCATCGAATCGGTGAATGCAGCGCCCGAGCGGCGTGAGGTGGAGCGACGCAGGTGGGCGCTCGGCCTTGCCCAGGACCAGGCTGCCGTCCGGAGCCAGCGACGCCACCATGCGCCGGCACATCGTGTCCGCGACGCGGCGCCTCAGGTACATCAGGAGATTGCGGCAGAGCACGAGATCCCAGGGGCCCTCAGGCATGTCGCGCGTCGCGTCCATTACCTTCCAGGTGGCCTGCCGGCGCAGGGGTTCGACGATGCGCCAACCGGTCACGGCCGGCTCGAGGTAACGCGCGAGCAGATCGGGCGCCACGCCGGACAGTGAGTGCTCATCGAACACAGCCGCGCTGGCGGTGGCTACGGCCCTGGGGCGGCAGTCCACCCCCACGAGTTCCGCACGGTGGAGGGCTCCTGCCTCCGCCAGCAGCATCGCCACGCTGTGCAGCTCGGCGCCGAGGGAGCATCCAAGGCTCAGGACCCTGATGGTGTCGGAGCGTTGCCGAACGAGCCCGGGCACGACCGAGGTCCTCAACGTGTCCCACACCTCGGCATCGCGGAAGAAGCTCGATACACCGATGAGCAGGCTGTTGAGCGCGGCGCCGTGCGCGGCCTCATCGCGATCGACACGCGCGCACGCCGCCCCTTCCGATTCGGCGCTGATGGCTCGGAGGCAGGCCCCAACCCGGCGTCGCAACGGTGCCGCGCGATACGCCGCCGGATTCAGTCGGGCGCGCGTCAGCACCAAGGCGGGGAGGCCTCTCACCAGCTCGCCGTGGCCTGACTCGTCGGAGGGTGCAGGATCGGTGGCAGGCCCGGGGTGCCGCCGCGCGACCGGCGCACGCCTTCGAGCCGGGTGGAACCGGACGTGACTGAGGTCCATCATGCGGGAGGGTGCGCCATTCTACCGCTGTCGTGTTGACGACCGGCTCGTCAGTTCCTGAGGGGGGCACCTCGCGAGGTCCTGGCCCCGATCCGAGGGCCTCAGGCAAGCGGGCCAATCCGGGCCAGCCACAGCACGGGCTGCTGCTTCGCGCGCGACGCTTCCACGTCCACCTCGAACTCGGCGACCCAGTCGTTGAGGCTCTCGGGGTCCACCAGCATCTGCTGCACGCGCCAGGCCGGCTGGTCGGGCGCGGCCGCCACGTGGGTGTGCCGCGCGTTCCGCGCCTCGGGATCGAAGCGGAGTGCCTGGTGCTCGGCCACGTAGGCGTCCAGCGTGGCGCGCACGCGCTCGGGCGTCCACGGCTCCCCTTCGGCACCCGAGCCCTCCGGCCGGTCCAGCGCGGCAACCATGTTCGCCGCGTCCCCGCGCGACCATGCCTTCAGCACGGCGAAGATTCGCGTGCGGATGGCCGCCGTGAATGCGCGACGGTCCACGGTGACGTCGTACGTGCTTTGAACCTCCGTGCTTTGAACTCCCGTGCTTTGAACTCCCGTGCTTTGAACCTCCGTGCCCGCCCCCCGCATTCGTTCCCACTCCTCGGCGAGGCTATCGTCCACGCCGCGGACCACCGACTTGAAGTACCACTCGATCTCGAACACCTCGTCCGTCTTGGAGCTGTCGGGCACGGTCTGGCCGAGCACCTTGTAGACGCTGTTCAGGTGCCGGAGCAGCAGGCCCTCCGAGCGCTCGAGGTCGTACTCGAGCACGTACTCCGCGAACGACTTGTAGGTCTCGAACATCTCCCGCGCGATGGACTTCGGGCGGATGTTCTCCTCGCCCACCCAGGGGTGGCGGTCGGCGAAGGCGTTGAACGAGTCGTAGACGAAGTCGCGAAGCGGTTTCGGGTACTCCAGCTTCTCGAGCGCCTCCATGCGCTGGTCGTACTCCACTCCGTCGGCCTTCATCTCGGCCACCGCGCGATCCTTGATGCGATCCAGCTGCCGCCGCAGGATCAGCTCGGGGTTCTCGAGGATCGATTCCACCAGCGTGAGCAGGTCCAGCGCGTAGGTGGGCGAGTCGGGATCCAGCAGGGGGATGGTCTCGAGCAGGTATAGCGAGAGCGCCTGGTCCATCGAGAAGTCGTCCTGCAGGTCCACGTTCACCCGCAGCTTCGCGCCTTCCGGCGTCTTCGGGATGAACTCGACGATGCGGCGTGAGACGAGCGCGCGGAAGAGCTGCCAGGCGCGCCGGCGATGCGCGGGCTTCGCGCTCTCGGGCTCGTGGCAATCGCGAATCAGACGCGGCATCGCGCGGCAGCCGTCGCTTCGGCGGCTGAGCACGTTCAGCAGCATGCCGTGCGACACCTGGAAGCGCGAGACCAGCGCCTCGGGCGGCGCGTTCACCAGGCGCGTGAAGGTGTTCAGGTCCCAGTGCACGTAGTTGTGCTCGGGCGGCTTGCGCTTGACCACTTTCTTCCCGTCGCGCGCCTTCTCGCTGAGCCGCAGGTTCTCGATCACGTGCTCCGGCGCCTGCACCACGACGAAGCCCTTGTCGTCGAAGCCCTTGCGGCCCGCGCGGCCCGCGATCTGGTGGAACTCGCGGGCGGAGAGGTGCGCGGTCTTCTGGCCGTCGAACTTGCACAGCCGCGTGAACACCACCGTGCGGATGGGCACGTTGATGCCCGCGCCGAGCGTGTCGGTGCCGCAGATCACCTTCAGCAGGCCAAGCTGCGCAAGCTGCTCGACCAGCACGCGGTATTTCGGAAGGAGACCCGCGTGATGGAGGCCCACGCCATGGCGCAGCCACTTGCGGATGGCCCCGCCGTAGGGGCTGCTGAAGTCGAAGCCGGCGATACGCTCCGCGATCTCCGCCTTCTGTTCCCTTGTGGCGATTGTCAGGCTCGTGAAGTCCTGCGCGCTGCTGGCGGCGTCCGCCTGCGTGAAGTGGACGACGTAGGCGGGCACCTTGCCCTCGTCCACCAGCTTCTCGATGGTGTGCGGAAGGGGAATCTCGGCGTACGCGTACTCGAGCGGCACGGGCCGCGTCGCCGACTTCACGGTGACCGTCGGCCGTCCGTTGAGCGCCGTCAGTCGTTGTTCGAACGGCGTCGTGTCACCAAGCGTCGCCGACATCAGCAGGAAGCGTGTCTTCCGCATCGTCAGCAGCGGCGTCTGCCACGCCACGCCGCGGTCGCGGTCCGCGTAGTAGTGGAACTCGTCCATCACGACGTGCTGGATGTCGGCCTCGGCGCCCTGGCGGAGCGCGATGTTGCCCAGGATCTCGGCGGTGCAGCAGAGGATGGGCGCATCGCGGTTGACGGACGCGTCGCCGGTCGCGAGCCCCACGTACTCGGGCCCGAACTCGCGGCACAGCTGCATCCACTTCTCGTTGACCAGCGCCTTGATCGGGAAGGTGCAGACCGCGCGCTCGTTGCGCGCGAGCGCCGCGAAGAGCATCGCGGTGGCGACGAGCGACTTCCCCGAGCCGGTCGGCGTGTTGAGGATGACGTTCTGCCCGTCGAGGAGCGCGAGGATGGCTTCTTCCTGGGCGGGGTAGAGCGAGAGGCCGCGGCTGGAGACGTAGTCGAGGAAGCGATCGAGGATCAGGTCGTTGGTGACCCCCGGGCCGTAGGGGAGGAGGTCGCTGAGGGAGGCGGGCACGCCTCTCTGTTGTACCGCGAAGAGCGTGTCTACGGGAACATCTGCGGCGCGGGGCGTGCTTGAAGACTCAGGACGGGTGCTTCTCGAACAGCTTGGTGAGGACAGCCTCCGGACCGAGGTCTTCCTTCAGGTCGAGCAGCTCCCGCAGCTCGCGACGGACCAGGGTGCGGTCCAGCTCGCTTCGCTGACGCACGATGATGCCTTCGACGTCGAGCCAGTCCTGCGGGCGGTCCGCGAAGGCCTTCAGTACGACGAGATCCTCGGCCGAGCAGGTGGTGATGACGCAGTCCGAGGTGAACGCGAACGGGCTCGAGCGCGACATCACCCGCTCCTCGTAGGGCAGCGCCGCGAGCGAGATGTCCAGGGGCACGCCCGCGGTGGATTGAATCAGCAGCACGCGGTAGGTCAGCGCGAAGGCGCGGCCGTCGGGACGGCGGGCCTGGAACCGGGCGAGGATCGCGTCGACGTATTCGTGCTCGCCACCGATGCCGGTGAGCAACGCCAGGTCGACGTCCCGTGTCTGTCGCGGCTCACCCCAGCGTTGCACCGCGAGGCCGCCAATCACGGCGCTCCGCCAGTCCCGCTCGAGAAAGAAGCCCTGGATCTCCGCCGCCGCCTCGAACAGTGGGTTCACGAGCGCTTCCGATGGAAGGCGCGCTGCTGCTCGACGAGGCCGGAATATCGGCGTCGTTCCTCGGGCAGCGGGACCAGCAGCGCGGCGCGTATCAACGCGTCGGTGGCCTCGAGCGCCTCCCGCGGACCGAGCCCAGCCAACTCGTCCCACCGTTGCCGTTCCAGCACGCGTCCCGTCTCGGCCCAACGCTTCACGTAGGCTCGCGCGGCATCGCCGGTCATCGCTGCGAGCATATCAAACGCCCGCCCATCATGACGAAGACGCAGCCGAACCACACGTGCTTCGGACGGACCATGAACCCTCCCCTCCGCGGGCGTCGTTGCGGATGGCGCATGCCAGCACGCGGGGGGGGCGGGTAGAATCGACCGATGGGACACAGCATCCTCGGGCTGCACCATGTGACGGCCACCGTCAACGATGCCCAGGCCGACCTGGACTTCTGCCTGACCCTGCTCGGCATGCGGCTGGTCAAGAAGACCGTCAACTTCGATAACCACAACGTCTACCACTTCTATTACGGGACCGAACGCGGCGTGCCTGGCACCATCTGGACGACGTTTCCCTACAAGGGGTACGGCGTGCCGGTGGGAACGAAGGGCAGGGGCCAGGTGGCGACCACCGCCTTCGCGGTGCCGGCCGGGTCGATGGATTTCTGGCGGAGCCGCCTGCGTGAGGCGAACGTGACGGTGGAAGAACCCGGTGCGCGCTTCGGTGACGAGGTGATCCGCTTCGACGACCCGTCGGGCCTGTGGTTCGAGCTCGTCGGGAGCGACCGCGATGCACGCGCGCCGTGGACGGGAAACGGCGTGGGCGCGGGCGAGGCCATCCGCGGGCTGCACAGCGTGACGCTGCTCGTGCGGACGCTGGCGCCGACGCTCGAGCTGATGACCAGCGTGCTCGGCTACACGGTCGTCGCCGAAGCCGGGAACCGTACGCGTGTGGCGGCCGGCGGCGACACGCCGGGCCATTTCATCGACATCGTCGAGGACCCCGATGCCACCCAGGCCGTCAACGGCCTCGGGACCGTCCACCATGTGGCGATGGCCATCGGGACCGGTGAGGAGCAGCTCAGGCTCCGCGACGAGCTGCTGTCGCTGGGGGTGCGGGTCACCGACGTGCGCGACCGCTGCTACTTCCAGTCCATCTACTTCCGCGAGCCGGGAGGGGTGCTGTTCGAGGTGGCGACCATCCAGCCAGGTTTCACGGTCGACGAAGACCTGTCCGAGCTCGGGCGCGCGTTGAAGCTGCCTCCCTGGGAGGAGCCCTACCGGGGGTCCATCGAGTCCAACCTCGTCCCGGTGGAATACCGCTGATGGGCACGCACGACGGACAGCCCGTGCTACAGGCGGGCAAGCCGCTTGGGGAAGCGCCTGCTGTTGTCATCATGGTGCACGGGCGAAATGCGGGACCGGAGAACATTCTTGACCTCGCGCCGCGGCTTGCGCGGCCGGAGGTGACGTACCTCGCTCCTGCGGCGGCGAACCGCACGTGGTATCCCTACAGCTTCTTGGCGGACATCGCGAGCAACGAGCCCGGGCTGTCGTCCGGGCTCGCGGTGCTGCAATCGCTCGTCGAGCGCGTGGAAGCCGCCGGCGTTCCGCGCGACCACCTCGTCGTGCTCGGCTTCTCGCAGGGCGCGTGCCTCGCCACCGAGTTCGCGGTGCGGCACGCGTCGCGCTTCGGTGGCGTCGTGGCGTACAGCGGCGGTGCCATCGGGCCGCCGGGCACGCGTTGGGACGAGTCGGGCCGCTTCGACGGCACGCCCGTGTTCTTCGGGTGCAGCGACGTGGACAGCCACGTGCCGGCCTCCCGGGTGATCGAGAGCGCGGAGCTGTGCACGCGCATGGAGGCCGCGGTCACGAAGCGCATCTACCCCGGCATGGGGCACCTGATCAACGACGACGAGATCGCGTGGGCGCAGGGTTTGCTGGACTCGCTATGGTCTTGAGGTCTTGGGTGCTGGGCCTTGGGTCTCCGCATCGAATCGCCCGGCCCTCGAAGTGGATGCGAGCGGCCGCTCTGATCGCACTCGCCCTAGCTTCGTGGGCGGGCCACGTCAATGCCCAGGAGGCGACCGACGAGCAGCGGATCCGCGCCCGTCGCGAGTCGTCGAACACCGCCATCGCACGCCACGACACCGCCGGGATTGGGGCGATCCTCGCGCCGAACGTCATCGTCGTGACCTCCAACTCCATCCATCGCGAGTCGCGCGAGGCGAACGTGCAAAGCTTCGTGGAGCAGTTCCGGACACGGCCGGACGTCGTGTACCGCCGCACGCCGGACGAGGTGCGCGTGTTCTCTCCCTGGTTGATGGCGTCGGAACACGGCCGCTGGACCGGGTCATGGACGGATCCGGACGGGAAGATTCAGCTCACCGGCAGCTACTTCGCCAAGTGGCGGAAGATCGGCGGTGAGTGGTTCGTGGAGAGCGAGACCTACGTGCCCGAGACGTGCACCGGCGGGGCCTACTGCACGCGGGTGCCCTGAGCAGGGTCCCCTAGACCTTCCCCTGCAGGCACGCGAACAGGCGGTCGAGCATCATTCTCGACACGCTGCCGACGAGCCGCTGGCCCACACGGGCGATCATGCCGCCCACCTCCGCGGTGCCGGCCACGTCCACGATGGTCGTATCGCCGTCCTCGCGAAGGGCCACGCGCGCGTCGCCGTTGACGAAGCCAGCCTTGCCCTGCCCCTCGATGGCCAGCCGGAACGACTCGGGCTCCACCTTGTCGAGAATCGAGACGGTGCCGTCGTACGACCCGCTGATCATCGCCACCGAGACGACGACCTTCGCGCGGTAGCGGTCGCCCCCGATCGGCTCGAGGCCCTCGGAACCGGGGATGCACGAGGAGAGCGCGGCCGGGTCCATCAGCAGTGCCCACACGCGCTCGCGCGGGGCGTTGAAGGTGTAGGTGCCTTCGAGGGTCATGACGGCATTATCGCCTCTCGCGGGGTGACCGCCTGCCGTCGCGGCGCACGCCGGGGCGGGAGGCTGTTGAGGTGGGCCGCCAGGTCCTCGAGGTTGCGGAGCGTGCGCACCGGCAGGAAGTCGTCCACGTAGGGCAGCGCCGCCACCAGGCCGCGCGTCAGCGGGCGATAGTCCGCGGTCCCCAGCAGCGGGCTCAGCCAGATCAACCGATGGCAGCTGCGCTGCAGCCGCGCCACCTGCTGCGCAAGCTCGTGCGGGTCGCCGCGATCCCAGCCGTCCGAGACCATCAGCACCACGGCCCCGCGGCCCAGCACGTAGCGCGCCCAGCGGACGTGGAAGGTGCGCAGCGCATCGCCGATGCGCGTGCCTCCGGACCAGTCCGGCACCCGTCGCGCCGCCGCGGTCACCGCTTCGTCTATGCGCCGGGTGCGGAGGTCCAGCGTGATGCGCGTGAGGCGCGTGGAGAAGACGAAGGCTTCGACCTTGTGGTTCGCGCGCGTGAGGACGTGCGCGAAGTGGAGCAGCATGCGCGAGTAGCGCTCCATGGATCCGCTGACGTCCGCGAAGAGCACGATGGGCCGGCGGCGCGTGGTCCGCGCGCGCGTGGGCAGCGTGACGATCTCGCCGGTGGTCAGGCTCTGCCGCCACGCGCGCCTGAGGTCGACCCGCGGCCCGGCGCCGATGGCCCAGCGCCGCGTTCGCTTCTGTCCCGGATTCCACGTGAGCGCCTCCAGCGCGGCGCGCGCCTGCGCGAGCTCGGCGGGGGTCATGTCCGCCAGGTCCCGATCGCGGAGCGCCTCCACAGAGCTCCACGTCTGCACTTCACCCTCGGGCAGCGGGCGATCGGATTCCTCCGAATCCCCGGCGCCGGCCGCATCGTCCAGCTCGGGCAGCACGGTCTCGATCTGGATGGAGATGCCGGTGCGCGGCTCGCCGATGGCGCGAAGATCCCGCCGGCCCCAGCGCTCGCCGTGGTCCTGCCAGAAGGCGTCGAAGGCGGCGTCGAAGACCGGCAGCTCGTCGCGGCGCCGGACCCACAACGTGCGAAGAGCGTGTCGGACGTCATCGCGCCGCGCAAGCCCGACGAGCACGAGTGCCTCGAGGGCATCGGACATCTGCGTCGCGGAGACGTCAAGGCCGAGCGAGCGGAGCAGGCGGCCGAAGACGAGGAGGTTGGCGGCGAGAGCCATGGATCGGGAGTCGGGAGTCGAGAACCGGGAGTCGGAATTCGGCTAGTCACGCGTTCCCTGGGAGAGCGCGCGTTCGAGCAGGTCAGCAACGCCGAGCTTCGGGGCCTGGGCTTGCAGGTAGACCCGATCCAGTTGGGGTCCCTGCACGCGGACGATGCCGAGCACGTCCCGCCACTGTCGATCGGACACCTCACCGCCCATTCGGTACCAGCGAAGCTTCTGCAGGAGGACATCCTCAGGCGGATGGACGAACAGCCGGCGCCCGTCGAGATCAACCTCCGACCGGCGCGCGAGCTGTGCCGCGTCGAGCGGCGTGCCGCCCGCGACGAATAGGTCGACCTTCACCTGCGTGGCCTGGTGAATCAGGTTGGCGCTTCGTCGCTCACGAACCGCACGGGCGAGCGCCTGCTGGTCGACGTAGAACTCCGCCTCGAGCTTCGCGACGAGGGCGGGGACGTGCCGCTTCTCGAGGGCAGCGACGACGTCGATATCAATGGTCGAGCGGGGTTCCCCGGCCAGAGAGCTGGCGATGGAGCCGCCGATGGTGTGGAGGACCCCCAGGTCGTCGAGCGCGCTCGTCACGAGCAGCGCGACGTCGATGGGATCGAGTGGAACGCTCACGGACGGTCCAGCGTGTCGATCTCGGGGTACACCGCCCTTGCGAGCTCGTCTCCCAGGATCACTTGTGCCAATCGGAGTTGCAGCTCGTGCGTTGATGCGTCGGGATGCCGCCGGCGCACGCCAGCCAGCGCGAGCTGGCGCACATTGGCGCTCATCTGCAGCACGAGCGCAAGCTTCTCAGCGGGCCGCATGCGCCGCCATGCCTCGACCTGCCGCTTCTCAATCTCGGGGGTGGTGTCGAGGGCGAGCGGCTGAGAGTCCACATCGCGATTATAAGCGGGGCACACCTGTAGCTCCCGCAGTCGTCTGTTGCGCGTTGCCTAGGTCCCCTGACTTCCTGGGCGGCCTCCGTCCGTCAGAAACGGTACGCCCATCGCACGCCCGACCCTGAGGCCGGCCAGCGCACGAGGTGACGCGCCGACATGTGATCGACTGATTCGTCCGGTGTCACCGTGAAGTCGTCCGGGCCGTGAGTCCTCTGCCGGACGTCCCACCGCGCCCTGGCCCCCTCGATGCGCAGTCGTAGGCGGGCCCGATCCATCACCCGCTCTTCCGCACGCCGTGCAGCATTGCGCGCGAGAGCAGGCCCGTGAGGCGCTCGCCCTTCATGGCCTCGATGTCCTCACGCGCCTTCAGGACGACCCCGAGCGTCTCCTCGATGGTGGCCGGGTCCAGATCGTGGCGGTCCAGTGCCACGAGCGCCGAGACCCAGTCCAGCGTCTCCGACACGCCCGGCGTCTTGTACAACTCCGCGGTCCGCAGCTCCTGCACCACCGCCGTCACCTGGCGCGAGAGCGCCTCGTCTGCCTGCGGCACGCGCCGCTGGACAATTGCCAGCTCCTTCTCGAAGGTCGGGTATTCAATCCACTGGTAGAGGCAGCGCCGCTTCAGCGCGTCGTGCACCTCGCGCGTGCGGTTCGACGTGAGGATGACGATGGGCGGCTCGGCGGCCGCAATGGTGCCGAGCTCGGGAATGGTGACGCGGAACTCCGAGAGCAGCTCCAGCAGGTAGCCCTCGAACTCCTCGTCCGCGCGGTCGATCTCGTCGATGAGCAGCACGGGCGGCTTGCCGGGCTTGCCCTCGAGGGCGCGGAGCAGCGGCCGTTTGATCAGGTACGCCTCGCTGAAGAGCTCCTGGCGCGCGGCGGCGCGGTCCACGGCGTGAGCCGCTTCGAGGATGCGAAGCTCGAGCAGCTGGCGCGCGTAGTCCCACTCGTAGACTGCGTGCGAGACGTCGAGCCCCTCGTAGCACTGGAGGCGGATAAGCTCGGTGCCGAGGACCGAGGCGAGCGCCCGCGCCACGGCCGTCTTCCCGACGCCCGCTTCGCCTTCGAGGAAGAGCGGACGGCGCAGCGATACCGCGAGGTAGATGGACGTTCCCAGCGCGCGGTCGGCGACGTAGCCCTCCGCCGCCAGCCGCGCCTGGACCTCGTCGATGGAGCGGACGAGGGGCTCGGTGCTCAACTCGCCCGCTTGGCCGCCGCGGCGACCGCCCGGGCCACGTAGACGCCGGCCACGGCGCGGCGGTACTCGGCCGATGCGAAGATGTCGCCCATCAGGTCGCCCGAGAGGTCTCCCGCGGCCTTGCCGCATGCCGAGACGATGGCCTGGTCCGTGAGCGGATGGCCCACGAGGGCTGCCTCCACCGACGGCAGGCGCGTGGGCATTCCCGTGATCCCGCCGACGACGATGATGGCGCGCGTGCAGGCGCCGTCCGCCACGTCCACGACCGCCGCGGCGCCGATGACGGCATAGCGCGACGCGGGGTGCGGAAACTTGGCGTAGGCCGACCCGCGACCGGCGCCCAGCGAGGGCACCGACACCGCCGTGACGATCTCGTTCTCGTCGAGGGCGGTGGTCATCATGCCCTGGAAGAACTGGGCGGCATCGACGGTGCGCGTGCCGGAGGGACCGGCCATCTCGATGCGCGCGCCCACGGCCGCGAGCACGGTCGGCAGGTCCGCGCCCGGATCGGCGTGCGCGACGCTTCCGCCGATGGTGCCGCGGTTGCGGACCGCGGGGTCGCCGATGCGTGCCGCCGCATCGGACACCACCGGGCATGCATCCGCCAGCAGCGGCGATGCCGCCACCTCGGCGTGCGTGGTCATCGCGCCGATGCGAAGCCCGTCGTCCACGATCTCGATGCCCTTCAGTTCCGCGATGCGGCCGATGTCGACGATGGCGGCGGGGGCCGCCAGGCGAAGCTTCATCGTGGGCAGCAGGCTGTGTCCGCCGGCCAGAATCTTCGCGCCGGGGTTGGCCGCCAGCAGTCGCTGGGCGTCGGCCACCGATGAGGCGCGGTGATACGCGAAAGGCGAGGCGTACATCTCAGGCTCCCTTCTTCGCCGTCTGCACGGCGCGCCAGACCCGTTCCGGCGTCATGGGCATGCGCAACTCTTCGATGCCGAGCGGCCGCAGCGCATCGATCACCGCGTTGTAGATGGTGCACGTGGATGCGATGGTCCCCGCCTCGCCGATCCCCTTCACGCCGAGCGGGTGGTGCGGCGAGGGCGTGACGGTGTTCAGCACCTCGATGTCGGGCAGCACGTCCGCGCGCGGAATGGCGTAGTCCATCAGCGAGCCGGTGAGCAGCTGGCCGTTGTCGGAGTAGACGGCCTCTTCCCATAGCGCCTGGCCGATGCCCTGGACCACGCCGCCGTGCACCTGGCCCTCCACGATCATCGGGTTGATCTGCGGGCCGCAATCGTCCACGCAGACGTAGCGCTTGAGCGCAATCGCGCCGGTGGAGGGGTTCACCTCCACGACCGCGACGTGGGAGCCGAACGGGTAGACGAAGTTCGGCGGATCGTAGAAGCTCGAGGCCTCGAGCCCCGCCTCCATGCCGGGTGGCATGTTCCAGGCCACGTTCGCCATGAGCGCGATGTCCTGGATGGTCTTCGCCTTCGCTGGCGCTCCCTTCACGAAGAACTTGCCGTCGGCGTAGTCCATGTCCTCGGCCGACGCCTCGAGCAGGTGCGCCGCCAGCGCCTTCGCCTTGTCCTTGATCTTGCGCACCGCGATGGCCAGCGCCGCGCCGCTGACGGCCGTGGTCCGGCTGCCATAGGTGCCCCAGCCCATCGGCGTCTTGTCGGTGTCGCCGTGCATCACCTTCACGTCGTTCACGTCCACGCCGACTTCCGAAGCGACGATCTGCGCGAAGGTGGTTTCCTCGCCCTGCCCGTGGGGCTTCGCGCCGATGAAGACGTTCACCTTGCCCGAGGGATGGAAGCGGACGATCGCGCTCTCCCACAGGCCGCCCTGGAAGCCGACGGCGCCGGCCACCTGCGACGGTCCGAGGCCGCAGATCTCGACGTAGGTGCACACGCCGATGCCCATGAGGCGTCCCTTCGCGCGCGCCTCGGCCTGTTCCTTGCGCAGCTGGTCGTAGCCGATGTGCGCCAGCGCCTTCTCGAGGTTCGCGTGGTAATCGCCGCTGTCGTAGCTGAGGCCCGTGGCCACGGCGTGGCCGTTGTCGAACTTCGGGATCAGGTTGATGCGGCGCACCTCCACCGGATCCTTCCCGATGGCCGCGGCGAAACGGTCGATGAGCCGCTCCAGCATGTAGGTGGCTTCGGGCCGCCCGGCGCCCCGATAGGCCTCCACCGGCGTCGTGTTCGTGTAGACGCCGTAGACGTCCTCGTGCACGGCCTCGATCAGGTATGGCCCGCAGAGCATCAGGCCGTGCAGGATGGTGGGGATGCCTGGCGCCGCGGTGGAGAGATACGCGCCCATGCCGGCCCAGACCTTCGCGCGCACGCCGGTGATCTTCCCGTCCTTCGTGCCCACCATCTCCACTTCCTGCACGTGGTCGCGCCCGTGCGTGGTGGCCACGTAGTTCTCGCTGCGTGTCTCGGTCCACTTCACCGGGCGGTTCAGCCGCATCGCGCAGAAACACGCGATGAACTCGCCGGGATACTGCGGGATCTTGCTGCCGAAGCCGCCGCCCACTTCCGGCGCCACCACGCGCAGCTTGTCCTCGGGCACGCCCGTCACGATGGACGCGATGAACCGGACGATGTGCGGGTTCTGCGTGGTGTTCCAGAGCGTGAGCTCCTGCGAGGCGGCGGTCCACTGGGCCACCGCCGAGCGCGGCTCCATGGCCGTGGGGATGAGCCGCTGCTGGATGATGCGATCTTTCACGATGACGGCGCCGGGAGCCGAGAACGCGGCGTTCACGTCGCCGCCGGCGACGGTCCAGTGAAACGCCTGATTGCCCGGGGCGGTGGCGTGCAGCTGCGGCGCGTCCTTGGCGGTGGCCTTCTGCGGATCCACCACTGCGGGCAGCGGCTCGTAGGCCACGTCGATGAGCTCGAGCGCGTCGTAGGCCTGGTAGGGCGACTGCGCCACCACGACGGCGACGATGTCGCCGGCGTAGCGCACGGTGTCCTTCGCCATCACCGGGTACTCGGCCACCTTCAGGTCCGCGTTCGGCACCAGCCATGCGCACGGCATGGGCTTGAGGGCGCCCTCGGTATCCTTCGCGGTGTAGACGGCCAGCACGCCCGGCGCTTTCGCGGCCTTCGACGTGTCGAGGCTCTTGATGCGCGCGTGCGCGTGCGGGCTGCGCAGCATGGCGGCGTGCACCAGGCCCGGGAGCGCGATGTCGTCGGTGAAGGTGCCGGTGCCGGTGAGCAGGCGCGGGTCCTCGCGCCTGCGGATGGCCGAGCCGAAGACGCGGGCGCTCACTTCGCACCTCCCATGGCGTCGGCCGCCGCCTGCACGGCGCGCACGATGTTCTGGTAGCCGGTGCAGCGGCAGAGGTTCCCCTCGAGGCCGTGACGAATCTCCTCGGGCGTGGGGTGCGGGTTCTGGCGCAGCAGCTCGTGCGTGGCGAACACCATCCCCGGCGTGCAGAAGCCGCACTGCAGGCCGTGCTTGTTCCAGAAGGCTTCCTGGATGGGGTGCAGCGTGCCCGGCGCGGCCAGGCCCTCGATGGTCGTCACCTGGGCGCCGTCGGCCTGGGCCGTGAGGCAGGTGCAGCTCTTCACGGCGACGCCGTCCACGAGCACCGTGCAGGACCCGCACTGGCTGGTGTCGCAGCCGACCTTGGTGCCGGTGAGGCCGAGCGTGTCGCGCAGGAAGTGGACGAGCAGCAGGCGGGCGTCCACTTCTCGGTCGTGCTGCTGACCGTTCACGGTCAGGGAAACAGCGACGTTCATGGCAGTCTCCTTCGCGGGATTTGCGCGCGGTCCCGGTGGACGGGGCGGTGCGCGAGGGTGCGCAGTATATCACCCGGTGTCCACGGGAACACGTCCACGGGAACACGAAGGACACGACGGGCGCCGAACCGTGTAACGTGGCGCCATGCTGACCAGCACGCTGTGCACGAACTGTGGGCTGTGCTGCGACGGCACGTTGCTCGGTGACGTGGAGCTGACCGGGCCGGCAGAGGCCGGGCGACTCGAGACCCTGGGCCTGGATCTCGACGACGACGAGGGTGGCGCCGACCTGCTGCCGCTGCCGTGTGCGGCGTTACACCGTACCAGGTGCAGTATCTACGGGCGGCGGCCCAGGGCGTGTCGCACGTTCGAGTGCCGGCTGCTGCAGGAGGCGCAACACGGCGCCGTCACCGTGAAGCAGGCCCTCGCGCGGATTGCGCACGCGCGGGCGCAGGTGCACTACGTCAAGACGCTGCTGGCCCGCATGGAGACGCGGCCGGCGAATCTGCCGCTCGCGGAGCGCTGTGCGGACGCGATCGCCGCGACGCCGGGCGCGTCCGCCGAGGCCACTCGCAGACGCGTCGCATTGAAGGAGGCCATGGCCGCCGTGGCGCACACGATCCGCACGACGTTTCTCGACTGAAGGCTCACGCTCGGCGGCGGCAGAAGCCGAGCCGCGGGTTCGGTCTCGCCCGCCGGCATCAGGGGCTGACGCGTCGTCCCGGCCGCGACCACGCTGCGCCGATGCCGGCATCGGTGCCGATCGAGAAGGAGTCGGCGTGGCGGCACCCGGACTTCATGCCGCCGCTCGCGACGTTCTTCACGGTGCCCGCCGGGTACGATGTCGCCGCCCACGGCAACGCCACCATCGCGCCGGGGAGCATCGAGGTGTACACGGCGACGGCGTGGGACCACGTCGTAGCCGCTCGCAATGGCCAGCCGCGCGACCTGGCCGCCGATATGTCCCGCGCCAATGAGTCCTATGGTCGCCATTGTTCTCCTCATCGTCCATCGGCCGCCATTTTCACCGGCACCCTACGTCGCGCGGATCCCCCGGCCGGGCGCGGCGTAATGCCCTACGGTTCAGTGCCATTCGCGGCCGCGGGCCGTGCCATGGAGGAGTGATTATGACGCGTGTCCTTGCCCCCCTGTTCGTCGCTGCGGCCCTGCTGGTGTCATCCGGCAGCCTCGCCGCGGCCCAGCCTGCCTCGGTGTTCGTGGTTCCGGGGCTGACCGGTGAGTTCTCGCTCGAGGACGGGGCGATGCTCCTGGCCTCCGCCGCCCTGATGCTGGGAGTCTGCCTCCTCGCGTGTGTCGTCCCGACGCGCCGCGCGCTGGGCGTGGAGCCGACAGTCGCCCTGCGGATGGACTAGCGGCGATGGAGCAGGAGACCATCTCAGGCGGTGAAGCGATCGGCTACAGCCCCTCGATGTCTCCCAGGTCCTTCGCGCGACCGGTGGCGCGCTTGTTGCGGATGAAGGCGTCGCGCCCGATGAAGTCCACCGTCAGGTCGCCGAACCGGCCTGGCTCACGGCCGGGCCACGCCTCGTCGAATGCGAGTCCGGTGAGCTCGGTCAGGATGTCGATACGCCCGGGTGGCACGCCAATCTGGAAGACGACACCGGGCGTGGCGAAGTCGCTCTCCGTGATACCGGTCATTGGTGCGCCGAACGTGGCGAGCGCCCTGACGACCCGAGGGGCGTTGGCAGGGGTGGGCTCCACCCAGACGTCGAGGTCTCCGGTCGCGCGAGGCCGCCCGTGATGGGCCAGTGCATAGGCGCCGACGACGAGGAACCGGACGTCAGCGCCGATGAATGCGCGCAACAGATCGACAAAGTCCGGGTTCATCGGGCAGCCGTCCGGCGAGTTGCCACTGCTCCACGGAGAGGGTCCACACGAGTCGCACACGGTCGGCGGCAGGGACCTGCTTCCAGTAATCGAGATCGTGCTGGTCGGCCTCGGCGTTCGACGCGTAGCGCCGCACCGTGACACCGCGCCGGGGATGAGAGGTCACGAGCCAAGTATACCGACGCCTGGCCGAGGACGATCGGTTTCGTGGAAACAGCCTTCGGACGTGAGGGTGCAGGCAAACATCAGACACGCCGTCCTGGGCAGCACCCGTACGTTGACGGGGCCGAAAGCCGGAGTGTTGCCTCCGGCCGGCAGCGCCACATCCCGGTTCCCTGCGCGGACCGCCGTCGACAGGCTCGCGCCGTTCGGGATGCCGGTCACCCTGGTCTCGGGGGAACTGCCGCGGCCGAAGGCA
>DAIRFN010000049.1:20859-21204 GCA_036795065.1 Vicinamibacterales bacterium
CGCTGCCGGGTGTCGAGGCCGCCATCGTGCAGCGCACGGGCGACGACGAGGTCCACCTCCGGAGCGGCCGCCGTGTGAAATACGGCTGCGATCTCGTCAGGCATGGAGGACACATCGAGCGGCCCGAGCGCAACGCCTCCTGTGCAACCCGTCCCGCCGCCGTAGATAGCGATCGTGTAGGTGCCAGACGGCAGCGCGACCGGGCCGAGAATCTGGGTGAACCTGACGTTCGGCAGGCAGGCGTTCAGGCCCGGGTACGCGCACGCGATCACCAAGCCCGGGGCGCGCCCGCCAGCATCCAGAGCGACAGCGCCGCGCGCGCTCCCCAGCCCGCCGTGCGGATCC
>DAIRFN010000050.1:0-21201 GCA_036795065.1 Vicinamibacterales bacterium
CCGCGCTCTTCGGATCGCTGGTGCTGTCGCTGACGGGCGTGCCGGTGGTCTCGTCCTACCTGCTGAAGCTCTCGGGGCGTCACGAAGAAGAGCGGTGGTTCGTCCGCCTGCGGAACCTGTACACCAGTCATCTGGCCCTGCACATGCGGCATCCCCTGTTCACCATCGGCGTGGCGGTGGTGCTGGTGACCACGGCGCTCGGGTCGATCCCGTTCCTCGGCACCGAGTTCATGCCGCGGCTGGACGAAGGATCCATCCTGGTCGAGACCCGCAAGCTCCCCTCCGTGTCGCTCGAGGAGTCGGTCCAGATCTCCACGCGCGTCGAGCAGATCCTGCTGCGGAACTTCACGGAGATCTCGCAGATCGTCACCAAGATGGGACGGCCCGACCTGGCCACCGAGGCGATGGGCATCTACCAGGGCGACGTCTACGTGCTGCTCCACCCCGAGGACGAGTGGGAGAGCGGGCGCAGCAAGGAAGACCTGATCAACGCGATGGCCGAGTCGCTGTCGCACGTGCCGGGCCTGTCGGTGAACTTCACGCAGCCGATGGCCATGCGGCTGGACGAGGTGGTGTCGGGCATCAAGGCCGACGTGGCGGTGAAGGTGTTCGGTCCCGACTCGGCGGTGCTCGAGCGCATCGGCGCCCAGGTGCTGGACATCATCGAGCACGTGCCTGGCGCGGCCGACACGCAGGTCGAGATCCTGTCGGGCGGGGCGCAGCTCGAGGTCCAGATCGACCGCGACGCCATCGCGCGCTACGGGCTGCACGTCACCGACGTGCAGCAGGTGGTGGAGGCAGCCGTCGGCGGCAGCGAAGCCACGGAACTGCTCGACGGAGCGCGCCGCTTTCCGATCGTCGTCCGCCTGCCGCAGGCCATGCGCCAGGATGCCGACGCCATCGCGGCCCTGGTGGTCACCGCGCCCGGCGGCGAGCGCGTGCCGCTCAACCGCCTGGCGAGCATCAAGCTCGCGGCGACGCCCGAGGCCATCAACCACGAGAACGCCGAGCGCCGGCTCGTCGTGCAGAGCAACGTCCGCGGCCGCGACGTGGGCAGCTTTGTGGCCGAGGCGCAGAGCCGGCTCGAAGGCGTGGTCACGCTCCCGACCGGCTATTACCTCACCTGGGGCGGGCAGTTCGAGAACCAGCAGCGGGCCATGGCCCGCCTGGTCATCGTCGTGCCGCTGTCGCTGGTGATCATCTTCGTACTGCTGATGGTCACGTTCGGCCGGTTCCGCTGGGCGCTGCTCATCCTGATGAACGTACCGCTCGCCGCCGTCGGCGGCGTGGCGGCGCTGTGGCTGCGGGGGCTGACGCTGAACCTCTCGGCCTCGGTGGGGTTCATCGCCCTCTTCGGCGTGGCGGTGCTCAACGGCGTGGTGATGATCGCGGCCATCCGCGCCTTGCGCGAGGACGAGGACATGGGCATTCGCGAGGCCACGCTCGCGGGCGCGGCGTCGCGGCTGAAGCCGGTATTGATGACCGCGATGGTCGCGGCCATCGGGTTCCTGCCCATGGCGCTCTCGCACGGCGCGGGCGCCGAGGTGCAGCGGCCCCTGGCCACCGTGGTCATCGGGGGCATCGTCACGTCGACGCTGCTGACGCTGATCGTGCTGCCGACGCTGTACGACATGATGGAGGCATGGGTCGCGCGCCGGGAGGCCGCTGACATCGAGGTGTAACCATGCGAGTCCTCGTCGTCGAAGACGACCCCGAGATCAGCCGGTTCATCGTCCGTGGCCTCACCGAAGAGCGCCACCTGGTGGACCTGGTGGCCGACGGGCTCTCGGCCGTCGACATGGCCACCGCCGAGGAATACGATGCGGTGGTGCTGGACCTGATGCTGCCCGGGCTGGACGGCTTCGAGGTGTGCCGGCAGCTGCGCGCGAAGGGCGTGGACACGCCGGTCATCGTGGTGACCGCGCGCGACGCCGTCAGCGACCGCATCTCGGGCCTCGACGGCGGCGCGGACGACTACCTGGTGAAGCCGTTCGCCTTCGAAGAGCTGCTGGCGCGCCTGCGCGCGCTGACGCGCCGCGGCCGCACGCGCCACCTGACCAACACCCTGGACTACGGCCCCATCTCGGTGGATCCCGTCGGCCACACCGTGATGGTGGACGGCATGCCGCTCACGCTGACAGCCACCGAGTACCGCCTGCTGGAGTTCCTCGTGCGCCGCGCCGAGGCCATCGTGACGCGCGATCAGCTGGCGCAACACGTGTGGGGCGGCGACTACGACCCGCTCTCGAACAACGCCGACGTCTACGTCGGCTACGTCCGGCGCAAGCTGCAGACCGCCACCCCCGAGCCGCTCATCCACACCGTGCGCGGACTGGGCTATATGCTCAAGCGGGACCGCCGCCCATGATCCGCCTGCCCCGGCTCACGACCTTCCGCGCACGGCTCACCCTGCGGTGGACGCTGGCCGTGGGCGTGCTGCTGGGCGTGGCGAACCTGGCGGTGTACGCCGGCGCGCGCCTCTATCTCGACCGCTGGCTGGACCGCAACGTGCGCACCGTGGCCGCCACCGAGGCGGCCTCGTCCACCGACGGCCTCGGGGACGTGCACCTGCACGAGGCCCCGTACGCACAGCTCGACGGCGGCGCCTTCACCGAGAAGTTCGTGCAGATCTTCGACCGCGACGGGCGGCTCGTGCTGCAGTCCACCGCGCTGGAGGGCGAGCCCCCCATGATTGCGCCCGAAGTGATCCAGGCGGCGTTCTCGGGCCGCGCGCCCATCGTCTCGGTGTCGGTGCAGGGACGGCCGGGACGGGCAACCGTGCTGACGGCCGAGCGCGAGGGACGGGTGTACGCGGTGGCCGTCGGCCTGTTCGCCGACGACATCGTGCAGGGCCTGGCGTTCCTCTCCTGGCTGCTGGCCGCCGTCTGGCTGGCCGGGCTGGCCGCCACGGCCGCCATCGGCTACGTGCTGGCCTCGCGTGCGCTGGCGCCGGTCGAGCGCATCACGGAACGTGCCGCGTGGATCGCGCAGGGGAACTTCGCCGCGCGCCTCGACGATCCGCGCGTGCTCGACGAAGTGGGCCGCATGACATTGCTGCTCAACTCGATGCTGGATCGGCTGCAGGCGGCGGTCGAAGCCAACCGCCGTTTCGCCTCCGATGCGTCGCACGAGCTGCGCGGGCCCCTCACGGCCATGGCCGGGGAGCTCGACGTGGCGCTTCGCTACCCGCGCTCGGCCGAGAGCTATGAGGAGACGCTGCGGCACGTGCGCGGCCGGCTGGCGGCGCTCACCAAGCTGGCCGAGGACCTGATCCTGCTCGTGCGCGCGCAGGAGGGCACGCGCGAGGTCACCCTGCGCGAGGTGCCCCTGACCCCGCTCGTGGACGAGGCGTTCCACCGCCTCGAGGCGTCCGCCCGCGCGCGAGGCGTGACACTGCGGCACGAGGGGCTGGAGGGCATCCAGCTGTACGCCGACCCCTCGCTCTTCGCGCGCGTCATCGACAACGTGCTGGCCAATGCCGTGCACTACAACCGCGAGAACGGCTGGGTGCAGGTGACGGCACGCGTCGAGGAGCCGAACGCGGGCACGTGGGCGCCCCCCATCGTGCACCTGCTGGTCCAGGATACGGGCACGGGCATCCAGTCCGATCAGCACGAGCGCATCTTCGAGCGGTTCTTCCGGCTGGACCAGTCGCGCGCCAGGCACACAGGGGGCAGCGGCCTCGGGCTTGCCATCTGCCGCGAGGTGCTCACGCTGCACGGCGGGAGCATCACGATTGCCTCGAGCTCGGGCGCCGGAACGACGGTCGAGATTCGCATCCCCGGCCAAGGCGCCGAGCGGATCGACGAGGGGTCGAACCGCCGAGCCGCCGCAGAGAGTCCGGCCGCGATGTAAGGCAGAAGGCAAAAGGCAGAAAACTGAGGTAAGTTGCCGGGCATCGGCGCGTGGTCATCCCTATGCGTTTCTGCCTTCCGCCATTTTGCCTTGTGCCTTCCTCTCGCCTTCTGCCTTTTGCCTTCGGCCTCTTCCTGGCCTTCGACCTTGCGTGTCCGTCGTCCGCCCACGCCCAGCCTCCCGCCGGGTCGTTCGAACTGCCCGTCACCGGCGGCCAGGCGCTCCTCGAACGGCTGGGCATCCGTCCGGAGGAGCGCGGCGTCGCTGTGCCGCTTCTGGCGCGCGCGCTGCACGGCGCCGTCGCCACGGGCGCCGGCAGTGGCATGGCGGTCACCCTCACCGAGCTCTTCGGCGCGGCCACCGCCAACGCCTCCGTACCCGCCAGCAACGGGCCCGGTGCCGTGGTGCTCGCGCCGTTCAGCGACGCGACGTGGCGCCGCGTGCTCGAGCTTCCATCCGGCGCGGACCTCTTCGCGGCCATCGTGAAGAACCGCGGCGCGCTGCTCGTGGCGGCTGGCGCCATGCAGGCGGGCCCTGATCTCCGGGAATGGCTGGCAGAGGATGCACGGCTGCTCCGGCAGGTCATCACGGCCTGGCCGGGATCGTTCGCACAGGCCGCACCGGCCCTGCGTATCAACGGCGGCCGGATGGCCGTCCCGGGAGGCCCGCCGCTCGACGTGGCGTGGGCAGCGCTGGTCGGGGTGCCGACAACGAAGCCCGACGAGTTCCTGCGACGGCTGCTCGCCCGAGACGAGGGCCGGCTGGCCCGTTTCTACGCCACCATCGATCGGTTGGACCAGGAACGGCGGGCGGCGCTGCTGCACCCACTGCAGGGCGAGGATGCCACGGGCGCGCTGGCCACCACCTATCGCCTCGCCAGGGACGCCGAGGCGCCGTGGGATCCGAACTCTCATCCTTACCAGCTGAGTTACGCCGATCTGGCGTCGGTCCTGCACGCGCTCGGACCGCTCGACCCCGCGACATTGCCGGCCTCGGCAGGTCGATGGCCCGGGCTCCTCGCCGCGGACATCGACTCGCGTGGAGACGCGCGTGCGCTGCTGCAACGCGCCCCGGCGGCGCAGCCCTTTGCGGCGCTGGTCCGGGCCATGCTGAACGGATCGCCCGGCGAGCGGCGCAATCACATGACCGTGGTCGCGATGGCACGCCGCGTGTGGGACGGCGCCGCTCCCCCCGAAGCGCAGGCCGACATCGTCTATGCACTGGGACACTACGAGCGCCTGCCCGCCCTGATGCTCATGCTCGATCGGCTGGCGGTGACCTCGCCCGCCGTCTGGGCACGCCTTGTGGACGCCGCCCGAAGGGTGAACCAGGGAGGCGGTCGCGGGCGCGATGTGCGGCTGGGCGTGTTCCAGGGCGCGCTCGCGCTAATCGAGCGCGCGCACCTCGCAGGAAGCGTGACCGGAGATATCACCGAGCGCGTGTTGCTCTCGCTCGCCACCGCCGCCGACGGCACCACGCCGCCCGTGACGGCCGTGCGCGCGTGGCTGCTCAACACCTTCATCCCGGCGCTGCCCCCGCTCGTGCGCCCCGAGCGCTTCTCGGGCCCGACGGCATACGAATCGCGCGTCATCCAGGCCCTGGCGGGTCGCCCGCTCGAGACGCCCCCGGCGCTCTCGTGGGAAGGCGCCGACTACGTGGTGGATGTGATGGCCGCGGAACACGAGCGTATCCTCAGCATCCGCGCGCGGCTGCCCTCACCCGGCTTCGATGCGGCGCTCGCCGGGGCCGACGACGACGCGCTGGCCGCCGCCCTGCGTGCCCTCGCCTATGCGCCGGCACTCGGAGATCCCGAGGGTGCAGTCGCCCTCAGCCCCGAGGTCGTGGATCGCCACGACTTCGGCGAATCGCGCTCGGCGCCCGGGCGCGACGTGGCCTGGCGCGCGGCCGCGGAACGCACCGGCGTCGGCGCGCCCTGGCACGTGGCCGGCAGCCTGCTGGGCCTCGACCTGGCGCTGGCGCGCTCGGCGCTGCGCCGCTTGTCGCTCGACGACATGCCGGCGGTGCCCACCGTGAACCTGAACGATCAGCTCACGCTCGCGCGCACGGCGGTCGCGCTCCGGCCCGTCGACTTCGACGATGCGACACGGGACGAACTGGCCGACGCCATCCGGCGCGGGCGGGTGCGTGTCGGCGCGGCAGGCACAGACCTCGCCGCGCTGCTCGCCCTGGCCGACGAGGCCGCGCTGGCCTCCGCCGATCGGCAGGCGCTGGCATGGAGCCTGGCGACGCATCCCGAGACGGGCGCGTCGCTCTTCAGCACGCGCGATCTCCTGTGGCTCGGCCGACCGCGCGTGGATCGCGCCACGCTGGACCGGTGGGGGGTGTTCAGCCACCCGGTGGACGGCCGCCTGGCGACGCGCTTCGACGCACCCGTGCCCTGGGATCACCTCGCGGGTCGTCCCGACATGGGGGTCCTGGCCACGCAGGTCCCCGATCTCACGCTCCGACTGGCGGAGATTACTGCCGAACGACAGGTGCCGGCCGCACTCATCCCGGCCCTGCTGCTGTTCCTCACCCAGGACTACTGGCACGACGTGGAGGCCCGCTTCTCGGACGACTGGCCCGCCATGGTCCGCGGGGCCGCGGGCCTTACCGCCGGGCGGATTGAGGACTACATTGCCGCACTCGCCAGTGCGGGCCCCCTCAGGCCACGTTAGAATCGGCGACTCGGGGCGTTAGTATCGGCAGGGCAACACCATGCTGGGCAGATTGGCAGCGGCGCTCGCGTTCATTCTCACCGCGCTCGAGCTGGGCGCCCAGTCGCCAGCGCTCTCGCTCCGCATCGTCTCGCCCGGGGCCGACACCTACCTCTCCGGGCCCGTCCTGCTGAGAGCCATCATCGAGCCGCCGCCGCGGGCGCGCGAAGCCTCGCGCGTGCTGTTCTATGCCGACGGGCGCCTGGTCTGCACGGTGACCGACACGGCGCGGGCCGAGTGCCCGTGGGATGCAGGCGCCGAGGTGAAGGAACACCTGGTGCGCGTCGTGGCGGATTTGAAGAACGGCGGCCGCGTGGTGAGCACCTCGCGGACGAAGGGGCTCGAGCACGTGGAGCGCGTGTCGGTGGACGTCGTGCAGGTCACCGCCGTGGTGAACGACGGCAACCGCTTCGTGAAAGGCCTCGAGCGTGGCCGCTTCCGCATCCTCGAGGACGGCATCCCGCAGACCATCTCGCACTTCTCGAACGAGGGCTCGCCGCTCGAGCTGGTGGTCGCCGTGGACGTGAGCCAGAGCATGTCGCCCCACATGCCGCAGCTGAAGAACGCCGTGCGCAGGTTCCTCGAGGCGCTGGGACCGAAGGACCAGGTGACGCTGGCCGCATTCAACGACAACCTGTTCACGCTCGCGCGCCGCGAGACCGTGCCGGCCCAGCGCCTGCGCGCCGTGGACCGGCTGGCGCCGTGGGGCGGCACCGCCCTCTACGACGTCATCGTCCGCGGCGTGCAGCTGCTCTCGCGCCAGCCGGGCCGCCGCGTGCTGGTGGTGTTCTCGGACGGCGACGACCGCACCAGCCACGCGACCATCGCCAACGTGGAGGCCGCCATGCGCTCCACCGACAGCACGCTCTTCATGGTGGCGCTCGGCCGCGGCGCGCGCGAGGCCCAGCTACGCTCGGGCATCCAGCGCCTGGTGACCCTCAGCGGCGGGCGCGGCCTCTTCGTGGAGCGCAGCGACAGGCTCGAGGCGGCCTTCACGGAGATCGTCGAGGAGCTGTCGAACCAATACCTGATCGGCTACCAGTCCACCAACGCGAAGCGCGACGGCAGCTGGCGCGAGATCGCCATCGAACTGCCCGGCAGCGGCCACACCGTGCGCGCCCGGCAGGGGTACCGCGCGCCCGGGGGGGAGTAGGGTGGGCTGCGCCGGGAGTCGGGAGTCGGGCTTGTCCGCCGTAGCCTTGGCGAAGGCGGGAGTCGGGAGTCGCTTGGACCGTGTCGGGAGTGGGGAGTCGGGAGTCGGGAGTCGTAATCTGCGTTGTCTGCGCCATCTGCGATATCTGCGGCTGGTGCGGCTTCTGAGTAATTTGCGACCCATCTGCGGCCCCGAGGCCAGCCTCATCTGTGCAATCTGCGTCATCTGCGGCCTCATCTGCGGCCCCGTGGCCGGCTTCGTGTCTGCGCAATCCCAGCCCCAATCCACGTCCCCGTCACCGTCCGGGCTGCAATTCGGCGTCAGGACCGAGTTGGTCCTCGTGGACGTCAGCGTTACGGACGGCGACAGCCGGCCCATCACCGACCTCTCGGTAGCCGACTTCGACCTGCAGGTGAACGGGCAGGCGCGCCCGATCGCCTCTGCGCAGTACATCTCGACGCTCCCCGACACCCCACCGGCCCTCGTCGCGAACGGCGAGCCCTCGTCCAACGACGCACCCACGTCGGGGCGCCTCATGCTCTTCGTCGTGGACGATGGGCACATTCGCGTGGGAGGGTCGCAGGCCATCATCCGCACGGGCGAGATGCTGCTCGATCAGCTCTCCCCTGGCGATCTCGTTGGCGTGGCGCGCCTGCCCTTCGGCGTCGGCAGTGTGGAGTTCACGGCAGACCGTCGCCGCGTGCGAGAGGCGTTGCGGCGCCCGGCCGGCACGCCGGCCAGCCCGGGCGGCATGGCACAGGTGCAGATCAGCGAGGCCTACGCGCTCGAGACCTACGACATGGACACGTGGCAGCGAGCCGTGCAGCGCGAGTGCTCGGGGCTCACCGACGTCGCCCTCGAGTCGTGCGCCGATCAACTGGAGGCCGAGGCCCGCATGGCCCTCACGGAGGCCAGCGCGCGCGCCGTGCAGACGCTGAGGTACCTCGATGTGCTCTTCACGCGCCTGGCGCGGCTCGGCACAGCGGTGAACGTGGTGATGATCTCCGAGGGCTTGTTCCTCGGCCGCGCCCCGCTCAGCCTCGCTGACGTCTCGCGCCGCGCCGCCGAAGCCCGCGTCACGCTCCACATCGTCCGACCCGCACAGTCGATGATGACCGATGCGTCGAGGGCCTCGGCGCCGGGGTTGTCGTACTCGATGGACGACTACCTGATGCGCGACGGGCTCGAGCAGCTGGCCGGGCAGACGCGCGGGCGGCTGCTGCAGGTGGCCGCGGGCACGGGCGCCGGCATCTTCGAACGGCTCAACCGCGAGCTGACGGGTTACTACCTGATCGGCTTCGAGCCGACGGCCGAGGACCGCACCGGGCGCAATCGGCGCATCCGCGTGCAGGTCCGCCGGCGCGGGCTCACGGTGCGGGCGCGTCCCACCTTCGCGCTCGCGCGGGAGACCGGCGACGCTCCCGCCACCGGCGCGGATGCGACGGCGAGCCTGGCAGCCCGCGCGCCCGAAGCGGTCGTCAAGGACCTGCTCTCGTTCCCGCTGCCCGACCGCGGCCTGCCGATGCGCGTGGCCACCTACAACACCACCGATGGTGCCGACCCCCGCGTGCGCGTGATCATCAGCGCCGAAATCGGCGAGCCGGCGCGCGAGCCAGCGGAGTGGCCGATCGGCGTCCTCGTGCTGGACAAGGACGACCAGCCGGCGGCAGGCAACGTCAGCCGGATGATTCTCGCGCCCGCGACGCCGCGCGCCGCGTCGCCGCGGCTGCTGCAGACCACCGTGCTGCTCGAGCCCGGCGAGTACACCCTGCGGCTGGCCGCCATGGACGAGAGCGGCCGCACCGGCAGCGTCCATCACACGATTCGCGCGGGCCTCACGCGCACGTCGGGAAGACAGGAGGTGTCAGACCTGCTGATTGCACCCGAGCCCACGGCCCCGGACCCGGCTCGCCTGATGCCGGCGCCGCTCGTGGACACCGAGAGCATTTCGTTCCAGGTGTCGGTGGCCGGACAGAACAACGCGCAGCTGGCCAACACGTCGGTGACGGTGCAGGTGGCTGAATCGGAGTCCGGCCCCCCGGTCACCTCGGTAGAGCTCCCGCTGGCGCGTCGCGACGGGTCGGTACGGACCTTCGGTGGCCTCGTGCGCATGGGACTGCTGCCGCCCGGCGAGTACGTTGCGCGCGCGGTGGTCACCACGCCCGGCCAGGCCGACACGCGCGTGCTGAAGACATTCCGCTTCGCGCCGTCGCTCACACCACCTCCGGTGGCCGAAACCGCGGCCGCCGCGGCGCCGCCGTCGGTGGACGAGGAGGTGCTGCCGCCGCCCCCGCCGCGCATTGCCGTGCGGCTGCCGCGATTCGATCCGGCGTCGGTGCTGTCCCCACCGGTGGTCGAAGCGTTCCTCTCGTCGCTGGAATTCATCTATCCGCCCTCCCCCGACGCCGCCAGGGTGATCGAGCGCGCGCGGCGGGGCGAGTTCGACGCGCCGGAGCCCGGACGTGGCATGTCGCCGTCGGACGAAGCGACCTTCGCGTTCGTGCGCGGGCTGGGCGAGCTCGAGAAGAAGCGCTACGCGCAGGCCACCGCGTGGTTCCAGGTGACGCTGAAGAGCGCCTCCGACTTCCTCGGGGCGGCGTTCTACATCGGTGCATGCCACGCCGCCAGCGGGCGCGACAAGGAAGCGGTGGGGGCATGGCAGATGTCGCTGCTGAGCGACGCGGCCGACGTCGTCTATCCTCCGCTGGTGGACGGGCTGCTGCGGCTCGGCGACGGGCTGCAGGCGCTCACCTTCCTGGACGAGGCGCCCGACGCATGGAAGGACGCCGACGCGCGCGACGAGCGACAGGCCACCGCTGAGGCCATGACCGGCGCCTACGCGCCCGCGCTGGAGAAGCTCCACGCCCTCATCGAGCGCCGGCCGTCGGACATCGATCTGCTCTACCTCGCCCTCCAGGTGATGTACCGCGTGCGACAGGAGAGCGGCGCTCTTGGCGAGTCGGACCGTGCGCACTTCGCGGACTACGCCGCTCGGTACACCGAAGCGAAGGGCCCGCAGACCGCGCTGGTGGGCACGTGGCTGAAGTTCGTGGTCAGGCCATAGCCCCCACGGCCTGCGGTATTGGTGGCGAGCCCGCGTGGCGCGTGGCTGATCCGGCAGCCCCTGGATCTGCGATTCAGCCGATGGGCGTGGATTGGCGGAACATCCTCGCAATCAAGCACTTGCAGCTGAGTACAGAAGTATTACAGACGCCAGCCTCAGCAGCTGTTACCGTCTTGATCCTCATGGCTCAAGTCGCTGCTGCACAGATTTACGGTCGCAAGAACTCCAAGGGCGTCAACTGGATCACCGTCATCGCGATGACGGCGTTTCACATCGGTGCCGTCGCTGCCTTCTTTTATTTCGATTGGGGCGCCTTCGTCGCCACCCTGTTGCTCTGGTACATCTCGGGCAGCTGGGGCATCGGCATGGGGTATCACCGCCTGTTGACGCACCGCGGCTTCAAGACGCCGAAGTGGGTGGAGTACTTCCTCACCATCTGCGGGACCCTGGCGCTCGAGGGCGGGCCCATCTTCTGGGTGGCCACCCACCGCATCCACCATCAGAACTCCGATCACGAGGGCGACCCGCACTCGCCGCGTGAGGGCACCTACTGGGCGCACATGGGGTGGATCATGACCGGCAAGGCCATGCACCACGACACCAACATCCTCAAGCGCTACGCGCCGGATCTCAGCAAGGACAAGTTCCACGTCGCGCTCACCACCTGGCACTGGGTGCCGCAGGTGGTGGTCGGACTCATCCTCCTGGCCATCGGCGGCTGGCCCTACGTGCTGTGGGGCGTGTTCTTCCGCACCGTATTCGGTCTGCACTGCACGTGGGCGGTGAACTCGGCGACCCACCTGTGGGGCTCGCGCCGCTTCGCGACCCGCGACGACTCGACCAACAACTGGTGGGTGGCGATGTTCACCTGGGGCGAGGGCTGGCACAACAACCACCACGCCCATCCGGTGTCGGCACGCCACGGCCTGGCCTGGTACGAGATCGACATCAACTGGTTCGGCATCAAGGCCCTCGAGGCCCTGGGCCTGGCCCGGGACGTCAAGGTGGCCCGCATCAACCAGCAGCTCGAGGAAGACGCGGCCTGAGGGAAGGCAGAAGGCAAAAAGGCAGAAGACACGAAGGCAGGAGGCGCAGGGCAGGGGGTTCCCCTTTTTGCCTTGTGCCTTCTGCCTTTTGCCTTTTATCGTGGTCCTGATCCATGGCCAGCAGACGGCGCACCGCCACCATCGTCTTCATCGTCCTGTGCGTGGTCCTCGTGGCGGCCGCCGTGTCGCTGAACGTGGGCTGGATCCTGGTGAACGCACGGAGCGTGCTGCCCCTGGTCCTCGGCGTCATCGCCTTCGCCCTCATCATCGCCGGCATCGTCGTCTACACCGTGTTCCTCGTGCGCGAGCTCCGGCGCAACGATCAGCACGACGCGTTCATCAATGCCGTCACCCACGAGCTGAAGACCCCCATCGCCTCGATCCGTCTCTATCTCGAGACGCTCCAGGCGCGCGACGTGGGCGACCAGCAGCGGAAGGAGTTCTACAGGGTGATGCTGGCCGATACCGAGCGCCTGCAGCACACGGTGGAACAGGTGCTCAAGGCGGGGGTGGCCGGGCAGCGGCACGGGTTGATCCACTACGCTCCGGTGGACATGAAGGCGCTGGCGGCCGAATGCGTGGCGACGGCCGTTCGCCGCCATCACCTGGCGCCGGATGCCGTGACGCTGGTGACCCCGGCGACGGACCTGCCCCTGGTGGTGGACGGCGACACCGACGAGCTGCGGACGGCGCTCTCGAACCTCATCGACAACGCGGTGAAGTACTCGCTGAAGGTGGTGCAGGTGACCGTCGAAGTGGCGGCGCCGGCGCCCGACAGCGTGTGGGTGCGCGTGCGCGATCGCGGCATCGGCATTCCGCCCTCACAGCTGAAGCGCATCTTCCACCGCTTCTACCGCTTCCAGTCGCGGGGCTACAAGGTGAAGGGCACCGGGCTCGGCCTCTACATCGTGCGATCCATCGCAAAGCAGCACGGCGGCCGCGTCTTCGCGCAGAGCGAGGGGGAAGGCACCGGCGCGACCTTCACCCTCGAACTGCCACGGCTGACGGCCAGCGCCGCACCCGAGCCGCCGCTGGGGGCCACGGAGCAGGAGCCCGCGCGCGCGGACGCGACATGAACGTCTCCGGTAACCGGGGTTGGGTGATTCCTGATTCCTGATTCCTGATTCCCAACTCCCGACACTGAGTGTATGTCCCGCATCCTGGTCGTCGAAGACGAAGAACACCTCGCACAGGGGCTCCGCTTCAACCTCGAAGCCGACGGCCACTCCGTCGACATCGACCGCGACGGCGACGCCGCGCTCGAGCGTCTTTTGAAGGACGCCGGGAGGTACGACGCCGTGATCCTCGACGTCATGCTGCCGGGTCGTGATGGCTTCTCGGTGGTGCACGCCCTGCGGGAGGCCGGCGAGTACGTGCCGGTCCTGATGCTGACCGCGCGCGGGCGACCCGAGGACGTGCTGAAGGGCTTCGAGTCTGGTGCAGATGACTACCTGCCCAAGCCGTTCGAGCTGGCCATCCTGCTGGCGCGCGTGCGGGGACTGCTGCGGCGCCGCCAGTGGGCCCGGGAGGCGACGCCCGCCGTCGAGGCGACACGCGAGCTGGCCTTCCACGGCCGCACGCTGGATCTCGCCGCACTCGAGCTGCACGTCGGCGAGAAGACGTACCAGCTGACGCAGATGGAGTGCGATCTGCTGGCGTACCTGATTCGCAACGCCGGGAAGGCCGTCTCGCGGAAGGCCATCCTCGAGGACGTGTGGGCGCTGCACGAAGACACCGACACGCGTGCCATCGACAACTTCATCGTGCGCCTGCGGCGCTATCTCGAGGACGACCCGACCAGGCCCGCGCTGCTCCTCACCGTGCGAGGGGTGGGGTACAAGATGGCCACGGAGGCAGGAATCAGGAGTCAGGAACCAGGAGTCAGCGGCCCTGATTCCTGATTCCTGATTCCTGGTTCCTGGATCCTGAACAGCAGAAACACCGTTTGCTGCGTGGGGCGGAAGTTGTCGTCCGACACCACGAGCAGCGTGCGGCCGCCGTCGGGCAACGTGGGCCCGAAAGCCATGGCCTCGAAGTTGTCCAGGTTCGCGAGCGAGGCGGGCAGTCGTGGGATCAGCGTGTCCGCGTTCAGGATGAGCGTCTTCGCCACGCCGCGCCACTGGCCACCCGCCAGGCTCTCCACCCCCGACACATCGTCGGCTCCCGCCACGCTCACGTGACTGATGAGGGCGGTGTTGCGCACCAGGCGCGTCGCGGGGTTCACGAGGCACGAGCGCTCGAGCGCGAGCATGGTCGAGTCATCCAGCGCCAGCAGCTCGGTCAGCCCGTTCTCGCCGTCGGCACACACCGTGTCGAAGCCCTCGCGCGGGGTGGTGGGCTCGATGGCAAACCGCCACTGCCGTCGGGCGCGCCACGCCTCGCCCTCCAGGGCGAACTCGACGAGGCGCCCGGGCCCGCCCCGCCCGCCTCCGAAGGGGCGGCCATTGCGCATGGTCGCGGTCAGGTCGGCCTGACGCGGCTGCTCGAGGCCGGCGATGAGGCGTCCATCCGGCGTTCGCGTCAGCGCCTCCGCGCCCTGGTTGTCGCGAATGCCGCCGCGCTCGACGCCGAGATCGAACGACGATGGCCACGCGTGCATCCGCGTGACGACCAGGTCCGGTGACAACGAAAGCAGGGCCACGGGCCACTCGCCGGCGGCGGGCTGTCCGGGTGCGCCGCTCGATCGGTGCCCCTCCTCGCTGGCCACGAACGTCCCATCGGGCAGCGCGACCACGCCTTCGAGATCCGCACCCGTCACGAGCCGGGCGTCCACGCCGGGACCCGGCGTGATGGGCTCCACCGCCAGGGCCGTCACCGAAAGCTTGCCGCCGGCAAACACGATGTCGAGCCACGCGACGCGGGCCGGTTGTCGGTCGTCGCTCACCGCCAGGTAACGGCCCGTGCGCGCGTCATGCGCGAGTCCCGAGAGGCTGCCGAACAGTCGAGCTCGATTGACCACCGATGTCGCCGGCGTGGCCGGGATGACCAACGACGCGAGGAACTCGAGCGTGGGAATGGTTCCGGGACCGGCTGGGTCGGCCGATGGATGAGACACAGTCGATGCGCAACCGGCACCGACACTCGTCACCGCGATCATCACAAGGGCTCTCACGCACCAGAAAGGCCGTGACAAAATGCCCTCTACGTTCGTTGCCTTCTTCAAGGAGTAAATGATGACACGCCTGGTCCCCGCCGTTCTTGCCGCTCTGCTGTTCGTGCCGTCTGCTGTCAGCGCGCAGGCGCCCGCCAGCCCGATGCAGGCATCGATCAAGTCCGTGTTCGACATGCTGAAGGGCAACCTCTCGAAGACCGCCGAGAAGGTGCCCGAGGACGTCTGGTCGTTCAAGCCCACGCCCGAGGTGCGCTCGTTCGGCCAGTTGGTCGGCCACATCGCCGACTCGCAGTTCGGCATGTGCGCGACCGCCGCGGGCGAGAAGCCGGCGCAGTCGGGTATCGAGAAGTCGATGACCACCAAGGCCGCGCTGACCAGGGCGCTGAACGACTCGATCGCCTACTGCGACAAGGTGATTGCGGGCATGGACGACACGAAGGGCATGGAGGTGACGAAGTTCTTCACCGGGCCGAGCACCAGGCTGGGCATCCTGTCGTTCAACACGGCGCACAGCTACGAGCACTACGGCAACCTGGTCACTTACATGCGGCTCAAGGGGATTGTGCCGCCCTCATCCGGCGGGAACTGAGAGGGCGGGGCGGCCATTGCGCGATTGGGGGATTGCAGATTGAGCGATGGATTGCGCGATTGTGGGATTCGGGGATTGAGCGATTCATCGGGCGATTGGTGATTGGGGGATTGAGCGATTCAACCGACGGTGTCGCGCCGAATCACCCGATGACGCAATCACGCAATTGCTCAATCCAATCACCCAATGCCCCAGTCGCCAATCCTCAATGAATCGCTCAATCTGCAATCGCCAATCGCTCAATGTCCCGCGCGGATGTCATAGGCGTACACCCTGTCCTGGTCGCGCAGGATGAGCAGGCCGTTGGTGATGACAGGATGGCTCCACGTGGAGGCGTTGCCGGTCTTCAGTTGAAAGCGCCCGCGCTCGACGTAGGCGGTGGGTGAGGCGTCGGCCAGCCCCACCACGCCATTCTCGCTGTAGAGGTACAGCCGCTCGTCGGCGTAGATGAGCGAACCCTTCCCCACGCTCCGGTTGCGCCATGCCAGCGTGCCCGTGTCGAACTCGAGGGCCGTGAGGATGCTGCTGTTGAAACCATAGAGATGCTTCCCCACCAGCACGGACGAAGCGTGGTGGTTGCGCATCTCGCGGGTGAAGTAGACCTCGTCGGCGGTGGCGAAGTTGCCGGCCGCGCGCACGTCGACCAGCGCCGCGCCGGTGCCGTAATCGGACGAGAAGAACACGCGGTTGCCACGCACGATGGGCGTGGCGATGTTCGCGGTGCTGTTCGAGGCGCGCTCGTGCGACCACAGCAGCCGCCCGTCCCTCGGGTCAACGGCCAGGCCGCGGGCCGCGGTGAAGAACACGACCTGCTGCAGGCTTCCGGTCCTGAGCAGAACCGGTGACGAGTATCCCGCCTCGTCGCCCGCCTGCTGCCACACGGTGCTCCCGTCCGTCTTGTCGACGGCCACGATGGAGGCGCGACGGCCGCCCGCGTTGAGCACGATGCGATCGCCGACCACCAGCGGCGACTCGCTGTATCCCCAGTAGGGTGTGACCCCGCCGAATCGCTGAACCACGTTCACGGACCAGATCTTCCGTCCGCTGGCCGCGTCCAGGCACGACAGCTCGCCGGAGCCACCGAACGCGTAGACGACGTTGCCGTCGGTGGTGGGTGTGCTGCGGGGGCCATCACCCTGCTCGTTGCGGAATCGTCGGCCGTTCGCGGTCTCCCACAGCTTCTGCCCGGTGGCGCGGTCGAACGCCATCACGTACTCGACATCGTCTCGGGCCCCGATGGTGTAGAGCCGCCCGCCGGAGGTGGAGAACGAGGAGTAGGCCGTGCCCGCCCCGCTCGACTGCCACGCGAGCGGCGGGCCACCCGAAGGCCACTGCCCGAGCAGGCCGGTCTCCTGGGACACGCCGTCGCGGTTCGGGCCGCGCCACTGCGACCAGTCGGACGGCGCGGGTGCCTGGGCCACGCCGAGCACGACCGTCGGCAGCCAGACGCCGAGGAGCGAGAGTGCAGATCGACGTGACATCGAACCTCCACGAGCCTGGTTCCGCGGATGAAGCGGGTGTCGCACGCTAATCGAACGGGGTCGCCATGGGTGGCAGGGTCGCCACGAAATC
The DNA here is from genome assembly GCA_036795065.1 of Vicinamibacterales bacterium. Taxonomy (GTDB): domain Bacteria; phylum Acidobacteriota; class Vicinamibacteria; order Vicinamibacterales; family UBA2999; genus VFZN01. The sequence continues at coordinate 17,109 of DAIRFN010000050.1, forward strand.
GTGCGCGAATCGCGCGCTGTAGTCCCCCAACAACTGCTCCACGCGGTCGTACGACGGCGCACGGACAAGCAGCCCCACGTGGTGGCGCTTGTCGAGCCGCCACACCACTTCCGGATCCGCGTAGGCCTCGGTGGACGGATGTTCCTGCCGCGCCAGCGAGACGATGAGACCGGCGTAGTCGGCGCGCGGTGCGCGCGCCTCGTATGGCTCATCCCCGCCTGCCTTCTCGATGCGCGCCCACTCGGACCACAGATTGACCCCGGTCGCCGCCTCCACCAGCTCGTTGATGTGTGCACCGCCGACGCGCGCCGAGGTCTCGAGGAACACGAACTCCCCGTTCGCCCGGCGGATGTACTCGCTGTGCGACACACCCCGCACGAGCCCGAGGGAGGTCAGCACCTTGCGGTTGAGCTCCAGCACGCCGCGGTCCTCGTCGGTCCCCCGCCTCACGATCCGCGTGGTGAACACGCCGCCGCCATGGGACACGTCGAAGGGCGGCGTGCCGTAGCGGCTGGCGATTGCCATCCGGATCTCTCGTTCATAGACGATGGAATCCACGTGATAGACGTCGCCGGCGACGTAGGTTTCGAGCACATGGTGGGACGAGCCGTCGCCCAGCTCGTCAATGGCGGCCCACAGTCCCTCTTCGGTCTCGATCTTGCGGATGCCGATCGCGCCGGCCTGCTGCCGCGGCTTGAGGAACCATGGCGGGTCCACCTGCTGGCAAAACGCCCGGATACGCGCCTCGTTCAGCACGTGCACGAAGCCGGGCACGGGGATCCCGTCGCTCGCGGCCTTCACGCGCATCGCGAGCTTGTCCCGGAAATAGCGGGTGGTCGTCTCGCCCATGCCGGGCACGCGCAGGTGCTCACGAAGCGCCGAGGCTTTCTCCAGGTCGAAGTCGTCCAGCGGGACGATGCGGTCGATCACCTCGCGCCGGGCAAGGTGGCTGACGCCGAGCAGCAGGTCGGCGAGCTTCCACTGCTTGTTCACGTCGGGGACGTAGAACATCTCGGTGATGCATTCGCGCGGCCATGCAGCGTCGCGGAGACTCTCGGAGGTGACGAGCAGCACGCGGCAGCCCAGGCGATGAGCTTCGCGGATGAAGTCGTGACCCTTGTTGTAGGAGGCGAGGCAGAGGATGGTCACGGAGGGGATTATCCGTGATCCGGTCGCGGTCTCCCGGTCTCGAGTCTCCGGTCTCCGGCTTCCGGGATGTGATGCTACGATTTTGCGCGTGAAGCTGATCCTGTCGGCCATCGCCGCCCTGCTGCTCTTGGGGGGCATCATCCTGTTCGTCACCGGCCGAGCCCCCGAGGAGGCGCCAGCGCCCGTCGCCGAGGCGCCCGCTGTCCGGCCTGCGCCGACGACGCCGGCGCCCGCGCCCGCGCCCGCGCCAGCAGAACCGGCTCCGCCGCCCGCGCGGAAGTCGGCCCCGCGCAAGGCCGAGCCAGCCCCGCCCCCGGCGGAACCGGCCACCCCGACCATGGCCACGCTGGTCCTCGAAAGTGACGTCCCCGGCGCCTCGGCGTTCGTGGACCGCCAGTACGTGGGCACCACGCCCCTCCGGCTCGACAAGCTCGAACCCGGGAGCAAGCAGCTGAAGCTGACGGCCGACGGGTACGAGGGGATCGAGCGTTCGGTCGATCTGTCGGCCGGTGAAAACGCCGTGGCGATGCGGTTTCGTGAAGTGCGGCTGAACGAGCGCATGGCCGTGAACCACAAGCACGGCATCGGCGGGTGTGAAGGCACCCTCGTCGCCACCGTCGACGGGCTGGCCTACGAAACGACGAACAAGAACGACGCGTTCAAGCTGCCCTACGCCCAGATCGAGACCTTCGTCGTGGATTACATGGAGAAGAACCTGCGCGTGAAGCAGAAGGGCGGCAAGACCTGGAACTTCACCGACAAGGCGGCGGCCAACGCCGATGCGCTGTTCGTCTTTCACCGCGACGTCGAGGCGGCGCGGAAGAAGCTGGCGGAGGGCTACACTGCGGTGCGGGAGTGACGGGCGTCCATTGATGATTGGTGATCGGCAATCGCCAATGGTCACCCGCCCCCGGGGTATATTTGACATATGAAGCGCATCCTGCTGTTCGTCCTCACGAACCTGGCCGTGATGGTCACCCTGTCCATCGTCCTCGGCCTCCTGGGGATCGGTGGCTACCGGCTGCCCGGCGGGGGCCTGGATTACGGCGCGCTGATGGTGTTCTGCCTCGTCTGGGGCATGGCCGGCTCGTTCATCTCGCTGGCGCTGTCGCGCATCGTGGCCAAGCACGCGATGGGCGTGCAGCTGGTGGATGGCGGGACGGGCAACCCCGACGCGGACTGGCTGTACGCGACGGTGAAGCAGCTCGCGGATCGGGCCAGCCTGCCGATGCCCCAGGTGGGTATCTACGAGTCGCCCGAAGTGAACGCGTTCGCCACCGGCCCCAGCAAGAGCCGGAGCCTCGTGGCCGTGTCCAGCGGCCTGTTGCGCTCGATGCAGCGGGACGAGGTGGAGGGCGTGCTGGCGCACGAGGTGTCGCACATCCAGAACGGCGACATGGTGACGATGACCCTCATCCAGGGCGTCGTGAACGCGTTCGTGATGTTCTTCGCTCGAATCATTGCCAACATCGCACGTAACGCCGTGGACGAGAAGATCTCGTATCTGGTGGGCATCGTCACCACCATCGCCCTCGACATCGCGTTCGGCATCCTGGGCATGATGGTCGTGGCGTGGTTCTCCCGCGCGCGCGAGTTCCGTGCCGACGCGGGCGCGGCCACGCTGTCGGGGAAGGGCAAGATGATCGCGGCGCTGCAGCGGCTGCAGCAGAACACCCGCATGATCGAGACCCAGCACCCCTCCCTGGCCACCATGAAAATCTCGGGCCGGAGCGGCATGATGGCCCTGCTCTCCACGCACCCGCCGCTCGAGGCGCGTATCGCGGCGCTGCAGAACGCGCGGTAGATCAGATCGGGAGTCGGGCTTGCCCGCCGAAGCCCTTGGCGAAGGCGGGAGTCGGGACCCGCAGGTCGCCGCCGGCTCTGTGAGGGGGCGAACGGCAGGAGAGAACCATGCACTTGATCGCGATGGCGGCGCTCACCGCGGCCGTGACCGCCGTGCCCGCCGCGGCGCAACCGGTGGACGCCGACGCCGCTGCCGTCCGGCGCGCCGTCGAGCAGTTCCTGGACGACCTCGGCAACCGGCGCCTCGACAAGCTCCCGGCGTTGTTCGCGCCCAAGGCCACGATGGTGGTCGTGCGGCAGCGCGACGGGCAGTGGACCACCACCCACCAGACCTTCGACGAGTGGCTGGCGGGACTCGAGGCCCAGACGCCGGGGACCATCTTCCAGGAGCCGCTCACCAACGTCACGGTGCACGTCGAGAGCGGGCACCTCGCCTTCCTGCGCGCCGACTTCACGGTGGTCGTCGAAGGCAAGGTCCGCTCGCACGGCGTAGACTATTTCACGCTGGTGAAGGATGCCGGGGCGTGGAAGATCCTGAACGGCAGCTATACTTCGATGGCGGGAGCGCCTTAGGGTCTTGGGACTTGGGTCTTGGGACTTGGGTCTTGGGTCTTGGGTCTTGGACCCAAGCTCTCGATGCCACTTGTTGCTGATTTCTGGTTCCTGAGCCCTGATCCCTGACTCCTGACTCCTGATTCCTGACTCCTGATTCCTGTGGTTACTGAAACCGTCGAAGCCGAAGGGCACCTGATCGACTCGGGCAATCTGCAATCCATCCTCACCACCATCGTCGAACACGGTGCGGAGTACGAGATCCTGCGCCTGGACGTGGGCCGGACCAACGAGGCCCCGTCGAGGCTGGCGCTCAAGCTGATCGCCGCGACGGACGAGTCGCTGCTCGACCTGCTGGCCAAGCTCTCGGTGTTCGGCTGCTACGTGAAGGGCACGCCCCCCGCGGCGCTGCGCGTGGCCGACATGGATGGCTGCGCACCGGAGGACTTCTACTCCACGACCAACCACCGCACGTCGGTGTTCATCGACGGCCGCTGGGTGGTGGCGGACCACCAGCGGATGGACGCCGCCATCGTCGTGAACGGGACGACCGCGACGTGCCGCAAGCTGCGCGACATCCGCAAAGGCG
>DAIRFN010000297.1:0-6665 GCA_036795065.1 Vicinamibacterales bacterium
CGACGCCGCCTCGGACAAAACGATCGCCGAGAAGGTGAAGAGGATGGTCAGCGCGAGCGTGGACTGCGACGGCAGCCATGCGGTGAGGCCCTCGCCCATCGCGCTGGCCAGGCCGGCCGAGAAGGCCAGCTCGCCCACCGCCAGCCCGCCGCCATAGAGCAGCACGATGCCCCAGTCGATCTTCACCGCCTCGTCCCACGACAGCGTGAAGCGGCGTGCCTTCCAGTCCACCGGCAGCACGAACAGCAGCAGCGCGCCAACCATTGCCGCAATCCCTTCGGGCATCGCCTCCGCGTAGCGGCGGGCCAGCGGCGCCTCCCCTGATCCTGCCACGGCGAAGAGGCCGGGCAAAACCCAGAGCAGGACCGTCACCCCGAAGGCCAGCAACACATTTCGCTGTCCGAGCGTCAGGCGCCCCAGCTTCGCCAGCTCGTCGCGCACCATCGCGGTGCTGCCCTCGGCCGCGGGCAGCCCTCGCACCGACGAGAAGTGGAACTGCGCCACGAGGTAGATGAACAGCAGGGCCACGATCGGGACCGCGAGCGCCATCCACGCGAAGAACGTGATGTCGGCACCGACGATGTGCTCGAGCATGCCGATGCCGATGAGATTCGGCGGCGTGCCGACGGGCGTGCCCATGCCGCCGATCGACGCGGCGAACGACGTCACCAGCATCAGCGCCAGCGCGAACTTCCGCAACGGCTCCTGACGCCCGCGCGCCCCACGCGAGAGGTGCGCGATGATGGAGAGGCCGATCGGGAACATCATCGCCGTGGTGGCCGTGTTGCTGATCCACATCGACAGCAACGCGCACGTGCCGGCGTACACCAGCAGGATGCGGAACGGGCTGGTCGCGACCGAGGGGAGCGAGAGCGCCGTGTAGGCGATGCGGCGGTCCACACCGTGCACGAACATCGCCTGCGCCAGCATGAAGCTGCCGATGAAGAGGAAGATGATGGGATCCGCAAACGGCGCCAGCGCCTGGCGCGCCGGGGCCACGCCCAACACGATGGCCAGGGTGGGACCGAGCATGGCGGTGACCGCCAGGGGCATGGCCTCGGAGAGCCACAGCACGACGACCAGCCCCATCACCGCCGCCATCGACTGGGCCGGCGCGTCGAGCCCGCCGAGCGGCGCCAGCCAGAGTCCGAAGAACACGACGGGCGCCAGCACCATGCCCGCACTGCGGCGGCGCCGGTTGAACTGCTCTTCCGCCGGCGAGTAGGTTTCCGCCGCCTCGGCGGCGCCGTGAAATGTCTGCATCAGCGCGCGACCCACCGGCCGTCGAACAACACCTCGGCCCAGCCGGTCAGGTACACCCCATCGTCGCGCCACTCGACGCGCTGCGTGCCGCCGGGCGCTTCGACGTCGATATCGCGCACGGCGCCGCCGGCCACCGCCGCGGCCACCGCCGACGCGCAGGCGCCCGTGCCCGAGGCGTGCGTCGGGCCGACACCGCGCTCCCAGATGAGGATCCGCACGCGGTTCGGCGCCTCGACCACGGCGAACTCGACGTTGGTGCCGGCCTTGAAGCGCGAGTGCGTGGCCAGCGCGGGCCCGAGCTTCTCGAACCGCGCGCGGTCAGGCAGTTCCTTCACCAGCGTCACGCACTGAGGGTTCGCCATCGTCATGATGACAACGGGGAGCTGCTCGCCGGCCACGTCGAGCGTTTCCTGCGTGATGTGCTCCGGCGCGCCCATCGCGGCGCGGAACGTGTACTTCGAGCCCGCGCGCCCGGCCAGCGTCAGCACCTTCCAGCCGGCGTCGGTGTCGACGCGCAGCGTGGTGAGTGGCGCGGCCTCGGGGTCGCGCTGGTGCAGCACGAGCGCCGCCAGGCACCGGAGCCCGTTGCCGGAGAGCTCGGAGGGGCTCCCGTCCGCGTTCACCAGCCGCATCCGTGCCGTGCCGTCTGGCAGCGCCGTGTAGTAGATGACCCCGTCACCGCCAATGCCGGTATACCGCTCGCACAACCGGCGCGAGAGCTGTTCGAGGGCCAGGCCGTCCACCTCGTCGAAGGGGACGAACAGGAAGTCGTTGCCGTAGGCGTGGGCTTTGGAGATGTGCATGGACGTCGGGAGTCGGGAGTCGGGAGCGAACTGCTCCAAGAACGAATCCCGCCGGGAAGTGAATTCTATCGGGATTGGCCGCCGGTTTGGGAGTCGGGTTGCACCGGTCGTTCGACGGCGTCTACTCCCGACTGCCGACTCCCGACTCCCGTCTCCCGACACGATCGCCCCTCCCCAGTCCCGACTCCCGACGGGCTCGCTACGGCACCCTGAACGCGTCGATCACCCAGGTCAGGCCGGTCGTGAAGCCGAAGTCCGGATCCCGGGGGGTGAGGCCGATGATGAACGCGCCGTCCACGCGGACGCTGCCGCGCGTGTAGCGGGCGCCCAGGCGCAGCAGGCCGCGGTCCTCGGCGCCGACGGCGGTTGTCTCGGCGAAGTTGGCGCGGCCGTTGATCTCGCCCACCACCTCGAACCCCTCGGCGAGGGCGCGGGCGAGGGAAAAGCTGTAGAGGAGCAGGTCGTCCTGGGTGGCCGCCTGGGTCGGGTCCTCGAGGATCTGTAACCCGATGTTGCCGACGAAGCGAATGGACTGGACGGTCTTGCCCACCAGGAACGATGCCTGGAAGTCGGTGGTGTCGCGGCCCAGCCCCGATTCGTTGCTCGCGTTGGGCAGGCGCGTGGCGAAGCGGAAGCCGATGGAGGGGCGGCCGGACGTCTCGCTGAGCATCCGGATCTTCGTGCCGATGAAGATGTCGCGCACCGACGTGGTGTGATCGCCGTCGATGTCGAGCAACGGCGTCAGAGGCGCCGGCACCTGCTCGGTGATACTCAGCTTCTGATAGAACCCGCCGTCGATCTGCAGCTCCGCGATGGAGCTGAGGCCGACGCTGATGCCGACGTTGGGCACCGAGAAGAGGTCCCCCCTGAGTCCGGACAGGGGAAACTCGACGTCCTGCTCGTAATCGAGCCCGGCCTCGAAAAGCAGGCGGCCCGACCCGATGGTCTCGGGGTCTTCGGTGACGAGGGGACGTTGCTGGGCGGACGCGGGGGACGCAGTCCAGAGAAGTGTGGCCAGCACGGTGGCCACGCCGATCGCGTTCGCTCGCATCACGTCGCTCTGTCCTCCTTGACGAAAGAAACCACGAAGGCACGCAGGGCACGAAAAACGGCCACGCCCAAGACCCAAGACCCAAGACCCAAGACCCAAGACCAACCCGATCAGAATGTCTTCCGGCTGTCCAGCAGGATCGTGACCGGTCCGTCGTTCACGAGGCTCACCTGCATCATCGCCTGGAACTCGCCGGTGCCGACCGTGAGCCCGCTGGCCCGCAATTCTCGCACGACGTCTTCGTAGAGCGCGCGCGCCAGCTCGGGCTGCGCGGCGGTGACGAACGACGGCCGGCGGCCGTTCCGCGCATCGCCGCTCAGCGTGAACTGCGACACGACCAGGACGCTCCCGCCCACGTCGAGGACCGAGCGGTTCATCCGCTTCCGGCCGGTCTCGTCACCGTCGTCTTCGAAGACCCGCAGGTCACGTATCTTGGACGCGATGTAGGCCACGTCGGCCGGGCCGTCGCCCTGCTCGACGCCGACGAGCACCATCAGCCCGGGACCAATCTCGCCCGTGACGCGCTCCCCCACCGTGACGCGTGCCTGGGATACGCGTTGCACCACCGCGCGCATGGGTCAGCGCCTGACCATCAGCGGGATGAGGGGGACATCCGCTGGAACATCCGCGAAGTCCTCCAGCTGCGCCGCCGCCGTCTCGCGCAGTTCGGCCACGGGATTCAGCCGGCGGTCCAGCAGGTGCCGCGGCATCACGTTCGTCATGGCCTTGAGCATCGAGCTCTTGACATTCGGGTGCTCGCGTTCGAGCTCCATGATGAGCCGCTTCACGCGCTGGCGTTGCAGGCCCAGGTCGCCGCACGCCGGACAGCAGCAGCCGATGATCGGCAGGTCGTATTCCTTCGCATAGGCGCGTGCCTCGGCCTCGGTCACGTACACGAGCGGCCGGATGACCACGTGCTTCTTGTTGTCCGAGACCAGCCGCGCGGGCATGGCCTTGAGCGCCCCCGCGAAGAACAGGTTCAGCAGCAGCGTCTCGACGAAGTCGTCCAGGTGGTGCCCCAGCGCAATCTTGGTGGCGCCCACCTCGTCTGCCAGCCGGTACAACACGCCGCGCCGGAGCCGCGCGCACAGCGAGCACGGTGTGGTGTCGGGGTCAAGCTTGTCGTCGATGAGCACGCCGATGTTCGTGTGCTCGCTGTGGAACTCCCACCCCCGCGCCGCACAGGCTTCGGCCACGGCCTTGTGCTGGTAGCCCTCGTAGCCGGAGTCCACGTTCACGGCGACGATGGAGAAGGTGATGGGCGCCCGCTGGCGCAGGACATCCAGGATTTGAATGAGCGCCCAGCTGTCCTTCCCGCCCGACAGCCCCACCATCACGCGGTCGCCGTCCTCGATCATGTTGAAGTCGGTGATGGCGCGCGTGGACTTCTTGGCGAGGCGCGTTTCGAGGGGGGTGCGGTAGGGCATAAGGATGAGATCGGGAGTCGGGCGTCGGGCGTCGGGCGTCGGGCTTGTCCGCCGGAGCCTTGGCGAAGGCGGGAGTCGGGAGTGCGCAGCCCGGAGCCCTTTCCGATGATAGCAGTGTCCGGTCTGACCCTCCCTTTCCGATCGGGTGGATAGGGGCCAGCTTCCACGGCGGCGCCTCGACGAGTCGAAACGCCCCCGGCTCTCGAATCACCAGTCATCGATTCCGGTTCTCGCGAGGAGGGGCAGATGAAGTCAACTTCGGCGGTTCGCCACCTGGTCCTGGTCGCGGCGTGCGTCGCCGCGCCGCTCATGACGGCGTCGGTCACCGGCCAGCTGCCGGACCGCACCCAGGCGCCCAACGCCGCCGAGGCCGGCATCGCCCTGTCGCTGGCGGACCAGATTGGCGCCGGCCGGGGCGACTGGAACACCATCGATTCGTCCGATTACATCATCACCCGCGACCCGTTCCGCGCCATCCGGCGGGGCCGGCAGCTCTTCCAGCGGAAGTTCACGCACCTGCAGGGGCAGGGACCGGTCGCCAACGACGGCGTCGGCGACATCGGCAGCACGAAAATCATTGGCGCGGGGCTGTCGGACAGCTGCGCCGGGTGCCACGGCCGCCCCCGCGGCGCCGCGGGGTTCGGCGGCGACGTGGCCACGCGGCCGGACAGCCGCGACGCGCCCCACTTGTTCGGTCTCGGCCTCAAGGAAATGCTCGCCGACGAGATGACCACGGAGCTGCGGGCCATCCGCACGCTGGCCCTGGCAAAGGCGGCGACTCGCGGCGTGCCCGTCGCACGCTCGCTTGTCGCCAAGGGCGTCGCCTTCGGTCTCATCGTCGCGAACCCGGACGGCAGCCTGGACACCTCCCAGGTCGAGGGCGTGGACGCGGATCTGCGTATCCGCCCCTTCTTCGCGGAGGGCGGCACGATGTCCATTCGCGAGTTCGTCGTCGGGGCCCTCAACGCCGAGATGGGCCTGCAGGCGCCGGACATCGAGCTGGCCGCCGCGCACAACGGCTCGCGCATCGTCACCAGGTCCGGCCTGGTGTTGGACGGGACGCTGGACCGCGTCGAGGCGCCGCCGACCGGACCGGCGGAGGTGGATACGGCCCTCGTGGACTACCTCGAGTTCTATCTGTTCAGCTATTTCAAGCCAGGCCTGGGACGGCAGACCGCGGACACCGCGGCGGGCCGCCGGGCCTTCGAACGCGCAGGCTGCCAGCAGTGCCACCGGGCGGAGCTGACCATCGCGCGTGACCGGCGCGTGGCCGATGTCGAGACCGTCTTCGACCCGGTTCGCGGCATCTTCAACAACCTGTTCGCCACGGCCTCCGCGCGCTTCGTCGCGGTGGACGATGGGACGGGACACCCTGCGGTCAAGCGGCCGTTGCTGCAGCCCTTCGTCGTCCATGACATCTACACCGACTTCAAGCGGCACGACCTCGGTCCCGGCTTCCACGAGCGCAACTACGACGGCACGCTGCAGCGCGAGTTCCTCACCACGCCGCTCTGGGGCGTCGGCTCTACCGGGCCCTACGGGCACGACGGGCGCAGCGTCACGCTGCACGACGTCATCCTGCGGCACGGCGGCGAGGCGCAGGACGCGCGGGACGCCTATGCCGCGATGGGCAACACGAGGCAGCAGCGGCTCCAGCAATTCCTGCAGTCGCTCATCATCTTCCCGCCGGACGACACGGCGTCGAACCTGGATCCCGGCGACCCGACGACGCCCGGATTTCCGCAGGTCGGTCACGGCAGCATCAAGCTGACGGTGCTGTTCAACGACCCTCGACGAGTCGAGTAGCGCCACCCGCGGCTGCGATTGACGTCTGATGCGAGCCCAACTGCGGGCTCGAGGTCGTGCGCGTGTCCCGGCGACCTGGCGGGATTCCGCCAGCGCCTCCCGACACTTCAGCGCCTGGCGCCGACGTACGCGAGCGTTGGGCCTGAATCCGGACCACGACTGTGGGACGCGATTTGCATTCGCATCGAGAGATCCGGGGCGCGCGACCCCGACACCCCGTTCCGTCCTGAAGCATGACGGTCCGGCCGTTTCCGCCTGAGGCGCTTCCGGTCACAGCCTCCTCCGCCGCGCCCACCCCGGCAGCGGATCCGCGAA
>DAIRFN010000298.1:0-6651 GCA_036795065.1 Vicinamibacterales bacterium
GTTCCTGCGCTTCCTCGTGCCGCAGTACGTCGAGGAAGGCAAGGCCTACCTGACGGTCGCCGTGGGGTGTACCGGCGGGCGGCATCGATCGGTATTCATCGCCGAGGTGCTCAAGCGCGAGCTGGCGGACGCGAAGAACGTCACCACCAGGGTGCGTCACCGCGACATGGGGAGGCAGGCATGATTGGCATCGTGGTCGTCACCCACGGGCAGCTCGCCACCGAGCTGGTCAACGCGGCCGAGACGATTGTGGGCGACCTGCCGCAGTTCACGGCCGTCTCCATCGGCTGGCACGAGGACGTGCAGGACGCCCGGGACGACATCCAGGCGGCCATTGCCCGGGTGAAGGCCGGCGACAAGGGTGTGCTCATCGCCACCGACATGTTCGGCGGCACGCCCTGCAATTTGGCGATGACGTTCCTCGCCAAGGACCAGGTCGAGGTCGTGACGGGCGTCAACCTGCCGATGCTCATCAAGGCGGCCAGCCTGCGCGACGCGGGGGCCCTCGCCGACGTCGCGCGGCAACTGTGCGATCACGGCCGCAGCGCCATCTGGGTGGCCACCGATCTGCTGGAGGGCTCGTCCCCGGGGTCACCCGGCGCGACGACCTCGGCCGGATGACGTCGCGCGCTGTCGTGGTGCCGAACCGACTCGGCCTGCATGCCCGCGCCGCCGCGAAGTTCGTGCACGCCGCCACGAAGTTCACCTCTCGCGTGCTGGTGAGGCGCGACAGCCGTACCATGGACGGCAAGAGCATCATGGGCGTCCTGCTGCTCGCCGCCGCGCAGGGCACGACCATCGTGATCTCGGCCGACGGCCCGGACGAGGAGGCGACCGTGGACACGCTCGCCGGGCTCGTGTCGGCAGGGTTTGGAGAAGAGCCGTGGAGCGTCTGACCGGCATCGGCGTCTCGCCCGGGGTGGCGGTGGGTCGCGCCGTGGTGCTGACGCAGCCCTCCGAGGTCGTGCGGTTCCCCATCCCGGCCGAGCGCGTGGGTCGCGAGCTGGCGGCCATCGACCACGCGCGCGACCAGTCGCACCGGCAGCTCCAGGACATCCGGGCGCGACTCTCGTCGGGGCCCGCGCGCGACATGGCGCCGCTCTTCGACGCCCAGCTGCTGATGCTGGACGACCCGTTGCTCGTCGGCCGCGCACAGCAGATCGTGCGCGACGAACGGGTGAACGCCGCGTGGGCCGTGCACCGGGCCTACGAGGAAGTGCGGCAGCACTTCGCCGGCATGGAGGACCCGTACCTGCGCGAGCGGGAGACCGACGTGGCCGACGTGGCGGGACGCCTGCGGATGAACCTCCGTCACCGTGGCATCGGCCTGCGCGAGCTGCTCAGCGAAATCGACGGACCGTCCATTCTCGTGGCCGACGAGCTCACGGCGTCGCTGGCCGCGCAGCTCGACTGGACGCGCGTGCAGGGGTTCGCCACCGATGCCGGCAGCCGCACCTACCACACCGCGATTCTCGCGCGCTCGCTGAAGGTGCCGGCGGTGGTGGGCCTGCACGACCTGTCCGCCCGCCTGTCCGCCGGCACGTCAATCATCCTCGACGGGACCACCGGCGAGGTGACCGTGGCGCCGGATGCCGCCGCCACCGCCGCGGCCCTCCGCCGCGCGGCGCGGCCGCGGCGGGTCTCTGCCGCCGCGCCCTCCGTGCACGCGCCGGTCGCCACCGCCGATGGCTTGCGCATCCGCATCGACGCCAACATCGAGCTCGTCGAGGACCTGCCGTTCCTCCAGGAGTTCGGCGCCGAGGGGATCGGCCTCTATCGTTCGGAGTTCCTGCTGTCCGGGCGCACCCTGGAGGGAGCCACCGAAGACCTGCAGTACCAGGCGTACCGCAGCCTCCTCGAACAGGTGGCGCCCCGCCCCGTGACGATCCGCACGTTCGATCTCGACGAGCGCCACACCGGCCTCGGCCGCGCACCCGAGCGCAGCCGCACACGCCCGGGCCTCCGGGGATTGCGCCTGGGCCTCGCCCATCCCGAGGTGCTCTCCACGCAACTCCGCGCGCTCGTGCGCGCGTCGGCGCACGGGCCGCTGCGCATCATGTTCCCATTCGTCACGACGGTCGACGAGGTGCGGCAGGCCCGCAGCATCTTCGAAGGGATTTGTCGCGACTTGAGCGTCGCTCCCGTCCCGATCGGGGCCATGATCGAGGTGCCCGCCGCCGCCCTCATCGGCGACCTGCTGGCGCGCGAGGTCAATTTCTTCACGATCGGCACCAACGACCTCATCCAGTACACGCTCGCCGTCGATCGGACCGACGATCGCGTGTCGGATCTGTACGAGCCGCTGCACCCCGCCGTGCTGCGGCTCATCCGCATGGTCAGCCGCGCGGCGCGACGACACCACGTGCCCGTGTCGCTCTGCGGCGAGATGGCCTCCGACCCGGCCACGGTGGGACTGCTGATTGGGCTCGGGCTCACCGAGTTCAGCATGACGCCAGGAGCCATCCCCCTCGTCCGGCGGGTCGTGGAGGAGCTACGCATGGACGAGGCGCGCCGCCTCGCCCGGCACGCGCTCGCCCTGGCCACGGCCGCAGAGGTGGAGCAGTTTCTCTTCGATGCCCTGGCGGCATCGGCAGGGGAGTCGTCGCGGCGATAGTCGCGCGAACGAACGCCGGTCGCCGCGCCACGGGCGCGTGCGCTTCCGGAGGAGATGGAGAACGCGGTATGCATCGAGTGGAAAAACCGTGGGGCTACGAGCTGTGGTGGGCGAAGACCGACCGTTACGTCGGCAAGCTCATTCACGTGAACAAGGGCCACGCCCTCAGCCTCCAGTACCACAACCGGAAGGACGAGACGATCTTCGTCCACGCCGGGAAGATTCTGTTCGAGTTGAAGGTGGGCGACGAGCTGACGAAGCGAGAGATGGGACCGGGCGACGCCGTTCACGTGACGCCGCCCACGGTCCACCGCATGACCGCCCTCGAAGACAGTGACATCTTCGAGGTCTCGACGCCCGAAACCGATGATGTCGTGCGCCTGGAAGACCGCTACGGAAGGAGCTAGCGATCGCGTCGGTCGAGGGGATGGTGTCGGGAGGGAACCGCGCCGGGAGAGCATTGCGAAGGGAGGGATGATCGCGTCGGAGAGAACTCTGGCGCCGGGATCAACTGCCCGCGTGATCCCGTCGCCGATGTACTCCCGACCGAAATCCCTCCCGGTCGTGGTTCAGATTTCCCGTCTAGAACGGAATGTCGTCGTCCGTGACAGGCGCCGGTTCCTTCATCGGATCCTGGTAGCCGCCCACGTCGCCGCGGTCGGAGCGATCGCCGCCGCGCCCGCCACCGCCCAGCAGGACGATGCGATCGGCCTTGATCTCGGTGGTGTAGTGCTTCTGGCCGTCCTTCTCCCACTGGCGCGTCTGGAGCCGGCCCTCGACGAAGATCTGCTTGCCCTTGGTGAGGTACGGCTGCAGGGTCTCGGCCTGCTTACCCCAGAGTACGATGCGGTGCCACTCGGTCTGCTCGTGCTTCTCGCCGTCCTTGGACGTCCAGTTCTCGGTGGTCGCGATGCTGAAGCTCGCGACGGGCGCGCCGCCCGGTGTGTAGCGCACTTCCGCGTCCCGTCCCAGGTTGCCGACCAGCAGTACTTTGTTCACGCTTCCCATAGTTGATTCTTCCCCGTTGTGCGGTGAGGCGCATTGGTTGTGGATGACGCAGACGCCGATGGGGCCGCAGATGGACGCAGATTACACAGATTCTGCAGATGGACATCAAGGAAATTAGATCATCTTCCGCAGACAACCAGAGCCGCGATCGAATCCCCTATTCCTGCTTGGCACGAGCCAGGCGATCCATGTTCTGCTTGGCCAGGCGGGCCACCTCCGCGTCCGGAAACGTCTTGAGCAGGGTGTCCCACGACTCGCGCGCCCGATCCAGCTGGCCCATGCGCTCGAAGGTCATGCCGCGCTTGTAGTACGCATCCGGCACCTTGTCGGCCTTCGGATAGCCGGCGATCACGCGGTTATAGGCGTCCATCGCCTCGGCGTACTTCCCGTCCGCGAAGTTGCACTCCCCGATGTAGAACTGCGCATCGTCGGCCGCCTCGCTGCGGGGAAAGCTGCGCAGGTAGGTGCCGAAGCCCTCGATGCACAGCGTCCACTGGCCGGCCGTGTAGTCGGTCCACGCGGTATCGTACAGCCGCTGGGGCGAGATGCCGGGGTTGGCGGGCGCCACCGGTGGGACGCCGGCTCCCGGCGTACCGGGCGCGGGCGCGCCGGGCATCGCGGGGGGGCCGCCCGCCACGGGGGCCCCGGGCTCTGCGCCCGGGTCGACGCCGGCCGTCGGGTCGGTGGTCGGCGCCGGCGGAGGATAGCTCGGAATCGCGAGGCGCAGCGCCTCGACTTCCTGCGACAGCGACGTGATGCGCACGTTCGTCTCGTCCACCCGCTCCTTCACGACACGCAGATCGCTGCCTACCTGGTCCACGGTGAGCTTCTGGTCGGCGAACCCTTTTCGCGTGGCGGTGTTCTGGTCGTCGGTGCGGGCCGAGAGTTGCTTCAACGTCTCGCCGATCTGCGCGAGCGCCGCCGCCAGCTGCTGCTGCAACTGCTGGGTCTGCTCCTGCAGCATGCGGATGTCGGCCATCATCTGCATTTCGCGGCGCGACTGGGCCGCGGCGGGGGAGGCCGAGGCCCACAACGCCGCCGCGACCAGCGCGCAGACGGGAACATGCCGTGTCATGCCCAACATGTTACCTGCTTACCTGGCCGTGATCACGAAATGCGCGCGGCGGTTCTTCGACCAGGCCTCGTCGTTGTGCCCCGGGTCGAACGGGAACTCCTTGCCATAGCTCACCGTGCGCAGCCGTTCGGCCGGAATCCCCAGCGACACCAGGTACGACCGCGCGGCAATCGCGCGGCGCTCGCCGAGGGCAAGGTTGTACTCCGCGGTGCCACGCTCATCGCAGTGCCCCTCGATCGTCACCTGCATCTGCGGGTACTTCCGCAGCACCTGGGCGTTCTCCTGCAGCACCTGCTGGCCCTGGGTGCCGACCTCCGAACTGTCGAGGTCGAACAACACGGGCTTCAGCAGACCCGAGCGGTTGAGCGCGTCGAGATCGCCCGGCAGGTCGCCGGCCGCGATCGAATCCGGCTCGGGCGGTACCGGAATCGGCTCGTCCACCGGACGCGGGGGCAGCGGCGGCTCCGGCATGATCGCCGACGTGCCGGTCGGTGGTGGCTGGGGCCGCTCCACCGGGGCCGGCTTCTTCGCGCAGGCCGTGGCCAGGGCCAGCAGCACAACCGCCGCGGCCAGTGTCATCAGTCGAGTCCGCTTCATCATTGTTCTCTCCGCTCTCATCGCACCCTGATTCGGGGCCCTTGCTCGTGGTCCTGCCTGCCTGTCGCCATCTGTGCCCATCGCGTCATCTGCGGCTTGGCTGCGTCATCGGCGGCCTGTCTGTGTCTGGCGTCTCCGTGTCATTGGGACCAGTTGGGCGTGAAGTTGTTCCCGTCGCGCGTGATCTGCCGCACGTTGCGGCCGTCCCGATCCACCGTGAAGATCTGGCTGCGGCCGGCGCGCGTGGACATGAACGCCAGGTGACGCCCGTTGGGCGACCAGGCCGGGCTCTCGTTGGTGCCCTCGCCGAACGTGATCTGTCGCGTGACGCCGTCGGCCAGGCTCAGGATCTTGATGTCGTAGCCGGGCCCGGTCCGAGCCGCGAACGCAATCTCGTTGTACGGGGCCGGCGACCACGTCGCGCGATCCGCGTACGACTCGAACGAGAGGCGCCGGAGGCCGGTGCCATCCGCACCCACCACGTAAATCTGCGGCGAGCCCGTGCGGTCCGACGTGAACGCGACTTGCGTCCCGGTGGGCGACCACGTGGGCGTGGAGTCGATGGCCGGGTTGTCGGTGAGCCGGCGCACGCCGGAGCCATCCCGGTTCATCACATAGAGCTCCGAGTTGCCGTCGCGGTTCGACATGAACGCGATCTGCTTGCCGTCGGGCGAGAACACGGGGAGGAAGTTCTGGCCCACCCCGCGCGCAGGCTCCTCCATCGTGCCGACGAAGATGTTCGCGATCAGGATGTCCGGCAGCGTCTTGCGATACGACGTGTAGGCGATGGAGCGTCCGTCAGGCGACCAGTTCGGCGTGATGTTTAGGGCGCGGTTGATAGTGATGCGCCGCTGGTTCGCGCCGTCGTAATCGGAGATGTAGATCTCCTTCACGTCACGCTCCTCGACCGTGCCGGTCACGCGCTCGCGGTTGCGGTCCGACGAGAAGGCGAGCTTCGTGCGCGCGACGCCGCGCAGGCTGAGCTGCGACTGGTGAATCTCGTCGGCCATCGTGTGCGCGTAGATGCGCGGGTTGGCCGCCGCGCCGGTGTACTCCCGGCCGTAGGTCTGCTGCCGGGCGCGCACGTTGTAGAGGCGCATCTCCACGCGGATGCCCGTGGCCACGCGCTGCACGGTGCCAATCATCACGCCGTCGGCGCCCAGCTCGCGCCATCGATCGAAGGGCACGTCGCCAATCGATGCCGCCACCGGAATCGACCTGTACGTGTCGCGCGGGATCATGTAGAACTCGCGCTCGAAGTCGAGGTCGTCCCACAGCACGTCGCCAATCATCTTCGCGGCCGCCTGTGTTTCGGCGTCGTTCGTCAACGCGATGAACCCGGGCACGGCAATCTTCG
>DAIRFN010000299.1:0-6622 GCA_036795065.1 Vicinamibacterales bacterium
GATGAACGACAACGAGCTGGCGCGCATCCGCAACGAGGAGATCGGGTTCGTGTTCCAGACGTTCAACCTGCTCCCGCGGGCGTCGGCGCTGCACAACGTGGAGCTGCCGCTCATCTACGCGGGGGTGCGGACCTCGGTGCGCCGCGCGCGCGCCGAGCATGCGCTCGAGCGGGTCGGGCTGGCCGACCGGATGCACCACAAGCCCAACGAGCTGTCGGGCGGCCAGCGGCAGCGGGTGGCGATCGCCCGGGCGCTGGTGAACGAGCCCAGCATCCTGCTCGCCGACGAGCCGACGGGCAACCTCGACTCGGCCACGAGCGCCGAGATCATGGACGTGTTCGCGCACCTGCACGGCCAGGGCCAGACCGTGATCATGGTGACCCACGAGGCCGACATCGCGGCCCACGCCCACCGCGTGGTGACGCTGCGAGACGGCCAGGTCCACAGCGACCTCGGGCGCCGGGCGGCCTGAGGCATGCCGATCTTCGAGGCGGTGCGGCTCGCGCTCCAGACGATCTGGGCAAACAAGATGAAGACCGCGTTCAGTGTGATCGGCGTCTTCATCGGCGTGACGTTCCTGATCGCGGTCGTGTCGATCGTCGAGGGCATGAACAACTACATGACGGACCGGTTCGCCGGAACGCTGCTGGGGGTGAACACGTTCCACCTGCGCCGGTTTCCGAACTTTCAGGCCGGCGAAGTGACGGAAGAGATGTGGCGCTCCTGGGTGCGGCGGCCCCGCATCCGGTACGAGGACGCCGAGGCGGTCGAGGCCGCCATCACGGTGCCGCACATCTCGGCGTGGGAGTCCACCTCGCGGGCCGAGCTGTCCTTCGGCGGCAAGGTGGCGCGGGACATCGAAGTCACGGCGGCCACGGAGAAGTACTTCGATGTCAAGGACCTTCCCATCCTGATGGGGCGGCCGTTTTCCGCGCAGGAGGTGAAGGCGGGGGCCCCGGTCCTCGTGATCGGCTGGGAACTGTCGGAGCGCCTGTTCGAGGGACGCGACCCGATCGGCAAGGAAGTGAAGATCCGCGGCATTCCCTACCGGGTGATCGGCGTGGTGGAGAAGCAGGGCAACCTGTTCGGCATCTCGCTCGACAAGTTCGCCATCACGACGGCCCTGGCGCCGGCCAAGCGGTTCGTGAACCCGCCCGGCGTGGTGGACGCGCTGCTCGTGAAGACGAACTCGCAGGCGGAGCTGGATCTCGCGATTGCCCAGGCCGAGGCCACAATGCGGACCCGGCGTCAGCTGCGTCCCACCGACGAGAACACCTTCGCCATCGAGACCGCGGACGCCGTGCTCGACTTCTGGGGCAAGATCAACCGGGTGCTCATGATCGCGCTGCCGGGACTCGTCAGCATTTCCCTCGTCGTGGGAGGGATCGTCATCATGAACATCATGCTGATGGCCGTGGCCGAGCGAACCCGCGAGATCGGCATCCGGAAGGCCCTCGGGGCCCGCCGGCGGGACATCATGAGCCAGTTCCTCGTGGAGTCGGGCACGATTGCCCTGGTGGGCGCGTCCATCGGGGTGGGCGTGGGGCTCGCGGCGGCCAAGGCCGTTGACGCCCTGACGGCCATGCCGGCGGCCGTGGCTCCATGGTCGATTGGCCTCGGCGTGGGACTGGGAGCGGGAGTGGGCATGATCGCCGGGCTCTATCCGGCCAGCCGGGCGGCCCGCCTGGATCCCATCGCCGCGATCAGGCACGAGACATGACCGCGATCCTCGAGCGGGTGCTCGGCCCGCTGCAGCGGGCGGTGACCCCCACCGTCGAAGGCATCGGCATCGCTTTCGCCGCGCTGCGCGCCAACAAGATGCGCGCGGCCCTGACGATCCTCGGCGTCGCGATCGGTGTCATGGTGGTCATGGTGATCGCCGCGATCATCAGCGGGATCAACAACGGCGTCAGCGACATCTTCGAGGAGGCCGGATCCCGCACCTTCTATGTCACGCGGTATTTCCAGGGCGGCATCCAGGTCTCGGACGGCTCCGACGAGATGAGCCCCTGGCGCCGCCGGCCGCACATCCGGATCGAGGAGGCTGAGCGGGTGGCGGAGCTGCCGTCGGTGGGATTCGTGGACGTGCGCGAGTGGTGGGGCGCGTCCGCGAGCTTCGAGGGCAAGGATCTGGGCTCGGTGGGGACGGAGGGGCGTACCGAGAACTGGATCCGGGTGTCGGGCGGGGACATCTACCCCGGCCGGTCGTTCACGCGGGTCGAGACGCTCACCAGCGCGCGCGTGGCGGTGATCACCGACAAGCTGGCCGAGCGGCTGTTCGGTCCGCTCGACCCGGTCGGCAAGGTGATCAAGCTCGACGGCCAGCCGTTCGAGGTCATCGGGAAGTACACGCCGCCGGCCAACATCTTCGGGGATGGCGAAAGTCCGCGCGCCATCATGCCACACACCACGCTCAACAAGTACATCAAGCCGCAGCAGGGCTGGATGGACATCGCCGTGTCGCCCGCCGAGTCGGTCTCGGTCGCGTCGGCGATCGACGAAGTCACGATCGCGATCCGCACCATGCGCGGCCTCCGCCCGGGCGAGGAGTCGAACTTCGACATCATCACCCAGGACAAGCTGCTCGAAGTCTGGGACAAGGTCACGGGGGTGTTCTTCCTGGTCATGATCGTGCTGTCCGCGGTGGGGCTGATGGTGGGCGGCGTGGGCGTCGTGGCGATCATGATGATCTCCGTCACCGAGCGCACACGCGAGATCGGGGTGCGCAAGGCCCTGGGGGCGACGCGCCGGGAGATCCTCTGGCAGTTCCTGGTCGAGGCCAGCACCCTCACGCTCATCGGCGGCGCCGCCGGCATGGCGGCGGGCGGCGTCATCGCCTTCATCGTGGCGCAGACCACGCCGCTCCCGGCGGACGTGCCACTGTGGGCCATCGTCGCCGCGCTCGCCGCCGCCGCCTTCACCGGCATCGTGTTCGGGATCTTCCCGGCGGCCCGCGCCGCGCGGCTGGATCCGGTGGACGCACTGCGATACGAATGATCGCGTAGCGTGCAGCGTGTAACGTGCTGCCACGGGTACTTCCGTCTCGCTACACGCTAGACGCTACACGCTATACGTTTCCCCTCCATGCCGATCTTCGAAGGCCTGCGTCTGGCCCTCCAGACGATCCTTGCCCACAAGCTGAGGTCGTTCTTCACGCTGCTTGGCATCATCGTGTCGGTGGCGTTCCTGGTGGCGGTGGTGGCGGTCATCCAGGGCATGAACGCCTACGTCCGCGACAACATCGCGGGCGCCATCGTCGGCACGAACGCGTTCCAGATCCGCCGCACGCCCATTTCCGTGGGTCTCGTGGACGACGAGGAGTTCCGGCGGCTGCAGCAGCGGCCCATCATCGCGCCCGAGGACGTGCCATTCGTGGAGCGCGCCATCCCCGACGCCCTGGCGGTGGCCCTCCAGTCCGGGTGGCCCACCCCCCAGGCCGACGTCAGGTGGCGCAACCGCACCGTGGGCGACGTGCTCGTCTTCGGGGTGACCCCGCCCTTCATGTCGGTCCAGGACTACGAGTTCGCGGCCGGCGAGACGTTCACGGACGTGGATGTGCGGGAGCGGCGGCCCCTGGTCGTGCTGGGCTGGGACGTCGCCGAGAAGCTGTTCGACAGTCCGGAGATCGCGATCGGCAAGAAGATCCGCGTGCGCGACGCCCAGTTCACGGTGAAGGGGGTCATTGCCGCGAAGGGCACGGTGCTGGGGCAGTCGTGGGACGGCTTCGCCCTGCTCCCGATCACCGCCTTCGAGGCCATGTACGGCCGCCGCCAGACGACGGTCATCTCGGTCAAGATGGCCCGCGCCGACCAGGTGGCGGGCGCCATGGCCCGGGCCGAGGAGTCCATGCGCATCGCGCACCAGCTCCGGCCGGGCCAGGAGAACGACTTCACCGTGGACACGGCGGAGGGGCTGATCTCGTTCTGGGAGAGCCTCACGCGCGTCATCTTCATGGTCGTGCCGGCGGTCGTCGCGATCGGCATCGTGGTGGGCGGCATCGTCATCATGAACATCATGCTGATGTCGGTGCGCGAACGGACGCGCGAGATCGGGATCCGGAAGTCGCTGGGCGCGCGGAACCGCGACATCCGCAATCAGTTCATGGCCGAGTCGGTGACGCTCACGACGATTGGCGGGGCCGTGGGCCTCGCCGCCGGGTTCCTGCTGGCCGTGCTGGTCCAGGCCGTGTCGCCGCTGCCGGCGGTCGTGACCCCGTGGTCCGCCGGCCTCGCCCTCGGCCTCGGCGCCTCGGTCGGGATCGTGTTTGGCGTGTACCCGGCCACCCGGGCGGCGAGGCTGGATCCCATTGTGGCGCTTCGCTATGAGTAGCGGCGGGCCGTCGGGCGGGCGGGCAGGCGGGCCGCGACTCCGAGAGCACACAGGCTTCTGCCCGCCGGCCCGTCGGCCCGTCAGCCCGCCGGATCCATGCGCCTGACCTCCCTCACCGAAGGCATCGGCATCGCGCTGGATGCCATCTGGGCGAACAAGCTGCGCTCCTCGCTCACCGTCCTGGGCGTCGTGATCGGGGTGTCGACGGTGATGGCGATGGCGTCCATCGTGAACGGCATCCGCGGCCAGATCATCAATACCATCGAGGTGGTGGGCCCCACCACGATCCGCGTGTTCCGGTTCTTCTCGACCACCCCGGTGAACCCGGATGCCCTGCCCCGCGAGGTGCGGATCCGGCCCAAGCTCGACCCGACGGAAGCGGACGCGCTGGCGGCACTGCCGGGGATCGGCTACTCGGCCATCTGGGTGGGCGTGTTCGAGCGGATCGGCTACGGCGCCGAGCGGACGCAACCCACGGTCATCTACGGGGCGGACGACCGCTTCATGGAGATCCTCGGCGGCGGCATGGTGGACGGCAGAACGTTCACCACGGCCGAGGTGCGGGCCGGCCGGAGCGTCGCGATCCTGGAGGTCGAGGCCGCCGAGCGGGTGTTCGGGCGGGTCGGTCCACTGGGGAAGCTCATCCGCATCGGCAGCCATCCCTTCACGGTCATCGGCCTCTACCGCAAGCCCGAGAACATCTTCCAGCCGCCCGGCCAGGAGATTTCCGCCATCGTGCCGTACGAGGCGGCGCGCCGGTCGTTCCGGTACGACGACGTGAACAGCCTCATCATCCTGGTGAAGCCGGTCGCCGGTGTCACGGTGGACCGCGCCATGGACCTCATCACCGTGCAGCTGCGCAAGATGCGCGGACTCCGGCCGGGCGAACCGAACTCCTTCGACCTCGTGACGTCCGATCAGGTGCTGGGCCTGTTCAACCGCCTCACGGGCGTGTTCTTCCTGGTGATGATCGTCCTGTCCAGCGTGGCGCTGATGGTGGGCGGCATTGGCGTGATGGCCATCATGCTCGTGTCGGTCACCGACCGGACGCGGGAGATTGGCGTACGGATGGCCCTGGGCGCCACCCGGCGGGAGATCCTGTGGCAGTTCCTGGTGGAAGCGGCGACCCTCACCCTGATCGGCGGCGTGATTGGCGTGATGTGCGGCCTGGGCGCCGGCCAGCTGCTCAAGGCCCTGCTCCGGCTCGAGTCACCGGTGCCGCTCTGGAGCGCCGCCATCGCGACCACCGTGTCCGTTGGCATCGGCCTCGTCTTCGGCCTCATCCCCGCCAATCGCGCGGCGAAGCTGGATCCGGTGGAGGCGCTGCGGTACGAATGACCGTGTAGCGTATAGCGCGCAGCGTATAGCGTTGCCTTCATCGCCCAGGTTGCGCTCCGTATCGCTTCAGCAGCCCAACCAGCAGGCTCGTGACCCGGTCGGTGTCGGCCAGTAGCCTGGGCGTGCGATCGTCGTCCGGCAACGCGGCGGACCGCTGGGCAATCCAGAGCAGGGTTCCGAGCTCAACCGCCGAGCCGAACGCGATGCGCACGCCGCGTATCAACTGCCGGGGCGTGCCGAGCGCGAACGCCTCCGCGATGTTCGCCGGGATGCTCACGGCCGCACGGCCAACCTGATCGGCGAGAATCGGATGCCTCACCAGCGGCCGGACTCTGGTCACGGCGTACGCGTCCACCGCGAGCTGCCGCGCCAGCCGGAAGGCATCCAGACGTTCGAGACTCCGCATGCCCCACTATAGCGCTCCCCCGGCGCCACACCGTACCATTATTGTGCTCACGCGGTGCGCGACACCGCACGCTGCGCCCTAGACGCTACACGCTACACGAGTCCAGCCCCCATGACCCCCGTCGACCTCCTGGCCATCGGCGCCCACCCCGACGACGTCGAGCTGACCTGTGGCGGGACGCTCATCAAGGCGGCGGCGCAGGGCTACGGCACCGGCATCGTGGACCTCACCGGCGGCGAGACCGGCACACACGGGTCCCGGCCCCTCCGGTCGCAGGAAGCGGCCCGGGCGGCCGAGGTGATGCGAGTGGCGGAGCGGCGCAACGCGAACCTGCCCGACGCGGCGCTGTTCAACACGAACGAGTCGCGCCGGGTGGTCGTGGAGCTGATTCGCCACTTCCGCCCGCGGGTGGTGATCCTCCCCTACCCGATCGGCCGGCACCCCGACCACCGGGTCGCCTCGGAGCTATGCCGGGACGCGTCCTACCTGGCCGGCCTCCGGAACTACGCGGCCGAGGGGGCGCCGCATCGGCCCGAGAAGCTCCTGTAC
>DAIRFN010000300.1:0-6589 GCA_036795065.1 Vicinamibacterales bacterium
GTTGAAGGAGTTCGGGCTGCCCCGGGATGCGCTGGCCTGGTCGCTGGTGTCGATCAACCTGGGCGTGGAGGTCGGCCAGCTGGTCATCGTGGTCGTGGTCGCCGTCGCGCTGGCGCTGGCCGGCCGCGAGCGGCCGGCCCTGGCTGCCGCCGTGGCACGCGTGGGGTCGATTGGCGTTATCCTTGCCGGCACCTATTGGTTCGTAGACCGGCTGTTCTGGACGGGAGGTTGAGCATGACGCGGGCAGGTGTGCTGGGCGCCATCATTGCGGCAGGCACGGTGGCCATGGCCGCAGTTCCACACGCTGCGCAGCAGCCGGCCGCGGCCGGCCCCAACGTGGCGCAGATCGAAAAGGTGAAGGACAACCTCTACATGATTACCGGCGGCGGCGGGAACACCGCCGCGTTCGTCGCCGGCAACGGCGTGGTGCTGGTGGACACCAAGCTGGCCAACTGGGGCCAGGCCATCCTCGACAAGGTGAGGACCGTCACCGACACGCCCATCACGCACATCATCAACACCCACACGCACGGCGACCACGTGGGCAGCAACGAGTTCTTCGATCCGAAGGTCGAGATCATCGTCCAGGAGAACACGGCCGCCAACATGGCGAAGATGCCCGTCTTCGCCGAACCCGCGAAGAAGCACGGGCTGTCGGACCAGAGCTTCAAGGACAAGTTGACCGTCCTCGGTGGCAACGACGCCATCGACCTCTACTACTTCGGTCCCGCGCACACCAATGGGGACACGTTCGTGGTGTTCCGCAACCTCCGCGTGATGCACGCCGGGGATGCGTTCTCGGGCCCCAACAACCCGATCTTGGACACCAACAACGGCGGCACCGGCCTGGGGTACCCGGCCACGCTGGCGAAGGCGGCGGCAGGCATCAAGGGCGTGGAAACAGTGATCCCCGGCCACAGCGGCGTGACCACCTGGCAGGCGTTCGTGGACTACGGGGAGTTCATGAAGAGCTTCGTGGATACGGTGAGCGGGGCGGCCAAGGCCGGCAAGTCGGTGGATCAGGCCGTTGCGGAATTCAAGCCCGCCGACAAGTTCAAGGCCTACAACCTCACGCGGGCGACGGCGAATATCGAGACGATCTACAGGGAGTTGGGTAGATAGGGTCTTGGGTCTTGGGTCTTGGGTCTTGGGTCTTGGGGGTCTGAATATTCGACTTCGTGTGATCTTCGTGCCCTTCGGGTCTTCGTGGTTTCCTTATCTCGCACCTTCAACGGGGGCAGCCTTGAAGTAGAGTCTCCGCGGCAACAGCGTCCGGCCGGGGCGGAAAGAGACCTCGAGTTCCCAGCCGGCCTCGGTCTCGGGACCGGGCAACTCGGTCTGGTTTGGAATGAAGAAGCGGTCCAACCGCAGGTTCAGCCCGAGGCTGAACCCGGTGTCGCGGTTCAGATCGAGGCGGGCGCGACTCCAGAACGTGGCGGGGCCGGGTGAGTACGACTCGCCTGGCCGGCGCAGCGCGCACACACGATAGATGTCGTCCACCGGGCAGAAGCCCACCTCCGCCTCGCCCGAAAACGACTCCTCCCCGAACAGGAAACGGTCCACTTCCGCCTGCGACAGGTGCGGCGATCCGCCCCGGATGAATCGATCCGTCGGGTTGAGGACGAAGTAGCGCCCGCGCAGCACGTCGAAGGGATCGCTGGGCGCGAGCGGAATGCGGAACGTGGGCGCGGTCCGCTGCACGTACTCGTGGTAGCCCGCCATGCCGAGCAGGACGACAACCTGGAGCGCGGCCACGGCCACGACGCGCGTCATGCCTGCTCCCGCGCCAGGGTCCGCTGGCGCGCGCGATTGAGCGCGTAGAGGATGAACAGCAGGAGAACGCCCGTAAGCAGCAGGGCCGTGCCGCCCTCGAGGTAGTTCCCGAAGAAGTCGAAGTAGCGCGTGAGCACGCCCGCCAGCAGGGCCACATAGCCGATGTTGACCCACGCATCCGAGCCCGCGCGCGCGCCCGCGCGAATGACGGCGACGGCGATGACGAGCTGGAAGATCCAGGCGAGGCCCACGGCCACCGCGTCCTTCATGCCGGGGTCGAGCTCCTTGCCCATCACCACCCACGGAAGCAGGCCGGCGACCATCACGACCCGTGCCGCGGTCGCGTCCCACGATCGCGGCAGGCATCGATCAGGGAGCGCAAGCGCGGCCAACAGCCCGGGCACGACCAGCCACCACGCCGCCCCGAGGTCGGACGAGTCGGCCTCCTGCGCGGCGCCCAGCGCCAGCATCGCGATGGTGATGACGCCAAACACCCAGAATCCCGTCCACGCCTGCAGCGCGAACACGCGCGTCGGCAGCCACGAGACGAGCACGGCCCCCAGCAGGGGTACGGCCATCCACAGCCAGGGCCCCTCGGTGTCGGCGGCCTTGATCCAGGAATCGACCTCATGCGCCTCGAGCAGGAGGCCCGCCACCAGCGCGGCGAAGATGGAGACGGACACTGCGCGGCGCGGCAGCACCCAGGCCGTGGGCAGCAGGAGGGCGAGCCACAGCCAGACTCCGTTCGGGGCGCGCGACGAGAGCTGGTAAATCTGGCTGACGAGCGCGATGCCCGCGAGCACCCATCCGCTGCCGGCAAGCGCCAGCCCCTCGGCAACGGCCATCTGCCCCGACTGCCCGAGGCGATAGGCGCCCGCGAGGAACGCTACCTGCAACGCGGCCCACGCACCGAGCTTCACGGCCCTCGGCAGGGCATCCCAGTTCTCCGCGATGATGAGGATGAGGCCCGCCAGCAGCAAGGCGCCGCCCAGCGCGCCCAGTGCCTTCATCACCAGGCCGCCGGCCTTCTGCTGCTGCAGCCCGGCGCTGGTCTGCCGCAGGCTGGCTTCGAGCTCGGGCGTCATTCGTCCGGCGGCTCGCCACGCGGCGAAGTGCCGGTCGAGGATGGTCTGCTCGCGGGACAAGGAAGACAGTCTAGATCAGGGTGCAGGGTGCGGACGGGGTGCAGGGTGCGGACGGGGTGCGGGGTGCCGGGTGCAGAGTGCGAGTGCGGCGTGCGGCTACCGGAGGCGGGAGACTACGATGCGTGGAACCCGCGGCACAGTCCGTGCGAGAGAACGGCGCCGCAGAGGCCCGCCACGACGACGGCCACGAGGTGCGTGCCGAGCACGTGCGCAGGCTCGGAGAAGTGGCAGAAGAGCCTCCAGCCCGCGTCGGCCATGAGACCCGCGCCAAGGCCGCCGATGAGACCGGAGAGACCCGGCCGCGTGGGCCAGGCGCGCGCGGCGAGCACGGCAGCCAGGGCGGCGCCCGGGAGCGCGGTTGCCAACGATCCCGCGAAGCACATCACCCCAATCCACATCCATGCCCGCCCGACGAAGATGGGGCTCGCCTCGAACGTTGTCGAGGTGACCACGATGACGAGCAGGAGGGGCAGCGCCAGCCACGGCACGAGCGCGCCGCGCCCCCATTCCCTTCCCGGCACGGCCTCGCGGAGCGCAGCCGCCACCATGGCTACCCCGGCCACGGCCTGGACCAGCGACCAGCCCCACGACTGCAGCCATCCGAGCCGGGGGGCATCGACGCGCAGCTCGAACCACAGCGGCGCAGCCACGAGCGCGAGCGCCGCGAACGGTGCCACCGCCATCGCGCGGGCCACAGGGGATCGCAGCGGGCGCACCACGTGGAAGTCGGACGCCAGCCGGGCGCGGAGCACGGGGGGGAGCACGGGAAGTTCACTCATCGTTTGAAGCACGGAGGTTCATCGGTGTCTCATCTGCGGCTCAGGATTTCTCTGAGTCGCCGCACGCCGCGGCTCGATCGGAGTTTGGCGGCCGCCTCCGCGATCCCGAGGCGCTCACCGATCTCCTCGAAGCTCAGCCCCCACTGATGATGCGCCAGCAGGGCCTGCCGCTGCGCCGCCGGAAGGATGCCGAGCGCGTGATCGAGGTCGGCGGCGTCCGCAAAGCCTTCGGCCTCGCCGCGTACCGGCGGCTCGTGGGCGGCGACGTCCTCGTCGGCGACGGGCCGCCGGCGTGCGCGCCGCAGCTCCATCAGCCAGCAGTGCCGCGCAATGGCCATCACCCACGGCATCAGCGGATAGGCCGGGTCGTAGCTCCGACGCGCGCGATGGAGCTGGAGGAACGTCTCCTGCAGGACGTCCTCGGCACGTGACGCGTCGCGGATCTGGCTCGACAAGTAGCGCCGCACCCGGGGCGCCACGAGCCCATAGAGCTCGTCGAACGCCTCGAAACACCCCGCCTGGTAGCTCGCCATCAGCGCGCGGAGCCGCTGGTCGTCGGTGCCAGGGGCGCTCATCTCATCGGACATGGATTTGCCGCGGAGCCATCGATGGTATCAGGGCCACGGCGATACCTGCGTGCCGGGCCCGGCAAAGAAGGTTACGGAGAACGGTCGCACAGCGTTCGAGGGCAGCGGGCGACGGACGGCGGATCAAGTAGCACCCGGGTCCATCTGCGGCCCGTGCGTTCTGCACTATCTGCGTCTCTGTGGCCAAAGTATCTGAATTTCATCTGTGGCCACTGTATGGCCAAGGTATCTGAATTTCATCTGTGGCCAAGGTATCTGAGGAGCCTGCATGTCTGTGTTTCACCCATCCGTGTTCGCGATCGGCGTCCTCGCGGCGATCGTCCCGTCCTGGTCGGTACAGAGGGAGATTTCTTCAGCGCCGGCCTCGGCGGGGCCGCCGGCGCTCATGGCGATGGCTGAAGCCGAGCGCGCCTTCTCGCGGCGGGCATCCGAGACCACGCCGCGTCAGGCGTTCATCGAATTCTTCGCAGACGAATCGGTGAACTTCCAGCCCGACCCCGGGCCTGCACGTGAGCGGCTGCGCAAGCTGCCACCACCCAAGCCGGGCGCGCCGGCGTTCCAGTGGGAGCCGCGGACCGGCGACGTGGCCGCCAGCGGCGACCTCGGCTACCTGACCGGTCCGGTCCGCTACCCGCAGTCCGACGGGAGCATCCGACACGGGTGCTATTTCTCCGTCTGGAAGAAGCAGGCCGACGGCACCTTCAAGGTCATCCTCGACGTCGGCATCCAGCCGCCTTCCGAGGTCCCGTTCGCGCCGGGTTTCGTCCGCGCGCCCGGGCAGGCCACCGGCGCCCCCCGCGGCTCGCACGCCGACGCCGAGCGCGGGCTACTGGATGCGGACAGGGCGTTCAGCGCCGCCATTGCCGAGAAGGGCACGGCCACGGCGTACCGCGCCGTGATGCACGCCGGCGCCCGCTTGCACCGCAACGACGCCCTCCCGCTCACCACGCGAGACGCCGCCGCGGCCTGGCTCGACTCGAACGTGAAGACGATGACGAGCGAGCCGATGAAGAGCGAGACCGGCGCGTCTGGCGACCTGGGCTATACGTGGGGGAAGGCCGTGGTTACGGGCGCGGACGGCAAGGCCACCACGGGCTACTACGTTCGCCTGTGGACGCTCGGCAAGGACGGGCGCTGGCAGCTCGTGGCGGACCTGACGCCGGCGTAGGCGTCACGGGGGGTCACAGCACGGAGGTTGGCCTCCTGCGCGGGGCGCGGTCCTACCGTCCGTTCACGAAAGGCAGCAGCACCGCGTTGATGAACGCGTGCGTCGGGGTGGGCACGCCGCTCTCGCGGCCCATGCGGGCGATGGCGCCGCTCAGCCAGGGCAGTTCGAGCCGGCGGCCGCGCTCGAGGTCTTCGAGCATGGACGACTTCGACTCGTACGGGAAGTTCCGCACCATCTGTTGCGTGCCTTCCACCAGCCCGTCCGGGAACACGATGCCGCGCGCGGCACCCACGGCCATCGCCTCGGCAAACGCGCGGTCCATCATCTCCAGCAGCTCGGGGTACTCGCGAATCGCGCCCATCGGGGACCGCGTCACCGCGGTCATGCCGCTCCACGTGCCCAGCCGCACGAACTTCACCCACAGCTCCACGTCGATGTTCGTGCTGAGATCCGCGACGAACCCGGCACGCTGTCCGGCGGCCTGGAACTGGCGCAGGCGCGACGAGGCGCGGCCGTCCGACTCGCCGAACACGAGGCGATCCGCCACCGTGTGGTGGATGTGTCCGGGCTCGTCCACCACCGCCACGACGTAGGCCACACCGCCCGCCACGTGGTCCGCGCCCGCGTGACGCGCCACCATCCCGACCGCCTCCACCCCGTTCTGCAGCGTGATGACGACCGTGTCGGGACCGACGAGCGGTGCGAGGGTCGCGGCCGCCGCATCGAGGTCGTACAACTTCACGGTGAGCAGCACGACGTCCACGGGCCCGATGCTGGCAGGCGAATCGCTGACCTGCACCGGGACGTGCAGGTCGCCCTTCGGGCTGGTGATGCGGAGCCCGTGTGCCGAGAGGGCGGCCAGGTGCGCGCCACGCGCGATGAAGCTGACATCCTCGCCGGAGGCTGCCAGTCGCCCGCCGAAGTACCCTCCGACGGCGCCGGTTCCGAAGACTGCGATCCGCATAGGAGTCAGGAGTCAGGAGTCAGGAGTCAGGAATCGGGAATCGGGAATCGGGAATCGGAGTCGACTGGATCCTGATGGCATCGAGCGAGATGACCGGCTCGTCGCCCATCACCGTGGCGCTGTGCATGGCGCCTCGCGGGATCTCGACCCAGTCGCCCAGGCCGAGCATCGCC
>DAIRFN010000051.1:0-21048 GCA_036795065.1 Vicinamibacterales bacterium
AGCTACGGCGGTCCGCCGAAGCCTTCGGCGAAGGCGGAAGAACACGAAGAGCACGAAGCAGGCAGGAACAGGTCTACAGGGTCCAGGGCCTCGAAACGTCTCACGCAGTGGCGCGGCAATGGTGCCGGACCATTGCCGCGACGCAGCTCGGAGAAACGAGGGCCCGGCCTTCGGCTAGGATCGCCACATGCAGGACGTGCGCCTCGCCATCCGCCACCTCCGCAACCGGCCCGGGTTCACGTGGGTGGCCGTGCTCACGCTGGCGCTGGGCATCGGCGCGAACACCGCCGTTTTCACGGTGGTGAACGCGGTGCTGCTGCAACCGCTGCCCTACGCGGACCCGTCGCGCGTGGTGGTGCTCACGGAGCAGACCCCGCAGTTCCCGACCGTCTCGGCGACGCGCTACAACTACGACGACTGGCGCGTGCGGGCGCAGTCGTTCACAGGGATGGGCGCCGTTCGGGCCACCAACATGACCATCACGGGCGGAAGCGAGCCCGAGCGCGTGCCGGCGAAGATGATCACGGCCACCATGCTCCCGATGCTCGGCGTGGCGCTCGCCACCGGTCGCGGTTTCGACGAGGCGGACGACCAGCCCGGCGCCGAGGGCGTCGTGCTGCTGGCCGACGGCTTCGCGCGCCGGCGCTTTCCCGCGGGCGATGCGATTGGCCAGCGGCTGCTGCTCGACAACCAGCCCCACACGGTGGTGGGCGTCCTGCCCGCGCGCTTCGAGCTCTTCCAGCCGGCCGACCTCTACGTGCCCTTCGGTCCCTGGGCGGCCATGCTGCCGGAGGATCGCGGATGGCACCCCGGCATCTTTCCAGTCGCGCGGCTGAAGCCGGGCGTGTCGCTCGAAGCGGCGCGTGCCGAGCTCACGGGCATCTCCCTGGCGCTCGAGCAGGAGTTCCCGGAGTCGAACAAGAACGTTCGCGCGCAGGTGACGCACGTGCAGGATCAGATGGTACAGAACGTGCGCCCCGCGCTGCTGATGCTGCTGGGCGCGGTCGCGCTGGTGCTGCTCATCGCCTGCGCCAATGTTGCCAACCTGCTGCTGGCGCGAGCCGTGGGCCGGCAGAAGGAGATGGCCGTTCGTGCGGCCGTTGGCGCGGGACGGGGGCGCCTCGTGCGCCAGCTGGTGGTTGAAAGCGTGGTGCTGTCCACCGTGGGAGCGGCAGCGGGGCTGCTCGTGGCGATGTGGGGCGTCAGCTTCCTGAGTGGCCCGGCGGTGGCCGGGTTGCCACGCGCGCAGGCCATCGACGTGGAGTGGCCGGTGGCGGCGTTCGCGCTGATGCTGGCCGTGGGGACGGGCCTGATCTTCGGCCTCGTCCCGGCCCTGCAGGCCACGCGCGTGGACCTGCGCGAGTCGCTCAACGAGGACGGCCGCGGCGGTGGCTCGGGCAACGTGCAGCACCGCCGGTTACGGAGCGCGCTCGTGGTGACCGAAGTGGCGCTGGCGCTGGTCCTGCTGGTGGGCGCGGGCCTGCTGCTGCGCAGCTTCGCCGCGCTCACCACGGTGTCGCCGGGATTCGACGCGGCCAACCTGTTCGTCGTGGACCTGCCACTCTCTCCCATCACGTACGCGGACGATGTCGTACGGACGATGATGGTGGAGCAGGTGACGGCGCGCATCCGGCAGATCCCCGGCGTGCGCGACGCGGCCATCACCACGATGCTGCCGATGCAGGGGGGAGGGGCGACTATCCACTTCAACCGCGCGGCCATGCCCCCGCGCGGGCCAGACGACTACATCATGGCGGGCTACCGTGCGGTCACGCCGACGTATCTCTCCACGCTGGGCGTGCCGCTCCGGCGCGGGCGCCTCATCGATGAACGCGACCGCCAGGGCGAGCCGCCCGTGGTGGTGATCAACGAGAGCATGGCGCGGCAGTATTTTCCGGATCTCGACCCGGTGGGGC
Source organism: Vicinamibacterales bacterium (assembly GCA_036795065.1). Taxonomy (GTDB): domain Bacteria; phylum Acidobacteriota; class Vicinamibacteria; order Vicinamibacterales; family UBA2999; genus VFZN01. Next base: position 1,917 of record DAIRFN010000051.1, read on the forward strand.
AGCGCATCCAGCTCGGCACCGAGCCCTCGCCCGACTTCCCGGCCATGGAAGTGGTCGGCATGGTCGGCGACGTGAAACAGGGGTTCGAGGCCGGCGCCAAGGCTGAGATGTTCGTGCCCTACCTGCAGCATCCGGATCCGATCCTGGCGGGGATGTATCGCAGCATCGCGCTGGTGGTGCGCACCGCGGGCGATCCGATGCTGGTGACCGGCACGGTGCGCGCGGCCATCCGCGAGGTGGATCCCAACCAGCCGCTCGTCAACGTCCGGACGATGGAGGGGGCGCTGTCGAATACCGTGGCGCAGCCGCGGCTGCAGATGGTGCTGCTCACGCTCTTCGCGCTCGTGGCCGCGGCGCTGGCGGTGGTGGGCGTCTACGGGGTGATGGCCTACACCGTGTCGCAGCGCACGCAGGAAATTGGCGTGCGCGTGGCCATGGGCGCGTCACCCGGGACCGTGGCGAGGCTGGTGGTGGGGCAGGGCCTGCGGCTCGCGCTGGCCGGCGTGGCACTGGGGCTCGTGGCGGCGTTCGCGGCCGCGCGGGCCATCGAGGGTCTGCTGTTCAACGTGAGCGGGATGGACCCGATCACCTTCGTGGTGGCGCCCGCCGTGCTGTCGGCTGCCGCGGTGCTGGCCAGCTACATCCCCGCACGAAAGGCGGCGCGCATCTCCCCCGTCACGGCCCTCGGGCGGTAAAGAAATCACGAAGACACGAAGGACACGAAGGACGGCACGAAGAACGGCCTGATCGAGAGCCGGCGTCCGACAATGCAGGCTCGGGAGGAAGTCTTCGTGGTTGTCTTCGATCCCTTCGTGCCTTCGTGGTCTCTTGCGGTTACGGCAGCACTCCCGTTCGCGCGGCGTGAATGTAGTCGATAGCCGATGGCCGGACGCCGGCCGCGCGCAGGTCGGCGTTCACCTGCCCGCGATGGTGCTGACCGTGCACCGGCAGGTGCGCGAGGATGTCGCCGAGGGAGCTCTGGAAGGGATCGCCCTTCAGGTTCCTGTAGCGGATCTCGCGCGCGACATCGGCGTCGGACTGCGTGTCGAGGAAGCGCGACCAACCCTCATGGGCGAGATCGAACTCGACGCGGAGTTCGGCCGGGCCAAACGTGGGGTTCACGCCGAAGGGCATCTCGGAACCCGTGACACGCGCCAGCCAGACACGCTTCGCGCCCAGGATGTGATTCAGCCAGGCCAGCGACTTCGGCACGCGATCGGCCACCGGCTCCACCGCGTCGAGCGACACGATGTTGGCCCAGTGATCGAAGGCGAGCATGCGGCGGTGATAGGCGAGCATGGCTCATTCTATCGCCGCCGCACAGCTGCTTACGGCACCATCACCACCAACTCGTTCGACACCGACGTGCCGCCGCTCGCCAACGCCCGGACCCTCACGTAGTACGTGCCGGACGGAACGCCGTTGGCCACGAGAGACGTCGCGGCCGTGGTGGTGGTGACGATGTTGGCGAGGAGCGGGCCCGTTCCCGCCTCGAGTTGATAGCCGGCGGCGCCCGGCACTGGTGCCCACGTGACGGTCACCGTGCTGCCCGTGAGTTGAGCGCCGATCGACGGCGATGGCAGTGGCAGCGCTCCACCGACGGCGACGACCGTATCGGGCCCGGGAGCGCCTTGTCCGCAAGCGCTGTCGGCCATCACCCGCGCGTAGTACACGCCGGCCGGCGCGTTGGTCACGAGTTGGCGCGTCGCACCGGTGCCAAGCGTCGCGATGTTCGAGAGGCCTGGCCCCGTGCCCGCGACGAGCGTGTACGTGCCGTGGGCGCCGACTGCGTCCGGCCAGGTGACGGTCACCGTGCTGCCGGACACGGTCGCACCCGCCGTCACCGGCAACGGGACCGCCCCGCAGCTGACGTTGCCGAACACCACGGCGATCTCGGGCGAGGCCGGGCTGCTGCCGAACGCGTTCAGCGCGCGCACGCGCAGGAAGTACCGGCCCGGCGGCACGCCGGCGAAGGAGAACGACGGGCCACTGGTGGGAAGCGTGCCAACATTCGCCGCCCCCGGGGTGGTGCCCGCTTCCACAACGTAGCTCGTGGGCTCGCCGCCGATGAGGCTGGGCCGCCAGTGCATTGCGATCGCCGAGCCCCCGGTGACGGCGGGCACCGGAACGCTCGGGCGTCCGGGTGCGCCGCCCATCGGAGCGGTGGGGAACACTGAGGGCTTCGCCGAGTCGGTTCCCCAGGCGCCGACAATGAGCAGGTCTGGCTCCGCGCGAACGTGATAGCTCTGCACGGCCGTGGTGCCAAAGCCCGGGTCGAAGGGGAGGTTCACCAGGCCCGTGGCCGCGTCGACGGCAGCAATGCCGGCGCGCGCCGCGCCGTTGACCGTCCCGAGGTCGCCGACCAGGTACACGACGCCGTCGATGACGTCGATGTCGAAGGCCGGGTCCGCCACGACCGGCGCGAACGGCGCCGGCGCGCCGGTGGCGCGATCGACGGCGGCCGCCGACGTGCGGGCTTGCCCGCCGACGCTCGTGAAGTTGCCCGACACGAAGAGGTGCGTCGCCGTGGCCCTGAGCCCCGTGACGTAGGCAGACGTTCCGGCCACGGACGGGTCGAAGGACGTGAGCGCCCGCGTCGCGAGGTCGAACGCGCCGACATTCGACCGTGCCTGTCCGCCCAGTTGCGAGAACCCTCCCGCGGCGTAGAGCGTCGTGTCGGCCACCTCGAGCTCGTAGACCTGGCCCGTGACCCCCGCGTCCCATCCGAGGTCGGCCCCCGTCGTGGCATCGAGCGCGGCCAGACTGTTCCGCGCGACACCTGCGACGTTGGCGAATTGCCCGGCCACGTACGTCGTCCCGCCGACGGCCTCGATGCTGTCAACGTAGCCGTCCGCCTCGGGGTCCCAGGGCAGGACCGTCCCCGTCCGGACATCCAGGGCGGCCAGGTTGGTGCGCGCCACCCCATCGACGCTGGTGAACCGGCCACCCAGGTAGAGCGTGTTGCCGGCCACGTCCAACCCGCCGATCAGTGGTGAGCCGAACGTGCCGGACACGATGGCCGGCGCGAGCGACGTGAGTTCACCAGACAACAGGTCCACGGCGGCAAGGCCGTCCCGCGCCACGGCGCCGAAGTGCGTGAAGGACCCGCCCGCGGCCACCACGCCGCCGCTCGACGCCAGGGTCACGACTCGCGAGCTCAAGCCGGGATTCCAGGGGAGCACGCCGCCCGAGCTGGAGAGCCGCGCGATGTTGGCGCGAGCCTCGCCGCCCACGCGCGAGAAGAGCCCGCCGACATACACCGTGCCTCCTTGCGCGAGCAGCGCGAACGCCGTGCCGTTCGCGCCGGGATTGAATGCGGTTACGGCGCCGGTGGACACGTCCACCGCCCCCAGCCGGCCGCGCGCCTGCCCACCGAGCGAGTTGAACTGACCGCCCACGTACAGCGCCGTGCCATCGAGTGCCAATGCGGCCACCCATCCTCCGGCGTTGACGTCGGCCGTCAGCGGAAGCACGGTCCCGGTCGTCGCATCGACGGCCGCAAGGCCCAGGCGAGAAGCCCCGTTGACGGTGGTGAACGTCCCACCCAGGTACACGCTCGACCCGCTTGCCACGAGGGCGGAGATGCCGCCATTGACCGTAGCGGTGAAGCCCGGCAGCGGAGTCCCGGAGGTGGCATCCACGGCGAGCAGATCGCTCGCTCCGAGATACACCGTGGTACCCGAGACGGCCAGTGCAGATACCTCGGAGCCCGGCGGAAGGCCAAGATCCCATGCCAGCACCGCACCCGTGGTGACGTCGATCGCCGCGCCACCCCACCGGTCCGCGGCGTTGACCTGGCTGAAATGCCCGCCGACGTACAGGGTGGTTCCGGACAGGGCGAGGGCCCGGACCGTGGCCTGGCTGGTGCCAACCGGCGTGATCACCGGCGCGAAGGCCGGATCGACCGTGCCGTCGGGCCGAACATGCGCCAGGGCCGCCTGCGCGCTGCCGCCAATGCTCGTGAACCCCCCACCGACGAAGTACCCGCCTGCGCCGTCGGGGATGATGACGTTGACGGGACCGGAGGGCGACGGGAGCGTGCGGGCGGGAGTGGCGCTGCCACTGGTCTGCAACTCAACCAGGCGCGGTGCCAGGTTGCCGATGGGCGCCGCCCCGGTGAAGTCGCCGGCCAGGTAGAGGATGTTGCCTGCGCGCTCGCTTTCGTCGATGGTGCCGTCGAACGCCCAGGCCAGGCGCGACGTCGGGCGGTAGTCGGCGCTCAGCGTCCCGGCCGCGACGCCCGCCAGGATCACGGACACCAGCAGGCGCATCGAGAGGTGTGGTCTCAGCATGCGCCGAGGATCGGCGTGATCATCGGACCTGTCAAATGGAACGCGCGTCACTTGTAAGTGGCACGGTAACCGACTGAAATCAGGACACTTAGGCTCCTGAGTCCCGCCCGGGTGTCACGGCAGGCGTCGTTCGCGTCGGCAGTGAACCGGTCTGCTCACTTCGGGTCCGGCACGTTCGGCACCTGATAGACCTTTTCGAGCGCCTGCAGGTACTCACCAAACAATGCCTTGATCCCGCCGAACTCCTTCTCCACCGCCGCGCGATAGGCGGCATCGGTGGCGAAGTCGTGGAGCAGGGCCGCCATGGCCCGCGCCTGGACCTTGAAGCCGTTGTGCCCCACCGGCTTCAGGTTGTCCTGGTCCATCTCGTACGTGTGGTTCGGCCAGTCGGACGTGTAAGCCGCGAAGCCGATGCCGGGGATGTCGCGCGACACGCTGCCGCTCTCCTCGAAGCCCTGCGGCTTGCCCGGCGTGTCCTGGACCTTCCCGGCGCCGTAGTGCTTCATGTAGGTGAACGCCAGCTCGGCCAGCGTGGCCACCGAGATGCCGTCGCGGTTGCTGCCGTAGTTGTCGATCTTCACCTTGGTCCCGGTGGCCAGCGCGGCGGCCTTCGCGGCGTTGTCCACGAACTCGCGCACCTGCTTCAGGTACACCTCGTCGGGGTATCGGATGTAGAAGTCGGCCTGCGTGCGATCGGGCACCACGTTTGGGGCGGCCCCGCCTTCGGTGATGATGCCCTGGATGCGCGCCTCGGGCCGCATGTTGGCGCGCACGCTGTCGATGTTGTCGAAGAGCGTCATGACGGCGGTGAGCGCGTTGCGGCCGTTCCACGCTGTCATCTGGTGTGCGGGCGCCCCGCTGAAGGTGTACTTCACGCCGTCGATGTTCAGGCAGCAGGTGCCGAAGCCCGGCGCCGGCCGCGACGTGTTCGTGCTGGCGTGGCTCCGGACGATGACGTCCATGCCGTCGAACACATGATTGCGGTGCATCGTCGTCTTCGCGGAGGGCTCCAGCAGCTCCTCAGCGGGAGTCCCGAAGACGGTGACGGTGCCGGGCAGGCCTTCCTTCTCGAGGAACTCCGCGATGGCCACGGCCGCCGCGATGCCGATAGGGCCCTGGGAGCAGTGCTGATCGCCATGGAAAGCGCCGTTCGTGCCGCGGAGGGCGTCGTACTCCACGATGACGCCCATGTGCGGCCGTCCACCGCGGCCACCCTTGCGGCGCGCCAGGAAGGCGGTGTCGAATCCACCCACGCCCACTTCCACGCCGAAGTTGTACTTCTTGAGCACCTCGGCGAGCTTCTGCACCGAGCGCGTCTCCTTGTAGCCGACCTCCGGGTGCGTGCAGATGTCGTCGGACAGGGCGAGGAGCTCGGTTTCCAGGAGCTGCTTCGCGCGCGCGGCCACGGCGTCGCGTCTCGGGCTTGTCGCCGAGAGCCTGGCGACCATGGACGGCACGTCGAGCGACTGCTCGAGCGCATCCATCTTCTGGAGAACGTCCTTCGCCGCCTCGCGCTCGGTGGGCGTTTCCTGCGCCAGCGCCGGCACTGGCGAGGCCAGCCATCCGCCCAGCGCGGCCGCCATGATGAGTCGGTTCACGGGTCCGAAGATGGTGTCGCAGAGCCGTCTGGTCATGGACGTGTGGGGCAAGTGCCGTTCACCGCAGATTGTACCCCGCGGCGACCGGGCCTCCGAGTCGACCGCACAATGCCCTCGCCGTGCGGGCACTCACCGCGCGACGTCATGGGCATGCCCGCCGCCGACGCCGACGCCTGATCACGTCGGCGTGAGCGCCGCCCCACCGGCAGCGATCAGGCCCGACAAGGCACAAGCGAGAATTGCGCCGTCCTCCGCCTCTGCTCATACTCGAGGCGATTCGAATTATCTGACCCTGGGTGAAGAGGGAAGCATGTGGGACATGTACGATCCGCGCGACGATGATCGCGATCGTTGCATGCGGCGGGCGTTCGAGGTCGACGTGCTCGCCTGTCCGAGCTGTGGGGGGCGGCTGCGGCTGGTCGCGCTCCTGGAGGCCGGCGCGGTGACGGCGCGGATCCTGCGGCACCTGGGGCTGCCGTCGGAGGTTCCGGCGGCGCGCCCGGCGCGGGCGCCCCCGCTCCCGAACGGCGACGAGTCCTGGTGAGCGGTCGCCGTTGCTCCTGACCACAACCGTGGTCGTTCCCACCGCGTGAACCGGCCCTCCCTGCGCGGAACGCGCAACGCTCGTGTGTGGGCTCGGCCGGAGGTCTGTCGTCACCTGTGGCGAGCGCCGTCACCGGCCATTGGTGCCGGTCCTCCGGCGGTGCGGGGGCCATCCGCCCTGTGGCGGGGGCGAATCCCGGACGAATCCCGGCGTGAGGGTCTGATAAGGGCCGGTCCGTAGACTCCGGGGACCCGTTTATAGCGGCTTCGTCCTCCGGCAGGAACCGTCGCTGTAAGGGTTGCATCTGTCTGCCGTGCAAGCCGAGCGACACTTAGTCTGGCTCGCCGAGCAGGTTTCCAATCTGGTCCCCCGACGGCCAGCGGATTGCCTTCCAGTCGGACCAGCAGAAGGACCTGGGAATCTTCGAAAAGCGTGCGGATGGCACGGGAGAGGTGGTGCGCCTCACGACGCCGAAGGCCGGCGAACGTCACGTGCCGGAGTCCTGGTCACCGGACGGCAAGCATGCGTTGCGGCAGGCGGTCTCCTGGGAGTCGACCGACAGCGGAGCCACGCCCGCAGCCGAGGCGGAGGCCGCCACACCTGTTCGGTAGGTCATCAACTGGTTCGAGGAACTGAAGAAGCCGGTGCCGACGAAGTAACGTGACCACGGGACTGCCCACGAAGGCCCCACGAAGGCCGCGCGTGTCAGCTGAGCGCGCGAATCACGTCCCACCGCGTGATGATGTAGGTCTCGTCGCTCTTGAAGTCGCGCACCAGCACCGCGGGGCTGGCGTCGGTGAGCATGCCCGCCAGCGCGTCCACGCCAGTGGAGATGTCGGCGTAGGGGATGGCGTGCTCCATGATCGCCTCCACCGGGCCCTTCAGCAGTTCGGGGTTCTTGACGATCTGCTCGAACAGGTGGCTCTCCCTCACCGAGCCCACCAGGCGGCCGTCGGCGGTGACCGGCAGCTGCGAGTAGGCGTGCTCGGTCATCAGGTTGGCCGCCAGCGAGACCGGCTCGTTCCGATCGATGGTCGTGAGGCGCGCCTTCTGCCGATCCGCCACGAGATCCTTCGCGGTGAGCCCCTTCTTGTCGAGAAAGCCCTTCTCGCGCATCCACTCCGGGTTGTACATCTTGCCGAGATAGCGCGTGCCGTGGTCGTGGAAGATGACGACGACGGTCTCGCCGGCCTTGAAGCGATCCGCCAGCTGCAGCAGCCCCGCCATGGCCGAGCCCGCGGAGTTGCCTGCGAAGATACCCTCCTCGCGCGCGATCCGGCTGGTCATGATGGCCGCGTCCCGGTCCGTGACCTTCTCGAAGTGGTCGATCACCGAGAAGTCCACGTTCTGCGGCAGGAAGTCCTCGCCGATGCCTTCCGTGATGTACGGGTAGATCTCGTTCTTGTCGAAGATCCCCGTTTCCTTGTACTTCTTGAACACCGACCCGTAGGTATCGATGCCCCACACCTTCACGGACGGCTTCTTCTCCTTCAGGAACTTCCCGACGCCGCAGATGGTGCCGCCCGTGCCGACGCCGACGACCAGGTGATCCACCTGGCCCGCGGTCTGCTCCCAGATCTCCGGTCCCGTCTGCTCGTAGTGCGCCTGCGCATTGGACGGGTTGTCGTACTGGTTGGCCTTCCAGCTGTTGGGTGTCTCGCGCTCGAGGCGGGAGGACACGGAGTAGTACGATCGCGGGTCTTCCGGATCCACGTCGGTGGGGCAGACGATGACGTCGGCGCCGAAGGCGCGGAGCGCGTCCACCTTCTCCTTCGACTGCTTGTCGGTGGTGGTGAAGATGCACGTGTAACCCTTCACCACCGCGGCAATGGCCAGGCCCATGCCCGTGTTGCCCGAGGTGCCCTCGATGATGGTGCCGCCGGGCTTCAGCCGGCCGTCGCGCTCGGCGTCCTCGATCATCTTCAGGGCCATGCGGTCCTTGATCGAGTTGCCGGGATTGAAGGTTTCGACCTTGGCCAGCACGTCCGCCGCGACGACCCCTTTGGTGAGGCGGTTGATGCGGACGAGCGGCGTGTGGCCGATGGTATCGAGGATGGTGTCGCAGATCTTGTGGGTCATGAGGGGGCGCCGGCTCTCGGCCAGCGCCCTCGATTCTACCCCGCGATGAGTGTTACCGCGGCGCGCTGCCACGTGCGCAGCGTCTCCGCGCCGCCGGCCGCGGCCGACACCCAACGCTCGGCCTTGCGCGCGAGCAGCCTCCACTCGTCTCGCGCATCGTCGGCGTGGCGCGCCAGCCAGGCCAGCGCCACGAGTGTGGCCCACAGCCGCCTGGCATCGTCGGCGCCGGCCACATGGGAGACGCCTGCCGCCAGGTGCTTCAGGTTCACGCCCACGGCCGCCGCAAACTCCGACGTGAGGTCCCACGACCCGTCCGCGCGCTGCAGCGCCACGACCCGATCGAGCGGCCGTTGGGCATCGGCCCCAGACCTGCGGGACGTCCCGCTCAGCGCGTCGAGCATCCGTCGTCCCACACGCCGGGCGCTGGCAGGACGGAGAGGCATTGCTGGCGCGCCACCTGTCTCCATCGCGTCCATGTCCGTTGCGGCGAACGCGTCCAGGACATTGATCGCGCGTGCGCTGAGGCCCGACGAGCGCGGCATGCTGGTCAAGGGCATGGGCAACGCAGCGTCCTCGAGCCCGCCCCATCCACTGGTGAGCGCGACGGGAATCCGTCGCAGGGCCATCTCGCCCTCCACCGGCACCTCGCGCCGCTCCACCGCGACCCCTGGCTCTCGATCCAGCCCGAGCCCTCTTCGAGTTCCCGAATGAGCGTGCGCGCCGCCAGGGTCGCCAGCGTCGTGCCCGACATAGCGGTCACGGGATCGATGGAGACCGAGTGCGACACCGCGCCCTGCGTGCCGCGGGCCTCCACCGAAACGCCTTCGAGGGGAACCGGGACGCCCGCAGCCAGCAGGCCGGCCGGCACGCGCGGCTCGGCGGTCGTGAACTCAGTCGTCGGCATGGCTACGATCTCCCGTTGCTCCGATGTGAACGCGACACCACTCCATCAGGCCCTGCAGTGCCGAGGCGGGTGGCAACTGGACATCGCCCCGGACGTGCACCTCGACGCCAGGCGCCAGCGAGAGCCGGCGCCAGACCGAGCGTCCGAGCCCCTCGAGCGACGGTGGCGGGGCAGGGCGCGCGCCCGAGAGGGCCCCCTGGATCGCCACGAGGCTCAATCCCGCCTCCTGCATCGCCTTCACCTTGAGCAGCGCGTCGAGATGCTCGCGGCCGTAGTGCCGGCCGCGGCCGACACCCAGGGGTGGGGGAAGCAGGCGCTCCTGCGTGTAGTAGCGAACCGTTCGCCTGGAGACACCGCCGAGTTCGGCCAGCTCCTCAATGCCGTAACGCGGGTCCTCACCGCTCATGGAGCAAGGGTCCGCTGGTGGGTTTGTGCGATCAGGGCCTCCTGTCGGGGTTAGCCGTTGATGTCGTCGAGCCGCAGCGACAAGTCGGGCAGGACGCGCGAGGGGATCGCGTCCGCGGCGGCCGCCGCCGCCCGGTGCGCGAGGTGGCCGTCGTCGAAGGTGAGGACCTCGACCGTGCGCGACAGCTGGTGCACCAGCCAGCATTCGCGGATCCCGTGCGCGGCGAAGCACTGCACGCGCTCGGCCAGCGAGCCGATGCGGGGCAGCGGAGACAGCACTTCCACCACCAGGTCCGGTGCGCCTCGCACTCTGTCCGTTACGATGCTCAGGCGCTCGCGGGAGACGTAGACAACGTCGGGCTGCAGGACGACGGCGCGGTCGTGATCCAGGATCACGTCGAGCGGCGCCACCCAGACCTTGCCCAGATGTCGGCTGCGCACGTGCATGCGAATGGCCACTGCGATCTCGAACGCGAGATCCTGATGCCAGGACGTGGGCGACTCGGCCACTTGCAGCGTCCCGTGCCACAACTCGTGCACCTGGTTGGTGGTCGGTGTCCGCAAGTACTCCGCGGTGGACATCACCGTGCCCGGTTCTGGCAGCGCCTCGTTCCACGCCAGCGGTTCGCTCATGACTCGCCTCCGCATGCCACCCCCCTCGATCGGCCTGTGACCTCTCCAGGGCGACTCGTTCGACGACGATGCCATCGTCTGCGTGCGAAGACAAGGGTGACAATGTGGGGGTTGACAATGTGGGGCGACAATGAGGGTTGGGCGGCGGCGCTTGACGATGACCCGGCGCCCGGGAATACTCGGAATCCACAACCCACCTGTGACCCATTCATGAAGCTGACGGACTTGCGGGGCATCCTCCAGTACGTGCCCCAGTTCCGCGAGAAGACCTTCATTCTCGCCATCGACGGCGGCATCGTCACCGACGAGAGCTTCGGCACGCTGCTGCTCGACGTGGCGCTGCTGCGGTCGCTGAACATCCGCGTGGTGCTCGTGCACGGCGCGGCGGCGCAGATCCAGGCCCTCGCCACCGACCGCGGCGTGCGCGCATCGGACCTGAATGGCGCCGGCGTGACCGACGCGCTGACCCTGGACCTGGCGCTGACGGCCGCCACGCGCTTGACGCACGAGGTGCTCAACGGCCTGTCGACCAACGACCTCCGCGCCGCGTGCACCAACGTGGTCACCGCCCATCCAGTCGGTATCCTCCAGGGCGTGGATCAGGGCTTCACCGGGAAGGTCGAGCGCGTCGACGCCGAGTTCCTGCAGTCGCTGCTCGCGCAGGGCGTCGTCCCGGTCATCCCGCCGCTCGGCTTCGACGGCCAGGGCAAGACCTATCGCGTCAACTCCGACCGCCTGGCGGTCGCCGTGGCGGAACAGCTGAAGGCGATCAAGCTGATCTTCGTGACGTTCCAGGATGGACTGGTCCATCACGGCGAGCTCATCCGGCAGATGCTGGTGGACGATCTGGCCGCGCTGCTGCAGCGCGATCCGGGCGGGTTTGCGCCGTCGCAGCGGTCCAAGGCGGTGAGCGCGGTCGCGGCCTGCATGGCGGGCGTCCCTCGCGTGCACGTCATCAACGGCACGCTGGACGAGGGGCTGCTGGGCGAGGTGTTCTCGAACCACGGTCTCGGCACCCTGATTCACGCGAACGAGTACGAGCACATCCGGCCCGCGAGGAAGCAGGACGTCCGCGCCATCCACGCGTTGACCAGGCAGGGTGTCGAGACCGGCGAATTGGTGAAGCGAACGATGGCGCAGATCGAACGGGACCTCGCCGACTACTTCATCTTCGAGGTCGACCGGAATCCGGTGGCGTGCGTGGCGCTGCACGTGTACCCGGAGCGCAAGCAGGGCGAGCTGGCCGGCCTGTTCGTCAGCCCGTCGCACGAGAACGAAGGGATCGGCCGCAAGCTGCTGCAGTTCGTCGAGAGCCGGGCGCGAGAGCTGGGCCTCGCCGAGCTGCTGGCACTTTCCACGCAGGCCTTCACCTACTTCCAGTCGAAGGGCGGCTTCGTGGAAGGCACCCGCGACGACTTGCCCCCCGCGCGGCGTGAGCGCTACGACCAGAGCGGCCGCAACTCGAAAGTGCTGGTGAAGAGGCTCGCGGCGCTCCCCTGAGCCGCACGATGTGTGCTACGGTCACGGTTCCCGAGGAGGTGCGACATGGACATGCCCAAGCCTGGTGACCCACACAAGCGCCTGGAGGCGTTGGTCGGCGAGTGGTCGGGACCGGAGACGGTGCACCCGGCGCCGTGGGACCCGACAGGGGGGGACGCCCTCGGCGAGGTGGTCAACTCGTGGATCCTCGACGGCTTCGCCGTGATGCAGCAGTACGCGCAGATCCGGAACGGCACGCGGAACTTCAGCGGCCACGGCGTGTTCTGGTACGACCCGGCCGCCGACGAGTACGGGATGACCTGGTGGGACTCGCTCGGCGGCAGCGCGTCACACTTCCGCGGCAGCTTCGAAGGCGACCGGCTGGTGCTCGTCTCCGACATGCCGCAGGGCGGGTTCTGCCGCAGCGTCTTCGACATCGGCACGCCGGGCCGCTATTCCTTCCTGATGGAGGTCTCCCCGGACGGCGAGCACTGGGCGCCGGCGATGGAAGGGACGTACGAGAAGAGTGTCGGGAGTGGGGAGGCGGGCTCGCGCGCCGAAGCCTCGGCGAAGGCGGGAGTCGGGAGTCGTAAGAGCGCTGCCGGGAACGGGAAAAGACGCGCCGGGAGTGGCAGGAACGCTGCCGGGAGAGGGAAGAGCACCGTCGGGAAAGGAAAGACCCGCGCCGCGAGCCGAAAGGCGGCGGGGAAGAAGCGGCTTGCTGTCAAGGCTTCGGCCAAGAAGGCGCCCGCCAGGAAGGCCTCCGCGAGGAAGGCGCCCGCGCGGACGGCGAAGAAGGCCGCGGGGCGGAGGCGCTAGCGCTCGCCGCCTACTGACCGAGCAGGTCCCGGTAGTTCGCCGGCGTGATGCTGAGGGTGACCGGCGCGCCTGGCCGCGCGAAGGGCCGCACGGGCTGGTCGTTGATGGTCACGGCCATGTTCCCCGGAAAGCCGATTCGCAGGACGGCCTGGTTCGTCACCCGGAGCGCCAGTCGCTCTCCAGGTTCCATCAACCGCGACGCCACCTGTTCGCCATCGGCTGTCGCCGAGACCCAGCAGGGGCCCGTGGCATGGAGGTCGACCCGCAAGACGTCGCCGGGCGTGGTCCCGGCGATGGGAAACGTCTCGGGTGGAGCTGCGGTCGTCACCGTCGCGGGTGGCACCGCCGTTCCCGTTGGTGATTCGGCCGGTTTCGGCGCCGGCGATGCTTCGGCCGGCGGCGTCATCTCGGCCTGGCGCTGGTCTCCCGCGTCGGTGGCATCGGGGGCCGTTGGCGACCTCGAGGCGAGATAGCCCACCAGCAGCACGGCGAGGACGGCGACGGCGCCGACTGCGCTGGCACGCGTGAACCGCGAGGCCGCCGGTGCCGCGGTGCTCGTGGCGGTTGGACCCCGGTCGGCAGCATCCCCTCCGTCATCGCCAGGACGATCGGGCCCGGTCGATTCGAGGTGTGCCGTATAGCGCCTCGCGATCTCGTCCGGATCGAGACCGACCTCGCGGGCGTACAGCTTCAGGAACCCCCGCATGATGACGCCGCCAGGCAGGTGCTTGAAGTCGTCGCCCTCGATCGCGCGCAGGACCGGCTGGCGGATTTGCGTACGCTCCGAGAGATCACGAAGGGTGAGACCTTGCTGTTCCCTGGCCTGCCGCAGCTCGGTGCCGAGTGTCATCGTCGGTATCGGGGTGGTTCCCCGAGGAATCTTACACTCACGGTTCACGTGTCACGGCGCGGCGTGCCCATGCTGTCGTCCGCGCACGCGGCGTTGCTGTAGCCTGAACGGAACGCCTGCACGGTGCCCTCAGCCGGGTCGAAGCGGTGCCGCCACACACATGCCGTGTCGTTGGCCAGCAGGTGGATGGAGATGGACGGCACGTCCGACACCGTCTTGACGTAGTGGATGTCGTCGCGCGGCGGCAGCAGCGAGTAGAACTCGCCCGTCTCCATCGTCTGCCGGCGTGCCACCTCGAGCCGGGCGTGCTTCTCCTCCGTGCCATCGTCGAGACGGCGGTAGACGGTCTCGTCCTGTCGCCCGCGATAGACGCCGATGAGGCCCCACGCCAGGTGATCGTGCACCGGCGTCTCCGCGCCGGCGGGGATGACCAGCGAGAAGAGGCACAGCGATCCGTCCTCGGCGCGGTAGAGGGCGTACTGCCCGATGCCACCGCCCATGCCGCTCTCCAGATCCGGAGACGCGTACTCTTCAGGCAGCCAGCCGTCCGCGGCCAGCAGCTTCGCAAAGGCAGGCTTCAGCGCCTCGACGCGTGCGGCCGTGTCGGGCATCGCGGCGGTGAGGCGCGCGGTCTCGGCTACGAGCGCGCGGATTTCGGGGACGTCCACGAGGAAGCCGAAGCGCGGCGGCTGGCCGCCGGAGGCGGGTGAGCCGTGGTGGTCGTGCGGGGTGGTGGCGAAGTCGCACATGAGGCGCATTATGCATCCGGGCGATCGGCGACGCTGCACGCGGCCGCGCTTCCCTTCCGTGGCTCGGCGGCGACGGGTCGCCCCGGTCGGTTGGCCGGTCAAACCCGCCTCTGGCCTGCACAAGCGGTGAGGCCAACTCGCCTGCATCCGAGAGCTCAAACAGGCCGGGTGGAGGCCGACGGCGGGTTTGTCTGGGCCCTGAGTCGGCCGAACCTCCAACGGTCTGGCGGGCGACCCGTCACCGCCGAGCCACGATATCGCCGCTTCGACGGAACAGGGCCGTCCAAGGCCGCCCTTCGACGAGCTCGCAGTGCGCGTTCTGGAGGCTCGGGGGTGATGCGGCGGCCGCGCTTCCCTTGAGGCCGGCCGACTCGGAATGCCGACAAACGCTCCGCAGGCCACCAAGGCGCGGCCTTTCTGCGCCCCCTGTTCTGAGCGTAGCCGGAGGAGCGTTTGACCGGCCGGCCGAGCGGGAAGCGCGGCCGCCGCATCACCCCCGAGCCTCGCTGTATCCACTACACTCCGAGCAATGGCCGCCTCCGACCGTCCGATTCGCCCGCGCCGCACCTTCATCTTCGCCCCCGGCACGCGGCCGGACATGTTTCCCAAGGCCCTCCGAAGCGGAACCGATATCGTCTGCGTGGACCTCGAGGACGCGGTGGCGCCCGGGGACAAGGCGGCGGCGCGCGACGCGGCGTTCGCGCACCTGCCCACGGCCGAGGGCCCGGCGCGCGTGGAACGGATCATCCGCCTCAACTGCCTGCGCACGCTGGACGGCATGGCCGATGTGCAGGCGTTGCTCACCTGTCCGCATCCGGTGGAGGCGGCGATGCTGCCGAAGGTGAAGGGGCCGGAGGAAGTACGGAACCTGTCGGACCTGCTGACCGAATACCGCAAGGGCACGCGCCTCCACGTCATCATCGAAACAAACGAGGGGCTGGAAGCCGCGTATCAGATCGCCCAAGCCAGCGACCGGATCGAAGCCCTGTTCTTCGGCGGCGTGGACATGGCGGCGGACCTGCGCTGCACGGGCACGTGGATGGCGCTACAGTACGCGCGCTCGCGCGTGGTGCACGCGGCGGCCGCGGCGGGCGTGGACACCATCGATGTCCCGTTCCTGGATCTGGAGGACCGCGAGGGGATGCTCCGCGAGGCCGCACTCTCGGCCGAACTGGGCTTCACAGGCAAGGGCGCGATTCACCCAAAGCAGATCGCGGATCTGAACCGTGTCTTCACGCCCGACGAGCAGAGCGTGGCGCACGCCCGCAAGGTGCTGGACGCGTTTGCCGCCGGCGACACGGGCCTGCTCGTCGTGGGCGGGAAGCTGATCGAGAAGCCGGTGCTGCGCAGCTACGCGCGGATGGTGGCCGTCTACGAGCGTGCCCGCGAGCAGGACCCGTCCGGGGATTGACGCCGCCGATGAGCGGTCTCGCATCGTTGGTTTGACCGTGTCGGGCTCGTCCCTCCACTCGTCCCGCGAAAACGCCTGCCTCCTGTTGACATCCGACAAGACTGCGGCGACGCTCTTGTCGATGGCCTACAAGACCCTTGTCCTCACCCTGCTCCTGGCCGCCGGGAGCGTTCATGCTCAGGCACTGGCTGCGCGAGAGCGCCTGCTCGTGCAACCCGCGTGGCTGGCGCAACACCTCGAGGATCAGGACCTCGTGCTGCTGCACGTCGGCCCCAGGCCGGAGTACGACGCGGGCCACATCCCGGGCGCGCGGTACCTCAACTACCAGGACCTGGCCGTCACGGACCGGTCGGCGGGCGGGCTCACACTCCAGATGCTGCCCGCCGAGACGCTGCGGCAGCGCCTCGCCGCGGCCGGCATCTCGAACACGTCGCGCATCGTCCTGTCCTTCGGGCGCGACAACCCTTACGTCTCGCCGACGGCGCGCGTGCTGTTCACGCTCGACTACGCCGGTCTGGGAGACCGCGCGTCGCTGCTCGACGGCGGTCTCGATGCGTGGGTGAAGGCCGGACACCCGCTCTCCACCGAGGCGCCGCCCGACCGTGCCGGAACGCTGGCGCCGCTCACCATCCGGCCGCTCATCGTGGACGCCGCGTTCGTGAAGGCCAACCTGAAGACCCCCGGCGTCGCGATCGTCGATGGGCGGAACGCGGGCTTCTACCACGGCACGCAGACGGGCGGTGGCCCGGCTGCGCCGCACAAGACCGGACACATCCAGGGCGCGGGGAACGTTCCGTTCGGCGACACCGTGGACCAGGCCAACCACTTGAAGCCGGCGGCCGAACTGCAGAAGCTCTTCGCCGGTGCGGGTGCGAAGCCCGGCGACACGGTCGTCGCCTACTGCCACATCGGGCAGCAGGCCACGCAGGTGATCCTCGCCGCGCGCACGCTCGGCTTCAAGGTCCTGCTCTACGACGGATCCTTCGAGGAGTGGTCGAGGAACGACTACCCCGTCGAGAAACCGGGGAAGTAGGGGAGGAACGACAGCCTCGCTCCTCCTTTACGGTACACTCGGCGCCGCAGGGAGGAACAGGTCATGAGGCATCTCGCTCTGGGACTCACGCTGGCCGGATCGTTGGCGCTGCTGCCGCTGGTCACAGGCGCGCAGGCGCCCGCGCCGAATCCACAGCCTCCCGCGCCGCAAACGCCGGCCCCGGCCGCCGACCCTTACGCCGGCAACGCCGCGCCCGGCGCCAGCAAGTTCCCGCTGGCCGCGCCCGCCGGCGTGGACAGCAAGGCCAGGGACACCCCGCCGCCGTTCTCGACCAACACCGGTGCCTTCGACCCGGCCACGTGGAAGTACGGCACCGCCTTCAACCCGCCGGCCGGCGCGGCCATCTGGAACCCGGTGAAGGCGAAGATGCAGCAGGGTGGCAAGGTCACCGGCGGGACGCTCTTCGCGGCGACCGATCCCAGCACCTACTGCGCGATGGCCAACGCCGGCTACGACTTCATCTGGACCGAGATGCAGCACGACCAGCGCGACTGGCAGGCGGCGGCGCGCATGTGGCGCACCTGCCCCACGGCGAAGGCGGTGCCCGGCGTGCGCGTGGCCTACACCGACGAGCGCGAGATCCAGCACGCGCTCGACGCCGGCGCGCTGGTGCTGGTCGTGCCCACGGTCGACACCGTGGAAGAGGCACGCGAGGTGGTGAACTGGGCCTATTTCCCGCCGCTCGGTCGCCGCAGCAACGGCGGCGGACAGGCCTTTGACGCCGCCATGTGGGGCGCCGTGCCCGGCGGCTACCGCGCCACGGCCAACGACAACATCGTCCTCATCGTGATGATCGAGACGCTCGAGGGCGTGAAGAACGCCGCCGAGATCGCAAAGGTGCCTGGCGTCAGCGCCATCTTCGCGGCCAGCGGCGACCTCGCCAACTTCACCGGCTATCGTCAGGGCCAGCCCGACTACGAACGCGTCATCAACATCGTCCACGATGCTGCCATCAACGCGGGCGTGCGACTATGCGGTCCGCTGGCGTGGCGAGACCGACCGGATTTCACGTGCTTTCAGGCGGGGAGCGAGACCGCCGCCATTGCGCGAGGCGTGGCCGCCGAGCTGGGGCCACTGGCGAACACACAGGGCAAGGTGACCGTGGGACCGTTCGCGGCGAAGCCCTGAAAGCAGCATTCCCCACGACGTTCGCGATATCCAGGCGGCGTGCGCTCTGGCCGGTGACGAGGACGCGGCGCGGCGATCGCCGCGGACGATGGTATCGGTGATCTTCTTTCTCCTCACCTTCGCGGTCAGCTGGGCGATCTGGCTGTTGCCCGGCGTGCTTCCGTCGGGCCGCACAGGGATCTTCGCGCTGGGCGGCCCGGTGTTCCTCCTCGGCGTGTTCGCGCCCGGGCTGGTGGCGCTTGCGCTGACCGTACGCGATGACGGCATCGACGGAGTGGCCCGACTGCTGGCGCGCATCGGGCGCTGGCGGGTTGCCTGGCCGCTCTATCTGTTCGCGCTCGGCTACATGACGGTAACAAAACTGGCGGCCGCGGGAATCGTGCGGCTGGCGACCGGGGCGTGGCCGGCCTTCGGTGACACGCCGTGGCCCTTGCTTCTGGCCGCCGCCGTGGCGACGGCCTGGGCCCAGGCGGGCGAGGAGGTGGGCTGGCGTGGCTACGCGCTCCCGCGGCTCACCCGGCGCGTGGGCCTGGGCGCCGCGGGCATCCTGCTCGGTCTCATCTGGGCCCTCTGGCACCTGCCGCTCTTCTTCATTCCCGGCACCGGCAGCGACGGCCAGTCGTTTCCGCTCTATCTGATGCACGTGACGGCGCTTTCGGTCGCGATGGCGTGGCTCTACTGGAGGGCTGAGGGCAGCCTGCTGCTCGTGATGCTCATGCACGCGGCCGTCAACAACACCACGAACATCGTGCCCGCGGTGGCGCCGGGCGCCGACAACCCGCTGTCCCTCGAAGGCTCGCTGGTGGGCTGGGTCACCGTGGCCGTGTCGTGGCTCGTGGCCGTGCCGTGCCTGTTCGCGATGCGGGGCGTCCGAGTTGGAGCCTCACTGGAGGCATTGGACCCGCGGCCCGGGCCCCGGTCACAATGAGCACATGCCTGCTGCCGGCCGCCGAGCCCGCATCCCGGCCCGGCGCCGCGTGCTCGAATCCGTGCTGAACGTCGCCTACCATGGCGACTGGCCCGCGCGCCTGTGGCACCGCGTGGCCGGAACGGCCGCCGTGTCCGTGTCGAGGCACCGCCTTGCCCGGCCGCAGCGCAGCACACGCCCTGGACGCCTCGCCTTCATCTCGGACCTGCACATCGGCCCGACAACGCCGTTGCCCTTGCTGGACAGGGCGTTCGACATC
>DAIRFN010000301.1:0-6577 GCA_036795065.1 Vicinamibacterales bacterium
TAGAAGGAGTGCTTCTTGATGTCCTTGATGATGTCTTCCTGCTGCACCTTGCGCTTGAAGCGGCGCAGCGCACTCTCAATCGACTCGCCTTCCTGGATCTTGACTTCGGCCATAAGCAAACACCCCCTTTCTGGCTGGGATCGCGACGGCCGGTGGCCATCGCGTCGTGCTCGACCCCACCTCTGTCTCCAGGGCAGTAGTCAAGCATGTTAGGCTACCACAACGCCGAGGCGGGCGCGACGCCGAACCGACGCCGATTGGGGGCTCCGGACAGCCGCAGATGGGTCGCAGAGAAGCGCAGACCGGGGCCGCAGATGGGCGCCGATTCCGGGCCGCAAATGACACAGGTAAAACCCTCCAGAAAGAGGGCTTAGGCCGCGTCGGTCAGACGGCTCCCGCGCTCCGCCGGTTCCTTCTGGCCGCGACGTCCTCTCTATTCTCTCCTCGCCTATGCGCATCCTTGTCCTTGGTTCCGGCGCGCGCGAGCACGCGCTCTGCTGGCGGCTCGCCCTCGACCCTGACGTCACCCATGTCATCTGCGCGCCAGGGAATGCCGGAATGGGAAGAACGGTCGAGCTGGCCGCAGTCAACCCAGCCGATCCCGAAGCCGCGCTGGCGCTGGCCACCTCGGTCTCGGCCGATCTGACCGTGGTCGGCCCTGAAGCGCCGCTGGCCGCAGGCATCGCAGACCGTTTCGAGGGCGCGGGCCGGCGGATCTTCGGCCCCTCCGCGGCCGCCGCCCGTCTCGAGACCAGCAAGGCGTTCGCGAAAGACTTCATGGCCAGGCACCGCGTGCCGACCGCGCGCTACCGGGTGTGCAGATCCGCAGACGAGGCCATGGAGGCGGTTCGCCGTCGGGAGTTCGGGGATCGGATGGTCGTCAAGGCCGACGGGTTGGCAGCGGGCAAGGGAGTAGTCGTGGCCCAGGATCCCGCGGAGGCCGAGGCCGCGATTCGGGCGGCTATGGTCGACCGGGCTTTTGGGGAGGCCGGCACCCGACTCGTGCTCGAGGAGTGCCTTACCGGTCCCGAGGTGTCCTTCTTCGTCGTGGCCGATGGCGAGCACTTCACGCCGCTCATCACCGCCCAGGATCACAAGCGCATCTTCGACGACGACCGGGGACCGAACACCGGGGGCATGGGTGCATTCGCGCCAAGCCCGATCGTCGGGCCAGAGCTCCAGGCCGCCATCGAACGCGAGGTGGTGGCGCCGGTGCTGGAGGGCCTGGCCAGGGAAGGCACGCCGTTCCGCGGGTTCCTTTACTGCGGATTGATGCTCACCGACGACGGTCCGAAGGTCATCGAGTTCAACGTCCGCTTCGGCGATCCCGAGGCCCAGGTGGTGCTACCGCTCATCGAGCGGCCCCTGGCGCCGCTGCTGATGGCCGCCGCCGAAGGGCGGCTGGGCGATCGGGCCGGCAACCGCCCCTCGACGCGGCTCGCGGCGCCCCCGGTGATTTCCGGGAGGCGGGAGTCGGGAGTCGGAAGTCGGGAAGCGGGAGGCAGAAGCGGCGCGTCGGATGCAGACACCCAGCGCGTTGGCGCCGGCGTGGGCTCGTGCGCTGTTGGCGTCGTGCTCGCCGCAAAGGGCTACCCCGGGGACGTAGCGGTCGGGCAGCCCATCGAGGGTCTCGAGCACCTCGCACACGACTGTCCCGACGTCCTGCCGTTCTTCGCAGGGGTGAAGGCGTCGGGGGACGCGCTCGTCACCTCCGCCGGGAGGGTCATGACGCTCGTGGCGCGCGCCGCGTCGTACGAAGCGGCCATCGCGCGTGTCTACGACGCGGTGTCGCGGGTCCGCTTCGCGGGCATGCAGTACCGCCGTGACATCGGCCGCAAGGCGATCGCGAAACGGTGAGGGCCCTCACTCCCCAAGCAGAGCCCTGAGGGCGTCGTCGATGTGCCCGCGGAAGGTCTCGGTGTTGTGCCCCTCCGGCACCTCGATATACGTGACCGCGCCGGTGCCCATGTCGAGGGCGGTCCGCAGACGGCGCCCGCCGTTGGCCATGGAGTCGTAGGTGCCAGCCATGACGAAGAACCGGACGGCCCGAATGGCCTCCTGGCCCTTTGCCTGGTTGGTGATCACCGTCGTCGTCTGCGCCGGTGGCGCCAGGGCCGCGCACAGGCCGAACACGCCCGGGAACTCCACCGCGAGATCGACCGCACCATACGCCGACGTCGAGCTGCCGAGGACGACCCGCTTTTCGGGGGCCGGGAACGTGCGGAACCGCTTGTCCACCAGGGGCACCAGCTCTGAGGTCATGAATGCGCGCCAGCGCGCATTGCGCGAGTATTCCTCCTGGCGCTCGCCGGGCTCTACGAACACGGCCACGACCGGCGCGATGGCCTTGCGCGCGATGAGCCGGTCGAGGATGGCCGGCGTGCCCATCCGCTCGACGTAATTGCCGCCGTCCAGCACGTACACGACGGGGTACCACTCCTGGCTGGTCTCGTACCCGGGCGGAGTGTAGAACCACACGCGGCGCGAGCCTGCCAGCGCCCGCGATGCGAGCGTTTCGGCGGTCACCGCGCCCTCCGGCACCGCGGTGCGGTCATCGACCTCCGGCTGCGCGATCCACTGGGGCATGCGCACTTCCGAGCGTGGTCCCGCGTAGGTCGCCACTATCCGGGGATTGCGCGGGTCGGGCCGCGTCTCGCTGGCGAAGAGCAGCACGTACTCCGCGCGCGCGTTGGTGTAGATCGTCGACTCGAGATACGACCAGTCGGTGCCCTCGATGCGCGTGGGGACGCCCACGGTCGGGTCGAGCCCGTTGCTGCCCGCAGCCCAGTTGTTGAAGTCGCCGACAATCCGCGGCGTCTCGCCGTTGACGTCCTGGACGAAGAACACGGCACGCGACTGGTTCTCGACGACGGGCGTGCCCCCTCGGGCCGTGATGAACCGCTCGAGGGCGGCGCCGCGCTCGGCCTCGGGCTCGTTCCCGATGTCCCTCAGCAGCTCGCGCGTGCTGGCCGGCGAGAACTCTCGGCCAATGGCCCGCTCCAGGTTCCGGCACCCCGCAACGCCCACGACCGCGAGGACTGCTGCAACAGCGGCGCGACCGTGCCAGCCCCCCCTCATAGCGCCTCCGCCAGCTGCTGGGCGGGCGAGCGGCGGCCCTGGCCCTCGACGATCAACTGGCCGCAGGCCGCGCGGATGTCACGCCCCCGACTCTTGCGGACCGAGACTACCACCCCCTGCTCGGCCAGGATTCTCGCGAAGCGGTCGATCCGTTCGTCCGATGGGCGCTCGAAGGGAATGCCCGGTGCGGCGTTGAGGGGGATGAGGTTCACCTTGGCCTTGATACCGGCCAGCAGCTTGGCCAGGCGCCGGGCGTCCTCGGGCGTGTCGTTCACGCCCTGCAGCATCACGTACTCGAACGTGATCCGGCTGCGCTTCGACAAGGGGAAGCGGCGGCAGGCGTCGATGATGTCGTGCAGCGAGTATTTCTTCGTCGGGGGCACGATGGCCGCCCGTTGCGGCTCGGTCGTGGCGTGGAGCGAGATGGCCAGGTTCGGCATCAGCGGCTCGGCCGCCAGCTTGTCGATCATCGGCACGAGGCCGACGGTGGACAGCGTCACGCGGCGCGGGCTGAGCCCCAGCCCATGCTCATCTGCGAGCATCCGGAGCGCCTTCATCGTCTCGTCGTAGTTGTGCAGGGGTTCGCCCATGCCCATCAGGACGATGTTGAACGGCGACTGGAGCATGTCCAGCGCACGAGCCAGCACGCGCACCTGGCCCGCGATCTCACCGGCGGTGAGGTTCCGGACCAGGCCCATCTTTCCCGTCAGGCAGAAGGCGCACCCCATGGCGCAGCCCACCTGGGTGGAAATGCAGAAGGTCTGCGAGGGCGTATCCGGGATGAAGACCGACTCGATCTGCCGGCCGTCCTGCAGGCGCAGCACGAACTTCTGTGTGCCGTCCTCCGATTTATCGTGCTTGACCACCTGAGGCGTGCGGACCTCTGCGCGGACCGCCAGAGCTTCGCGGAGCTCCCGCGACAGGTCGGTCATCTCAGCCGTGTCGGTGACGCCGCGCTTCCAGATCCACCGGTAGATCTGGCGGGCGTGAAAGCGGCGGTGGCCGAGCGATTCGACGAAATCCTCCAGCTGGGCCAGCTCGAGATTGGCGAGGTCCACCGGCACGTCGGCCTTCACGAAATCAGTGTATCCCGTCGTGGCGGGCGGACCGCGGAGGGCACTGGCGGCCGAGGCGGCGAAGACGCTCGGGACGTTGCATCGGCTGATGAAAGTTGGTACTATGAACATTCCCTTGTGCTGCAATCACTTAGCAGCACATCCACCTGCAGTGTCAGAAGCCAACATTCGCCGCGACGTCCTCGCAAACGGTGTCCGTTTCGTCACCGAACGCATGTCACACGTGCGCTCGGTCAGCGTGGGCGTGTGGCTGTCGCGCGGCTCTCGTCACGAGCCCACGACGCATGCCGGCATCGCGCATTTCGTCGAGCACATGCTGTTCAAGGGCACTGAGCGGCGTACGGCGGAGGGCCTCGCGCAGGAGGTGGATTCCATCGGCGGGCAACTCGACGCGTTCACGTCGAAGGAGTACGCCGGTTACTACATGAAGGTGCTCGATGAGCACCTGCCGGTGGCCGTGGACCTGCTGGCCGACCTGGTGTCGCACCCGACCTTCACGCCGTCCGACATCGAGAAGGAACAGAAGGTGGTTCTCGAGGAGATCAAGATGGTCGAGGACACTCCCGACGATCTGGTCCACGAGATCTTCTCGGAGGCGTTCTGGCCCAATCACCCGCTGGGGCGGCCCATCCTGGGCGTGCCCGACAGCGTGTCGGCGCTCGACCAGCGGGCGCTGCAGGAGTACTTCTCCGGCACCTACGTGGCGCCCAACCTCGCGGTCGTGGCCGTCGGCAACCTGGATCACGATCGGCTGAAGGCGATGCTCGAGGCCGCGCTGGCGGATGTGCCGGGTGAGGGCGAGCCGAGCATCATCGCCCCTCCTCACGTCGCGCAGAGCACGCTGGTCCGCCGCAAGGTCCTCGAGCAGAGCCACGTGTGCCTGGGCACGCCCGCGCTGCCGCAGAATCACCCCGATCGCTATGTCGCCTATGTTCTGAACACGGTGCTCGGCGGATCGATGAGCTCGCGACTGTTCCAGAACGTGCGCGAGAAGCGGGGGCTCGCCTACGCGGTGTTCTCGGGCCTGTCTGCGTACCACGACACGGGCGCCCTCAGCATCTATGCCGGGTGCGCGAACGACGTGGTTTCCGAGCTCATCGACGTTGTCGTCGCCGAGCTGCGGCACGTGAAGGACGACCCGGTGGACGAAGCGGAGCTTCGACGGGCGAAGGATCACCTGAAGGGGTCTCTCATGCTGAACCTCGAGAGCACCTCGAGCCGCATGTCGCACCTGGCGCGCCAGGAGATCTACCGGGATCGCACCGACACGCTCGACGCCATGCTGGCGGCGATCGAGCAGGTGAGCGTCGCGGACGTGCAGCGCGTCGCCCGGCAGTTCTTCGCGGCGGGGGCGTTGGGCGTGACCGTGTTGGGCGATGTCAACGGGCTGCAGGTCACGCGCGAGCAGTTGAGCCTGTAGCCACATGTCGAAGGAGCCGAGAGTCCGTATCCGATGATTCCTCGTTACACGCACCCCGAGATGGGCCGCATCTGGAGCGAGATGCGGCGGTACGAGACCTGGCTCCAGGTGGAAGTGGCCGCGGCCGAGGCGATGGCCGAGGCCGGCATCGTTCCGGCGGAAGCGGCTCGGGACCTTCGTGAGAAGGGCGCGTTCGACATCGCCCGCATCGACGAGATCGAAAAGACCACCCAGCACGACGTCATTGCCTTCACCACGTCGGTGGCCGAGAAGGTGGGCCCGTCGGCCCGCTGGCTGCACTTCGGCCTCACCTCGTCCGACGTCGTCGACACCGCGCAGGCCCTGCAGATGGTGGAGGCGTGCGACCTGACGCTGGCCAACGTGCGGACCCTCGGCGAGGCCATCAAGGCCCGAGCGATGGAGCACCGGCGCACGCCGATGATCGGGCGCACGCACGGCGTCCACGCCGAGCCGATGACCTTCGGCTTGAAGATGGCGATGTGGTACGCCGAGACAGGGCGGAACCTCGTGCGCCTGGCGCGTGCCCGCGAGGTGGTTCGCGTAGGCAAGATCTCGGGGGCGGTCGGCACCTTTGCGCACCTGGACCCGGCCATCGAGGCCGCGGTCTGCCGACGGCTCGGGCTCGAGCCCGCGCCCATTTCGTCGCAGGTCATCCAGCGCGATCGCCATGCGGAGCTCCTGGGCGCGCTGGCCATCACCGCTGCGTCGCTGGAGAAGTTCGCCCTCGAGATCCGCGGCCTGCAGAAGACGGAGATCGGCGAGGTGGAAGAGCCGTTCGGCAAGGGGCAGAAGGGCTCGTCGGCCATGCCGCACAAGCGCAACCCGATCGGGTGCGAGCAGGTGGTCGGCCTCGCGCGGCTGGTCCGCGCCAATGCCATGGCGGCGCTCGAGAACGTGGCGCTCTGGCACGAGCGCGACATCTCGCACTCGTCGGTCGAGCGCGTGATCCTGCCCGACAGCTTCATCGCGCTCGACCACATGC
>DAIRFN010000052.1:0-20883 GCA_036795065.1 Vicinamibacterales bacterium
GTGCTTGCGATCATCCGCGGGTAGCTGGTCCGCGGGAACACGAAGGGCACGAAGGATAGTCGATAACTAGTCCTGAGCGCCCGCGTTCGGGGCGCGGCGCTGGCGGGCCGCCGGCAGCGCCACCGCCACGAGCTCGGCCGGCACCGTCGCACTGGCCACGGCCATCACGATGACCTGGTGGCCGTTGTGCATGAAGGTCATCGGCGCGGTGTTGGTGGGCGCCGGGATCTCGATCTTGCCGATCTCCTTCCCCGTCACCTTGTCCACGGCGCGGAAGTACTTGTCGGCGCCACGGCCCTCTCCGTACATCAGCAGCGATCTCGTCACCAGCAGGTTCGCGTGCGCGTTCTGCCCCGTGTTCCCGATGTTCACGCCCTTCAGCGCGGGGTGCGTGCGGATCCACTCGGGCGTCTCGCCGTTGGGGATCATCCACTTCTTGTCGCCCGTGTTCATGTCGTAGGCGACGATGCGGCCGTAGGGCGGCTTGACCAGCGGCAGGGCGCGGTTATCGGGGCCGCCCGTGGGCCCGCGAGCGCCCACCGAGGTGGAGACGTAGAGCGAGGTGATCTTCCCGTCGGGACTGCCCCACCCCGGCCATGGCTTGCCATTCGGGTACTTCTCCTGCGCCGGGACCAGGGCGATGACCTCGTAGCTGTGCTGCGAGGCCACGTAGAACCAGCCTGTCTCGGGGTCCACCGCCGCGCCGCCGGGAATGTTCGCGCCACCATTCGAGCTCGGGACCATCCATGACCCCTCGGTGCCGTCCGCGTTCTTCTCGAGCGAGGGCGGCGTGAATATCGGCCCCATGCGGTAGCGCTTCGCTGTCTTGAGCGCCTCGGCTCTGAGCGCCGGGGTGAAGTCGACGAGGTCGTCGTCGCTCATGCCCTGCTGCTCGAACGGTTCGGGCCAGGTGACGAACGGCTGTGTGGGCCACAGCTTCTCCCGCGGCACGTCCGACGCGGCCACGGGACGCTCCTCGATGGGCCAGATCGGCTGTCCGGTCTCGCGGTTCAGCACGTACACCCAGCCCTGCTTGGTCGCCTGCGCCACGATGGGAACACGCTGCCCCTTGATGGTGACGTCCATCAGGTGCGGCGCGTCGGGAATGTCCATGTTCCACACGTCGTGATGGACGAACTGGTAGTACCAGCGGAGCTTGCCGGTCTGCACGTCCAGCGCCAGGAGGCTGGTGCCGTAGACGTTCTTCCCGGGCCGGCTGCCGCCGTAGTAGTCGTTGGTGGGTGTGTCGGTGGGCACATACACCAGCCCGAGCGTCGAGTCCGCGCTGAGCGGGGCCCACGGCGACACGTTGCCGGTGTATTCCCACGAGTTCTCTTCCCAGGTGTCGTTGTTCGGTTCGCCCGCGCGCGGTACCGGGTTGAAGCGCCACATCATCCGGCCCGTCTTCGCGTCGTAGCCGCGGATGACGCCCGGGATGTTCTCGCGGTTCTCGGGGTAGTAACCGCGATCGTGCGAGTTGCCGACCACCACCACCCCGTTGACGACCAGCGGCGCCGAGGAACTGGTGATGTCACCCCAGTCGGCTACGCCGTGGTCCGGGTCCACCGAGTACGGCCCGAGGCCGAGCGCCAGGTCCACGACGCCGTTGTTGCCGAAGAAGGGCAGCGGCTGGCCGGTGTCGGCATCGAGCGCCCACAGGTAGAAGCCGGGCGTCATCAGGTAGATGACGGGGCGCCCATCCACGCGCGTGAACGCCACGCCCTTGCCGTAGTTCTGACGCGTGGACCGGGCCCACCGCGGGTTGTCCTTCTCGCGGAACATCCACAGCGTCTCGCCGGTGAGCGGGTCGATGCAGGCGACCGTCCGGCGCGTGCCGGCCACCGTGTACAGCTTGCCGTTCACGTAGATCGGCGTCGCGCGGTAGATGAAGTCCGGTGATGGCCCGAAGTTAGCGGCGCTCCAGCGCCACAGCACCTCGGCCTTCCCGAAGTTGCCGGCGTTGATTTGATCCAGGGCCGCATAGCGGCTGCTCCGCTCGTCCCCGCCCCAGGATGGCCACTCGTACGTCTGTGCGCTCGTCGCGCGCGGATCCGACGCCTGCGGCTGGGCCGACGGGACCGCGACGAGCCAGGGGATGACGCCAGCGGCCAGCAGGGCCAGCCACGGCAGTCGGGAGAGTGGGTTGCCGGAAAACGGACGAGCGGGCATTGAGGAACTCCTGGCGAGGGGCCGGTAACGTGAAGGGCGCGCGTCATGATACTTCCATGCGCCGCACTCCGGCAGCCGACGCCCCGCCGCCGCCGAAAACTCGCGACTGAGACGGCCCGGGTGCGACTCATCACGGCGGCATTCGCCGTTGTCATTCCCGTGGCGACCCTGGCCCAATCGGCCACGGACCCCGCCCAGCCAAAGCACGACTGCGGCATGATGGCCGCCAGGCCACAGGCCCTGCCCGCCGCGCCCGCTGGCGATGCTGCGCCCATGACCGATGCCTCCCCCATGGCCTGCTGCCTGTCGAGAGCCGCATCAGTCGATCACTCGGCCCACGCCAACATGGCCCCGCCCCCGGCGGCCCGGCCCATGGCCGGCAGGGGCAGTGGAAACATGGACGGCACCGCCGCCGGGTGCTGCAGCGCTCAGATGGTCGCGGGCGAGAAGAACCCTGCGGGCGAGAAGACGGCCGCACGAGGAAAGATGGCCGCGGGAAAGGGAAAGGAGGAGTGGTGCTGCGCGAAGACACCCACACCCTGAGAAGGAACCGACTCGATTGGCGGTGACGCTCTCGAGCCCCGGAATCGCGGGCTTGAAGAGGCCCCGGCAGACGGGCCGGACGGATGCGTGTCCGCCCGGCCTTCTGCTAGAATCAGGACTCCACCACCGGGCGGGAGTAACTCAGTGGTAGAGTCACAGCTTCCCAAGCTGTTGGTCGCGGGTTCGATCCCCGTCTCCCGCTCCATCTCACATTTGCACAGCACGCGGGTGCCAAGCACGTCGGTTCAAAACACGTGGGTTCAGAACACGTGGGTTCAAGACACGTCGATTCAAAGCACGTGGGTCCCTGGGCGTGGGGTCGTCGCATGTTGTGGCCCAGCGCCGCCTCCATCGCGTATGATCGGCGCGGCGCGCACCTCCGTGCTTTGAGCCTTCGTGAAGGAGCCTTCGTGGATCGTCGCTCGTTGATTCGGAATGGAAGTCTGGCTGCCCTGGGACTCGTCACGGGGGCGTGCGCGCCGCGCACGACGGCCGTGGCCACGCGGCCCACGATGCGGCGACCGGTGGTGCTGCCCCACGTGAAGGCGTCGTGGGACCGCGTCATCCGTACCACCATCGGCCTCAGGCCCTACCGGCCGGCCGGCTTCATGCTCCGCGCCGACAAGCTCGACGCCAAGACCCTCATCCACAACTACGGGCACGGCGGCTCGGGGATGTCGCTGTCGTGGGGCACGGCCTCGATGGCCGCCGACCTGGCGGTGCCGCATCCGGATCGGCGCGCCGCGGTCCTCGGCTCCGGCGTCGTCGGCCTGACCACGGCCCGCGAACTGCAGCGTCGCGGCTTCGATGTCACCATCTACGCTGCCGCAGTGCCGCCCGACACCACCTCGAACATGTCGCTGGCGGGCTGGACGCCCACGTCGGGTCTCTCCCAGGCGGACGCGCGCACGCCGGAATGGACGTCGCAGTTGCACCAGGCAGCGGAGATCGCCTACCGGCGGTTGCAGCTTCTGGTCGGCCCGAAATACGGCATCAGCTGGATCACCAATTACGGACCTACCGAGAACGCGAGGGCGGCCGGCGGCAGGAACATCCTGCTGCCCGAGAGCGTCCAGACCTCGGGCATCCTGCTGGGGCCGGGCGAGCATCCCTTCCCCACCACCTACGCGGTCGAGCGGCCCGAGATGCGCATCGAGCCGTCCATCTACCTCGACGCGTTGATGCACGACGTCGTGGACTTCGGCGGCACGGTGGTCATCAGGCGCTTCGAGACCCCGACCGAAGTGGCCGCGCTGCCCGAGGGCCTCGTGGTGAACTGCACGGGCCTGGGCGCCAAGGCGCTCTTCGGCGACCCCATCATGGTGCCGCTGAAGGGACAGCTCACGGTGCTGGTCCCGCAGCCTGAAATCCAGTATTCGACCAGCGGCGGCGCACGCGTCCAGACCGCCGAGCCCGGCATCGGCATCCACATGATGCCCCGCTCCGACGGCATCATCCTGGGCGGCACC
This sequence comes from Vicinamibacterales bacterium, assembly GCA_036795065.1. Classification (GTDB taxonomy): domain Bacteria; phylum Acidobacteriota; class Vicinamibacteria; order Vicinamibacterales; family UBA2999; genus VFZN01. The sequence goes on from DAIRFN010000052.1 coordinate 4,182, forward strand.
TCCGAGCGCGACGTGTGGACCTTCGACGTCAACGAGAAGGAGCGCCAGCGCATCGTCGAAGGCCATGTCGAGCTCTTCAACGCGATGAAGTGAACGGACGTGCTTTGAACCCGTGTGCTTTGAACGACCGCGTTTTGAACGTCCGTGCGTTGAACCTACTGGACTGAGATTCCCACCGCGAGCCTGAACATCGTCGCGCGAGCGGCGGCCGGTGTCGTGGCAGTGGCCTCGCGTGACCCCAGCCGATGCCAGCGGGCGTCGAAGCCCACGCCCAGGTGATCGGTGATGAACCACCGCGCGCCACCACCGAAGTTGATGGCGCCCGACCATCCCGAATCGGCCGTCGCCGCGGGCACGCCCGTGATGGCCGCCGACTCGCTCACCACCTTCACGGCGCCGTAGCCCGCGCTCAGGTAGCTCCAGCCCAGGCGGTGGCCGAAGTTGAACGACAGCTGGGGCGTGAGCATCGTCACGCGGGTCTGCACCTCGGGAGCGGTGTCCACGAGCGGCGCCGCCGTGCCGCGCGCCCACGCGTAGGTGGCACCCACGCCGACGGTCGCCGCGCCCAGCTTCGTGAGGTGCACGTGACCGCCACCTTCGAGCCCGAACCCTCGCGACGGGACGACGCTGTCGGTGGGCAGCGACGGGGTCCAGCCCGCCGTGGTCGGCAAGCCGTTCATGATGCCCCGCGCGTCCACGACAAACGGGCCGACCGGATCCGGGGGCTGCGCCGCGGCCGACGTGGCGCACACGGCGAGCAGGATGAGGCAAACGGACGCCGTCCGCATCAGTAGCCGCTCGCCTTTCCAGCCGGCGCCACTTCCCCGCGCGACTCCTTCACGATGCGCACGCCCGCGCTGGCGCCGATGCGCGTGGCGCCGGCGGCCACCATGGCCTTCACCTGCTGCAGGTCGCGCACGCCGCCCGACGCCTTCACGCCCATCTCGGCGCCCACCACGCGGCGCATCAGCGCGACGTCAGCCGTGGTGGCGCCACCGGGACCGAAGCCGGTGGAGGTCTTCACGAAATCGGCCCCGGCGGCCTTGGCCAGCGTGCAGGCCGTCACCTTCTCTTCATCGGTCAGCAGGGCCGTCTCGAGGATCACCTTGCTCATGACCCCTCGCTCCACGCACGCGCCGACCACGGCACGGATGTCGTCGCTCACCAGGCGCACGTCGGCGGACTTCAGCGCCCCGACGTTCAGCACCATGTCGATCTCGGTGGCGCCGTCGAAGATGGCCCGGCGGGCCTCGTACTGCTTCACGTCGGGCGTGGTGGCTCCCAGGGGGAATCCCACCACCGAGCACACGCCCACCCCGGATCCCCGGAGCCGCGCCGCGGCCCTGGCCACCCAGGTGGGATTCACGCACACCGTGGCGAACTTCCATTCCGCCGCCTCGCGACACAGCTTGTCGATGTCGTCGGCCGTGGCGTCGGGCTTCAGCAGCGTGTGGTCGATGGACGCGGCCACGTCGCCGTCCCCGCCTTCCTGCGCATGCAGCCCTAGCCGGGTGGCGCCGGCGTCCATGACGCCCCGGACGCGGTCGGGACAGCACTCGTAGGTGAACCCGTGGCACTGGCAGCGGGCGGGCGCCACGGCGCCGGCCGCCACCAGCTCCTCCAGAATCAACTCGATCACCCGTCGGTAGTCGGTCACATCGGTCCTCGGTCGCCCGCTCGCCCTACGGCATGCGCTCCAGGCGCTGGATCTTGGCGAGCCGCCGCAAATAGCGTGGCTCCGTGGTGGCCGTGGCCAGGAACGTGTGCACGATGTCCAGGGCCTCGTCAGTGGACACCAGCGTCGAACCCAGGGCCAGCACGTTGGCGCCGTTGTGCTCGCGCGCGTATCGGGCCAGCGTCTTCGTCGTGCACATGGCGGCGCGAATGCCGGCAATCTTGTTGGCCGCGATGGCCGACCCGAGCCCGGCGCCGTCAATGACGATGCCGGCGTCGGCTTCCCCGCGGGCCACCTGGCGCGCCACAAGGGCGGCGATGTCCGGGTAGTCCACGGCGTCGGGGCCATCCGTTCCCACGTCGCTGACGGCCAGGCCGCGCTGCCGCAGCGTGTCGCGGATGTGATTCTTCAGCGCCACGGACGTGTGATCCCCACCGACCGCCAGGCGGCGGACGTCGGCGACGGGCGCCAGGCGCGCGAGGTCCAGATCGGCCACCGAACCGACGACCGTGATGCGCCGCTCGCGCAGCGTGTCCTGCGCCAGCGGGGTGACGTGCCCGCCCGGCTCCAGCGCCACGGTGGAACCGCGCTCCAGCACGCGCGCATCGGCTTCCGTGAGAATCGAGAAGGTCTTCATTCGCCAGTCACCACCGCGAAAACCGGAGACCGGAGACCGGAATCCGGTCCCATGCTACCCTCGACACGCATGGTGCCTGACGTCCTCATTCCCCAGCCACGGCTCGCGTCCCGCATCACGGAGCTGGCCACCGAAATCCGCGGCGCCATCCCCCACGATGATATCCATTTCGTCTGCGTGCTGAAGGGCGCGTTCCTCTTCCTGGCCGACCTGGTCCGCGCGATGGACGGCCGCGTGACCCTCGACTTCATCGCCGTCTCCAGCTACGGCGCCGGCACCAGATCCTCCGGCGAGGTGCGCCTGGTGAAGGACGTGGATGCCAGCCTCGAGGGCAAGCACGTCGTCATCATCGAGGACATCGTGGACACGGGCCTCACGCTGCACTACCTGCAGGACATCCTGCGCCGGCGCGGGCCGGCGTCGCTGCGCACGGCGTGCCTGCTGAGCAAGCCCTCGCGCCGCAAGGTGGACGTGAAGGTGGAGTTCATCGGATTCACCATCGAGGACCGCTTCGTCGTGGGCTATGGCCTCGACTACGCCGAGCAGTACCGCAACCTGCCGTACGTCGGCGTGATGCCCTAGCGCATCGCCGGTCACTGCACGGCCTTCCGCACCTCGGCCGCCGCGGCCACGGCATCGCGGATGACCGCCGCCTCGTCCAGCGTGCGCACGACGCCGTCCCTCATCACCACGCGCCCGTTCACCACCGTCATCACCACGTCGTCGCCGTGCGTGGCATAGACCAGGTGCGAGATGGGATCGTACATCGGCACCTGCCGCGGGCGGTCGGTGCGCACGGCGATGACATCCGCCAGCTTCCCCGCTTCGATCGAGCCCAGCCTGCTCTGGAGGCCCAGCGCGCGGGCGCCGCCGATGGTGGCCATCTCGAGCGCCGTCTTCGCCGACACCATCCGCGGGTCGCGTGACGCGAGCTTGTGCAGGAACGCGGCCTGCCGCATGGCCTCGAACATGTCGAGGTCGTTGTTGCTGGCGGCGCCGTCGGTGCCGAGCCCCAGCTTCGCGCCGGCCTTCAGATAGCCCGGCACGGGCGCCGTGCCGCTGGCCAGCTTCATGTTGCTCTCGGGGTTGTGCGCGATGCCCACGCCGCGCGAGTGCAGCAGCGTCACCTCGTCGGGCGACACCCACACGCCGTGTGCGCCCAGCGTCACCGGCGCCCAGAACTTGATGCGGTCGAGGAACGCGACGGGGCGCTGCTTGTAGCGCTCGAGCGAGATGCGCACCTCGTCTTCGGTCTCGGCGAGGTGGATCTGCAGTGGGACCCCGTACTTCACGGCGAGATCGCGGGTGGCGAGGAGCGTCGCCTGGTCCAGGGTGTACATGGAGTGCGGCGCAATGGAGGGCACCACCAGCTCGTCGTCCTTGAACTTCTGAATGAAGGCCTCGGCGCGCCGCAGGCCCTCCGCTGGCGTCTTCGCGTCGGCCACGGGAAACTGGATGATGGTCTGCCCCAGCACGCCGCGAATCCCGGCCTCCTTTGCCGCGGCGGCTACTTCCTCTTCGAAGTAGTACATGTCGGTGAAGAGCGTGGTGCCCGAGCGGATCATCTCGAGCGCGGCCAGCCGCGTGCCGACGCGCACGAACCGGGGTGACACTGTCTTCGCCTCTGCCGGGAAGATGTACTTCTCGAGCCAGTCCATCAGCGCCAGGTCGTCCGCCAGCCCGCGGTACATCACCATCGGCGCGTGCGTGTGCGTGTTGATGAGCCCCGGCAACACGATGTGCCCCGTCAGGTCCACGCGCTCGGCCGCGGTGAACGTCGCGGCCACGGCCTCGGGCGTGTCCACGGCGACGATCTGGTTCTTGTCGATGGCCACGCTGCCCGGCGACAGCACCCGGCCCGTGCCGTCCATGGTGACGACGATGGCGTTGGCGAGGATGAGGGAGACCGGCGTTCCCGAGCCGGCGGCGCCGCCAGCCTGGCTCGCATCCGGTGCGCCGGCCGGGGCGCTGGCAGGCGGAGCAGCCGTGCAGCCCGCAACGGCGATGATAAGGGCGGACGTAACGACCACCCGGACGATGGCTGGGCTGAACATCGGCGCCTTGATTCTACCCCGCTGTTGCAGTCATGGCCGCCACAGGCTGCGCGGTCCCGCGGTCTCCAGATAGATCCACCCAGCTCGAGATCAAGACATCGATCCCCGGTTCACGACATCACCAGTTCAAGAGATTCGCTTTCAGGTAATCTCTCTCCGTGCTCCGCCTCGTTCACCATCCCGTTGTCCACGACTGCCTCGTTCAACTCCGCGACGCGTCCACCCCTCCCGAACTGTTCCGCGCGGTCACCGAGCGCATCACGATGGTGCTGGGGGCCGAGGCCCTCGCGGACCTGCCGCAGCGCGAGGTGGAGGTCGTCACGCCACTGGGCCCGGCAACGGGTCATCGCATTGGCGTGGACGTGGTGATCGTGCCCGTGATGCGGGCCGGTCTCGCCATGCTGCCCGGGTTGCTGCAGCTGGTGCCGCTGGCGCGCGTGGGCTTCATCGGCCTTCGCCGCGACGAGCAGACGGCCATCGCCTCGCAGTACTTCGAGCGGCTGCCGGAGGACCTCGAGAACAGCCACGTGCTGCTGGTGGACCCCATGCTGGCCACAGGCGGCAGCGCCGTGGCGGCCCTGGACCTGTTGAAGCGCGCCGGCGCCCGCCGGCTCTCGCTCCTGTGCATCGTCGCCGCGCCCGAGGGCGTGGCCCTGGTGGAGCACACGCACCCCGACGTGCCGGTGTTCTCGCCGGTCGTGGATCGCGAGCTGAACGACCGCAAGTTCATCGTGCCGGGGCTGGGGGACTTCGGCGACCGCCTGTATGGAACGACCTGAGACGGTCGTGGTAAGATTCTGAGTCTTCCCGGACTGCGCGCTTGGCTCAGCGGTAGAGCATCGCCTTCACACGGCGGGGGTCCCAGGTTCGAATCCTGGAGCGCGCACCAGCCACTTCCCCGTTGAACTCCTAACTCGAACCTTTGAGCTTTCGTCAGCGTTCCGCCTGAGCGGCCTTCAGCCAGGCGGACATCTCCCCGAGCTGCGCCTTCACCGCATCCGGATTCGTCGACTGCGGAGTCTTCTTCGCCCGCACCGACGCCTGCGCCGTGACCACCTTCATCACGTCATCCCCGAAGGATGGGTGAAACGCCCTCCACTCCGCGGGCGTCAGCGTCTCGAACTCCTTGCCCTGCTTCAGCAGGTCGCGCACCATGCCGCCCACCACCTCATGCGCCGTGCGGAATGCCACGCCCTTCGAGACGAGGTAGTCGGCCACGTCGGTCGAGAGCAGGAACCCCGACGCACCACGCGTGGTCCGCGCGCGGTCCAGCGTCAGCGTGCGGACCACCGTCGCCGCCGCCCCGGCCGAGCCCATCAGCGAGTCTTCCGCGTCGAAGAGTGCCTCCTTGTCCTCCTGCAGGTCCTTGTTGTACCCGCTCGGCAGGCCCTTCATCGTCGCCATGAACCCCGCCAGGTTGCCGATGGTTCGCCCCGCCTTGCCGCGCACCAGCTCCATCGGATCCGGGTTCTTCTTCTGCGGCATCAGGCTGCTGCCCGTGGCCACCGCGTCGGACAGGACGAAGAAACCGAACTCCTCGCCGGTGAACAGCACCACGTCCTCGGCCAGGCGGCTCAGGTGCACCATTGCGAGGGAAGAGGCGTGGAGGAAGCTGCTGACGTAGTCGCGATCGGAGGTGGCGTCGATGCTGTTGGCCACGACCTTCGAGAAGCCCAGGCGCTCGGCCAGGAACCTGGTGTCGACGTCGTAGTTGGTCCCGGCAATGGCGCCCGCGCCCAGGGGCATCGCATCGGCCTCGGCCCGCACCGCCTCGAAGCGGTCCACGTCGCGCCTGAGCGCGTAGGCGTGTGCCAGCAGGTAGTGCGCCACCAGCACCGGCTGCGCGCGCCGCAGGTGCGTGTAGGACGGCATCACCGCGTCGCCCGCGGAGGCGGACTGGGCCACCAGCGCATCGATGACCGACCGCAGCGACTTCTGGATGTCCGGCACGCGGCGTCGCACGTAGAGCCGCATGTCCACCGCCACCTGGTCGTTGCGCGAGCGGCCGGTGTGGAGCCGTCGCCCCGGCTCACCGACGCGCTGGATGAGCACGCGCTCGACGAACGAGTGCACATCTTCGTCCGGGCCGGTCAGAAACGCAGGATTGGCTCGCGCGCTCTCGATGATGGAGGTGAGCCCGCGCCTGATGGCCGACGACTCGTCGGCGTTCAGGACGCCCGCGCGCGTCAGCGCCTCGGCCCAGGCGAGGCTGCCGGTCACGTCGTCCTCGAACAACCGCCGGTCGAATGAGAAGGACGCGCCCCAGGCCAGCAGGGCCTTGTCGGGCTCCACGTCGAACCGGCCCGACCAGAGGGGCTTGGCGGTCTCCTGCGCCATCACCGGCGCGGCCAGCAGCAACCCCAGGGCAGCCGGCACAAGGCAGCGGCAAACGCGTGCGGACATGGCTCTCTCCTTCATGGCGGGACGGGTGACCGCATCATGATATGCGGCCCGGCCGTGCCGCGCGTGCGGAAGGCCGGGCCTCCGGCTGGGGAGAGGACACGCGCCCGGGCGGGCGCGTCAGTTCTTCTTGAGCTCCTCGAGCATCACGCCGAGGATCTGTGTATAGGCGGCGTCGGCGTCCGCATGCGCCTTCATGTAGTCCTTCTCGGACATCTTGTCTTCGCGCCAGCTGCCGTCGAAGCGCACGCTCGTGGTGCCCACATCGTGGGCATCGGCCGGCTGGTTCTTCTGGCCGCGGCGCACCCCATCCGACCCGAGGTCCGTGACGATGTTGCGCGACTGCGGATCGGAGGCGCTGTTGAGGTCGATGTAGACCTCCCGGAATTCGCCCTTGATGATCTTCTCGTTGAGCACCGCCGGGGCGCTGAACTTCGCCCACACCACGATGAGCTGTCCCGGCAGCGTGAGGGCCGCGGCGAACTGGTCCTGGCTGTTGGGGAGCCGGACCGCGAAGCTATCCAGCTTCTTCGCGCTCAGTTGCTGGGCCAATTCGCGGGCCGGCGTGGCCGACTGGGGATCCTGGGCGAATGCGGGTGATGCCAGGGCGACGAGCAGGCCGGTGGCGGGAACGAGCCGGGAGAGGACGCAATTCATGCACTCCATCTATCACCCGGAGTGCGCCGGCGTCAATCCGGTGTTCACCCGATGAAGAGCGAATCGTCATCGTCCACGCCCGGCCGCGCGTTCTTCCGGCGCCGCGACGACTCGCGGATGCCCCGGAACGCCGAGAAGGCGGCCTGCACGCCCGTCAGCAGCGCCATGCCGTTCCTGGCCGGACCCTGGACGAACTTCTGCGCCGCCGCCAGTGTCTCGTCCACGCGCGTGGCGACCTCTCCGAAGAGCTGATCGACCCGTTCCACCTGCTTGGACGCCAGAGAAGCGCTTCGCGAGGCCTCGCTGGCCACCGACGTCAGATTGGCGATGATCGGCTTGATGTCCTGCTCGAGTTGCTGCGACACCTGCTCGACGCGACGCATCAGCTTGAAGCCCGCGATGATGGCCCCCACCTGGATGAGCGCCATCACCAGCACCGACACCGCGATGACCGCGAGGAAGACCTCGGCCATCGGGCTCACGCCTGCTCCCCGCGCTCCCGCGCCTGCTGGAAGGCCTCACGCCCGCGTTCGATGGCGGTGGTCACGCCCTCGCGGTTCCGCTGGTACACCTCACGACCCTGCTCGACGGCATCGCGGGCCTTGTCGCGGCCTTCGCGGGCCTTCTGGCCGATGAACTCGCGGGTTTCCTCGCCGGTCGCCGGGGCGAACAGCAGCGCCACCGCGGCACCGGCGATCGCGCCCATCATGAAGGCCAGCATCACGCTGCCCGCCTGGTTGTCTCTCGACATATTCGCCTCCGACTCAGAAGATGCTCACCTTTACGTTGAGGTACTTCTTGGGATCCTTCCGGATGTCCCCGATGAGCCCGCGCAGCTCCGACGCCGCCTGATTCATGTTCTCATATAACTGCTTGTCCTGCAGCAGCTGGCCTGCCGTGCCCTGCCCCGCGTTCAGCCGCTCGATCAGCGAGTCGAGCCGACCCGTCGTGTCGTCGAGGCGCTGGTAGAGCGCCTCGTCGGTCAGCAGCTTCCCCATCGTGCCCTCGCCCTTGGTGAGGCGCCCGGTAATCGAATCGAGGTTGGCGGTGGTCGAGGTGAGGCTGCGCGCCATGGCCGGGTCGTTCATCAGCTGCCCGAGCGTGCCCTCGCCGTTGCGGATGCGGGCCGTGATGGTGTTCAGGTTGCCCACCGACTGCTGCAGTTCCTCGTAGAGCTTCGGGTCCCGGGTCAGTCTGCCCAACGTGCCCCTCCCGTCGGCCACGGCTCGTGTGACCCGCTCGGCCGACTGGATGAATGCGTTCACGTCGCGGTACACCGCATCGTCGGTGAACAGGCGCCCGATCGTACCCTTGCCGGCGCGGATGTCCTCGATCAGGCGCCTGGCTTCCTCGAGGCTGCTGGAGGCCGTCTCGGTCAACTCCGCGATCGAGCCGGGCGCGCGTCCCGAGCGGATGTACGCCCAGTCGGGCAGCGGCGTGCCCTCGGTCGAGGCGGTGATGTCGATGGCGCCCTCCCCGAGGAGGGAGATCGACCCGATGGTGGCCAGCGAGGACGAGGTCACCAGGTGGCGCATGTCGTTGTTGACGGTGAGCCACACCTCCACGCCGGTGCCCGAGAACCTGAGCTCGGTGACCGAGCCGACCTCGACGCCGGCCACTCGCACCGGCGAGCCGGACTTGACCCCGGCGAGGTTGTCGAACCGGGCCTTGAGCGGATACTGCTGCCAGAAGAACCCGCCCCCGCCCACGGCGAAGATCAGGATGCCGGCCAGCACGATCGCGACGACGGCGATGATGCCGAGCTTGAGCTCGGCGAACGCGAGAGAGCGTGTGCGAGGCATGCGGTCGAACCCCTTACGAAAGAAACGCCTGCAGATACGGATCAGAGGATGAGCGCAGGTCCGCGGCCGATCCTTCGAACGCGATCTGGCCATCCTTGAGCATCACGAAATCGGCCTGTTCGAGCTTGTGCTCGCGGGCCGGCACCATTTCGATGGCCCCTGAGGCGGTCCGCGAGGCTTCGTGTGTGGCAATGAAGAACGCGTCGCGCAGCTGGTGGGTGACGAGCACCGACGTCACGTTCTCGAGGTCCCGGAGCTTGATGATCTCCGCGTCGATCGTCAGCGAGGTCATCGGATCGAGGCCGGTGGTCGGCTCGTCGTACAGCAGCAGCGTGGGCTTCGCCGCCATGGCCCGGGCGATGGCCACGCGCCGCCGCTGGCCGCCCGACAGCTCGGACGGCTGCTTGTCGATGTGCTCGCCGAGGCCGACGAAGCCGAGCACCTCCTCCACCCGCTGGCGCACCGACTCCAGCGACTGCCGCGTCTCCTCGTAGAGCTTGTAGCCCACGTTCTCGCCCACGGTGAACGAGTCGAACAGCGCCCCTTCCTGGAACACCATGCCCATGTGGTGGCGCACGCCCATCAGCTGCTCCTCGTTCATCAGGTCCACGCGATGGCCGAGTACCCAGATGGTTCCCGCGTCGGGTTTGAGCAGCCCGAGCAGCAGTTTCAGAATGGTCGACTTCCCCGCGCCGCTCGCGCCCAGGAAGATCTTCGTGTGTCCCGCGCGCACGTCGAACGTGATGCGGTCGAGGATCACCTTGTCATCGAATGCCAGCGACACCTTGTCGAACAGCACGACCGGCGCGTGCGGCTCGACCAGCTCGATGGGCAGCCCGAATTCTTCGAGGGATGCGCGTCTCATCAGAAGAGCACCGAAATCAGCAGGCGTGTCAGGAAGAAATCCACGACCAGCACCGTCACCGAGGCGGCCACCACGGCGCTGGTGGTCGATCGGCCCACGCCCTGGGTGCCACCGCTCGTCCGCAGGCCCACGTGGCACCCGATGGTGACGATGATGACGCCCAGGAAGAAGGGCTTGATGAGCCCCATCCAGAGGTCTTCGAGATACAGACCATCCGCCACCGACTGCCAGTAGACCGACGAGGCCACCCGCAGCTGCGAGACGGCGATGATCCAGCCGCCCAGCAGGCCGACGGCGTTGGCCACGACGGTGAGGATCGGGCACATGATGAATCCGGCGATCACGCGCGGCACCACGAGCTTGCGCACCGGGTCGGTCCCGAGCGCCCTCAGCGCGCTCACCTGGTCGGTCACCACCATCGAGCCCAGTTCGGCGGCAATGCCCGAGCCGACGCGGCCGGCGAGCATCAGCGCCGTGAGCACCGGGCCCAGCTCCTTGATCATCGAGGCGCTGACCAGGCGCCCGACATAGGGCCGGGCGCCGAACTGGTCCAGCGTCATGCCCGACTGCAGCGCCAGCACGGCACCGGTGAAGAAGCCGGTGAGCAGCACCACGGTCAGCGAGCCCAGCCCGATGACGTCGAGCTGCTCGACCACGTCGTGGGCATAGAACGGGCGTGAGAAGGTCCCCCGGACGATGGCGATGCTGAGGCGCACGTATTCCTGCACCTCGAGCAAGGCGCCCTTGATGCCCTCCACGAGCCGCTCTGGTAACAACCCAATCACGACAAGGCGGGCGCCCCGAGCCCGAGGTCGCGCGTCTTCAGCGCGCGGATCTGATCGCGGAGCGCGGCGGCTTTCTCGAAGTCGAGGTTGGCCGCGGCCGCTCGCATGTCCTTCTCCAGGCCGGCCACGTGGGCGTCGAGCTCCGCCTGCGAGCGGAACACCGGCATGCCCGCCTTCACCGGCTCGGGCGCGCCCAGGTAGTCGCGCTCGTAGATGCTGGTCAGCACGTCGTCAATGGACTTCACGATGGTGGTGGGCGTGATCCCGTGCTCGGTGTTGTAGGCCGCCTGCAGGGTGCGCCGCCGCTCGGTCTCGCCGATGGCGGCCTTCATGGAATCGGTGACCACGTCGGCATACATGATGACCCGGCCGTGGACGTTGCGCGCCGCCCGCCCGGACGTCTGGATGAGCGCCCCGCCGGAACGGAGGAAGCCCTCCTTGTCGGCGTCGAGGATGGCGACGAGCGACACCTCGGGCAGGTCCAGGCCCTCGCGCAGCAGGTTGATGCCCACCAGCACGTCGAACAGCCCGCGCCGCAGGTCGCGCAGGATCTCGACGCGCTCCAGCGTGTCGATGTCCGAGTGCAGGTAGCGCACCTTCACGCCGAGCTCCTGGTAGTACTGCGTCAGGTCCTCGGCCATCCGCTTGGTGAGCGTGGTCACCAGGACGCGCTCGCCGCGCTCGGCGCGCAGGCGGATCTCGCCGAGCAGGTCGTCTACCTGCCCCTTCACGGGGCGCACCTCGATGGGCGGATCCATCAGGCCCGTGGGCCGGATCACCTGCTCCACCACCACGCCGCCGGCCTTCTGCAGCTCGTAGGGACCGGGGGTGGCCGATACGTAGATCAGCTGGTTCACCCGTTCTTCCCACTCCTCGAAGTTCAGCGGACGGTTGTCGAGAGCCGAGGGCAACCGGAACCCGTACTCGACCAGCACTTCCTTGCGTGACCGGTCGCCGTGGTACATCCCGCGGATCTGCGGGACCGTCTGGTGGCTCTCGTCCACGATCACCAGCGCGTCGGAGGGCAGGTAATCGAGCAGCGTCGGCGGCGGCTGGCCCGGCCGGCGCCCCGTGAGGTGCCGCGAGTAGTTCTCGATGCCATGGCAGTAGCCGATCTCCTTGATCATCTCGAGATCGAACATCGTCCGCTGGTGGAGCCGCTGCGCCTCGAGGAGCCTGCCCTCGCGCTCGAGGTCGCCCCGCCGCTCGGTGAGCTCGGCCTTGATGGTCTCGACGGCCTCCTTCAACCGCTCGCGGCTGGTGACGAAGTGCGACTTCGGGTAGACCGCTGTCCGATCGTGGCGGCGGAACGCCTTGCCGGTGAGCGGGTCGAACGACACCAGTTCGTCGATCTCGTCGCCGAACAGCCCAATGCGCAGCGCCGCCTCCTCGTACGAGGGATAGACCTCGACGATGTCCCCGCGAACCCGGAAGGTGCCGCGACCGAACTCCATGTCGTTGCGCTCGTACTGGATTTCGACGAGCTTGCGCAGAATCTGGTCGCGCCCGATGCGCTGGCCCCGCTCGAGCGGCAGCACCATTCCGTAGTACGCCTCCGGCGAGCCGAGGCCGTAGATACATGACACGCTCGCGACGATGATGACGTCGCGCCGCTCGAAGAGCGACCGCGTGGCCGACAGCCGCATGCGGTCGATCTCGTCGTTGATGGTGGATTCCTTCTCGATGTACGTGTCACTGGACGGCACGTAGGCTTCGGGCTGGTAGTAGTCGTAGTAGCTGACGAAGTACTCGACGGCGTTCTCGGCGAAGAAGCGCCGGAACTCCTGGAAGAGCTGGGCCGCCAGGGTCTTGTTGTGCGCCATCACCAACGTGGGCCGATTCACCCGGGCGATGACCTGGGCCATTGAATAGGTCTTGCCCGACCCGGTGACGCCCAGCAGCACCTGGTGCTTGTCGCCGCGATTGAGGCCGTCCACCAGCTCCGGCACGGCCCGGACCTGGTCGCCCCGCAGCTCGAAATCGGACGTGAGGTGGAACCGGTCGTAGACGGACGGCATACGCGTGGCAGGAGGAATCATGCATGGTACCACAAGGCCCACGCCCTCCGGCCCGGCGGGCCTAGTGTCGCTGTGACGGCTTGTACGGGGCGAAATAGCCCCTGCGCGTGCGTACCTTCACGTCCGGGCGCTTCACCTTGACGTCCACCTTGCGCCAGTGCCCGTCGGTGGCCAGGTTGGTGGAGGCGTACCCCAGTTGATACTGCGCGCGAATCTCGTCGAGGACCTTCTCGTAGGTGGCATCGAGGTCCTTGAGCGCCGTGGGAAAGAACGCCTGGCCGCCGGTGGTCTCGGCCATCTGCTGCAGGCGCATCCGCGAGTCCATCCTGACGCTGCCGGTGTGCTCGACCAGCCCCACCGCATAGACGGTCGCCTGCGAGGCCCTGAGCAGGTCCAGGGTCTCTCCGTAGGTCAGGTTCGACCGCGAGTCGGCGCCGTCCGTGTACATCACCAGGATCGGGCGACCCGACTGCGAGGAGGCGCCGTCCAGGTACACGCCGAGCGCGTCGTAGAGGGCGGTCCACCCTTCGGGCTTCCGGTTGCGGATGCGCTCCACGACGCGCGGAAAGTCGCGCTGCGGGTAGCGCGTGACCCGCACCTCGGTGTCGAAGTCCACCAGGGTGATGTCCTCGGACTCCGGCAGCATGTTCAGGAACTTGATGGCGGCGCTGCGCGCCAGGCTGAGGTCGCGTTCCATGCTGGCGCTGGTGTCGAGCATGAGGCCGGCGTGCAGGCGGCTGAGCCCCTCGCCCCCGCCGCCCGGCGCGAAGTACTGGATAGCCTGTCTGCGCCCGTCTTCCACGATCTCGAAGTCGTCCCGGGTGAGATCGGTCACGAGGTTGCCCCGCCGGTCGGTGACGGTGACCCCGAAGGTGACCAGGTCGACGCCGGCGCGGAAGACCACCTGCTCGGCGCCGAGCCCGGCCGAGGCCGCCAGGATGGACACGCAGGCGAGCACGTGGCGCATGGCGCGGATGGTACAGGATCTCGCGGAGGAAGGATCCGCGGATTACGCGCATTTCACGACACAGGTGGTGCCAGGAACGGTTGCGCTGGCCCGGACCCGGCGGGCGCGCCCACGCCGCTGGCCGTTTCGCAGCCGCCCGGTGGGCGGCTGGCAGCACGCAGTGGGCACGTCCGCGAAAGCCGCTGATCCCCCGGTCCGCGGCATCCCCCGGCAATCCGGCGTCATGCCGATTGGGAATCCAACCTATAATCGGAGTCTGTGCGTTGTCTCGTGGTCTGTCACACGGAGCTGGTCGCCCGGCTCCTCGAGGCAGTCCTGGCCCCCCACGCCGACGTCGAGTTGATGGTGGAAAGCGCGGTGTTTGCCCGCCGCGTGGACGATACAGGCCTACCAGTCACCATCGCCGATCCGCAGCGGCTCGACAGTTTCGTCAAGGCCGACCTCACCCCGGGCACGGTCGTCCTCATCGAGGACAACGGCCGGAAGGGCTTGCGCAAGGTGCTCGATGCGGCCATCGGCGCCGGCGGCACCCTGGTCTACATCCTGGGTACGCGGGCGGACGAGATGAAGAAGGCCGAGGCGCTCAGGGCCGACTTCCCCGACGTGAACACCCTGACCCTGGCTGAACTGGTCGGCCCACCCCTGCTGACCGAGCTGGGCCGCTCGGTGACCAGACAGAAAGTGCAGCAGTATCAGCACTACTTCCGCGACGCGGACCGCGTCCTCATCCTCACGCACAACGATCCCGACCCCGACGCGCTGGCCAGCGGCCTGGCGCTGCGCAGCCTGCTGCGCCGCACGCGCCAGACGGCCATCATCGGTTGCATGCAGGGCGTGACCCGTCCCGAGAACCAGCGGATGGTGAAGCTGCTCGACCTCGGCTATGAGCTGGTCGCCGCCGACCAGTTCGCGGCGTTCGACAAGATCGCCCTCGTGGACGTCCAGCCGCACTACTTCCCCGGCCTGCTGCCCCACGCCGACCTGGTCATCGATCACCACCCGGAACAGTCGGGTTATTCGGCGGTCTACAAGGACATCCGCCCCGACTACGGCTCCACGTCCACCATCCTCACCGAGCACCTGCGGGCCGTGGACATCGACATCTCCGAACGTACGGCCACGGCGATGCTGTACGCCATCAAGTCGGACACGCTCTTCTTCAACCGGCAGGCCAACAACGCCGACCTCGACGCCTTCTCGTACCTCTACCCGCTGGCCGACGCGACGATGGTGCGGAAGATGGAGGGCTCGGAAATCACGGCCGAGCGTCTCGATTACGTGATCAAGGCGTGGCAGACCGGGCGCATGGTCGAGCACGTGTTCTGCGCGTTCCTCGGCGAGCCGCCCCGCGAGGACTTCGTGCCCTACGTGGCCGATTTCTACCTGCAGCTCGAGGACGTCCAGTGGACCGTGGTCTCGGGTGTCGTGAACGACACGTTCACCGTCTCGGTGCGCAACCTGGGCTACTCGCGTAACGCGGGCGACTTCGTGCGCCGGTGGTTCAACGACATCGGCAGCGCGGGCGGCCACCGGACGATGGCCAAGGCCGTGGTGCCGCTGGAGGCGTTCCAGCGCAAATTCGGCACCTACGAAGGCAGCCGCATCAACCAGCGCATCCTCGAGCTCGTGCTGGACTTCCTGCACGAAGTGAAGCCGGTCAAGTAGGACCGCGCGAAGCGCCGGCCCTATCCGAGCGCCTGCTCCAGGTCCTCGATGAGGTCCTGCGCATCCTCGAGGCCGATCGAGATGCGGATCATCCCCCGCGACACGCCCGCGCGCGCCAGTTCGTCGTCCGACATCCCCGTGTGCGACGTGAGGATTGGCAGGCTGCAGATGCTCTCCACCCCGCCGAGGCTGGCGGCGCGCTTGATCACCTGCAGGCGGTCGAACGTGCGAAACGCCGCCTCCTGGCCGCCGCGGACGTCGATGGTGACCATCCCGCCAAATCCCGACATCTGCCGGCGCGCGATGTCGTGATCAGGATGCGACGGCAGGCCCGGATAGTAGACGCGGGCGATCTTCGGGTTCGCCTCGAGCGCCGCGGCCACCGCCAGGGCATTCGCATTGTGCTGCGCGACGCGCAGCGGGAGCGTCTTCAGGCCGCGGCCCAGGGCATAGGCCGGCTGCGGATCCAGTATCGAGCCCATCAGCCGCCGCGCCTTCGCAATGGGATCGATGCGCGCGCGCGATCCCGACAGCACGCCGGCCGTCACATCGCTGTGCCCGTTCAGGTATTTCGTCGCGCTCTGCATCGACAGGTCCACACCCATCGACAGGACCGGCTGGTTCAGCGGGCAGGCGAAGGTGTTGTCCACCACCGACGTCACGCCGGCCGCCCGGCACGCGGCGGCCGCCGCGCGGACGTCCACGCAGCGAAGCGTCGGGTTGATGGGCGACTCGAACCACACCACCTTGGTGCGCGCCCCGATCACGCGAGCCGGGTCGGCCAGTTCCTCGAGCGTGACGAACCGGCCGGTGATGCCGAAGCGGGGCAGCAGATCCGTGATCAGATGATGGGTGCCGCCGTAAATGGCCGCGCTGCACACCACCTCGTCTCCCTGCTGCAGCAGGGTGAGCAGGGCGTGCGTGCTGGCCGCCTGCCCCGAGCTGAATAGCAGCGACCGCTCCGCGCCCTCCACCGCGGCCAGCTTCTCCTCGACGGCCACCACGGTCGGGTTCTCGTACCGCGAATAGAGGTATCCCGATGATCGGCCGGCCTGGTACGCCTGGACCTCCGCTGCGGACTCGAAGACGAACGTGCTGGTCTCGTAGATGGGCGTCGTCAGCGAGGGCGTGACGCCCGCGGTCACCCGCTCGCCCGCGTGAATCAGCTCGGTGCTCT
>DAIRFN010000302.1:0-6499 GCA_036795065.1 Vicinamibacterales bacterium
GATCTTGCTGGCCGCTGTGGCGTTGGGCCGTGTGGCCGGCGACGCGTACCGAAGCCGGCTGCTGACCGACCTCCGCGTGGAGACCCGCGGCCGGTTGCTGCCCTATCGCGCCGCGCTGGGTAACGCGGTGCATCGGCGGGTCGCACTGCTGGATGGGCTAACGGCATTCGTGCGCACCCGCATCGAGGGTTCCTCCGAGATCCCGATGGCGGAGTTCGAATCGTTCGCACAGGGGCTATACGCCGCGGCGGACGGCATTCTGCTGGGCGCACGTCGAAGACACGGCGCGCGGCCACATCCTGGCGATGGAGCATGGCCGCCCGGGCGAAACCTACATCATCGCCGGCCCGCGGCACACGTTCGAGGAAGCCTTCGATCTCGTGGCGGGCCTGGCGAAGGTGCCGCGCCCGTTGCTGCACCCGGGCCCGCGCACCATGCGGGCCATGGCCGGCCTGATGGGCGTGGCCAGGCACGTCACCGACCTGCCGCCCGCGCTCACCGCCGAGGCGCTGCGGGTGCTGGCGGGAACCACCTATCTCGGCGCCAGCGACAAGGCCGTACGGGAACTGGGCTTCAAGGCCCGGCCGCTGGCCGAGGGCATGGACCAGACGCTCGAGCACGAACTGCGGGCCCTCCAGCGGCTGAAGCCGCAGGCTTGACGGGCCGCACGGCGGCGAAGCACGTGAACGGTGAGACGTCAGCAGCGCCAGGCGAAGGCCTGCGCGCTAGCCGCCTCGCGCGATGCCGTTGGTGAGGACGTCGGCGATGATCCGTTGCGCCTCTTCGCCGTTGATGCCGTAGTGGTTGGGTACGCCGAAGAGCCGCTCCACGACCGCGTAGTAGACGAAGATCCGTGTGGTCAGCACCATGGCCACCGCGGGCGGGATGCCCTCGCGGAGGCGACCGGGGATGTTCAGATCCGCCCGCCGGGCCAGGAACTTCTCGTAGCTGGTCGCGAGATCCGCATAGAAGCGCTGGATGTGCCGCCCTTCGAACTCCACGACGTCCACGTAGATGAGCGCCACGTACGGCCGCCACGTGACGATGGTTTCCTGCGCGGCACGCCCGATGGCGGGGAGGTCGCCAGGGAAGGCGCCCTCTTCGTACACCCGCATGAGCGGAAAGTCGGGCCGGGCCGCGGCGGCCCAGAACTGGTCCAGCAACGTCCGGAAGATGGCTTCCTTGTCGCGGAAGTGGTGATAGACGCTGCCGGTCGAGGTCCCGGCGCGTTCGGCGATGTCACGCACGCTCGTGGCGCGGTAGCCCTGGCTCGAGAAGAGCGCGAGCGCGGCGTCCAGCAGGGCCGTCCGGCTGCGCTCGGAGCGTTCTTCCTGTTGCATTCAGCTTGTCAGTATAACAACAGGAACAGATGGATGTCGGGAGCGAGACGCGACGGGGGGCGGCCCGCCTTCGCTCGCCTCGCCGTCTCCGGGCGAGCGACGGCCCGCCTCCGCGTGCCCTGCAAGCTACGGCGAGGTGAAGAGCGCGCGGCGGAGGTCGCGGAACGCCCGCGCGCGGTGCGAGACGGCGGTCTTCTCCTCGCGCGTCATCTCTGCGGTCGTCTTCCTGAGCGGCGGGTAGAGGAAGATCGGGTCGTAGCCGAACCCGTTGGCGCCGGCGGGGGCAAGCGACAGGACCCCCTCGATGCAGGTCTGGGTCTCGAAGACGAGGGTCGCCCCGTCGGCCACGGCGAGCGCCGTGACGAACCGGGCATCGCGCGTGGCGCCGGGCGTGGCCGCCAGGCGGCGGAAGATCTCGTCGAAGCGTTCCGGATAGCTGGCTCTCGCGCCGAGGAAGCGCGCGGAACGCACTCCGGGCTCGCCTCCCAGGGCATCGATGGCGAGGCCCGAGTCCTCGGCCACCGCCACCACGCCCGACGCCTGCGAGTACGCCAGGGCCTTCTGGCGGGCGCTCTCCCAGAACGTGGCCCCGGTCTCGTCAGGCTGGGGAATGGCGGGCACGTCGGCCAGTGTCAGCCACTCGACGTCCAGCCCGGCCAGCACGAGTTGGATCTCCCGCAGCTTGTCGGCGCTGGTGGTGGCGACCAGCAATTTCATCGGCCCAGGATGGGGCCGACGATGTCGCGCTGCTTCTCGATGAGCCGCGCGATCCCCGCGTCGGCCAGCTCGAGCAGGCCCGTCAGCGCGTGCCGGTCGAACGGCTCGGCTTCGGCCGTGCCCTGGACCTCGATGAAGCGGCCATCGCCCGTCTTCACGATGTTCATGTCCACGTCGGCTTTCGAGTCCTCTTCGTAGGCCAGGTCGAGCAGCGGCATGCCGCCGACGATGCCCACGCTGGTGGCGGCGACGTAGTCGCTGATCGGGATGCTCTTGAGCACCTCGGTCTCCTTCAGGCGCTGCAGCGCCAGGACGAGCGCGACAAAGGCGCCGGTGATGGCCGCGGTGCGCGTGCCGCCGTCGGCCTGGATGACGTCGCAGTCGAGCCAGATGGTCCGCTCGCCCAGTTCGTTCAGTCGCACGATGGTCCGCATCGACCGCCCGATCAGCCGCTGGATCTCCATCGTCCGGCCGCCCACCTTGCCGCTGGAGGCTTCGCGCGTGGAGCGCGTGGTGGTGGCGCGCGGCAGCATGCCGTACTCGGCCGTCACCCAGCCCTTGCCGGTGCCGCGCAGGAACGGCGGCACCCGTTCCTCGATGCTGGCGGTGCAGATGACCCGCGTGCGGCCCACCTCGATGAGCACCGAGCCTTCGGCGTGCATCAGGAAGTGGGGCGTGATGAGCGTGGGGCGAAGCTCGCCGGGGGCGCGGTCGTACTGTCGATTCATGACGGGCTCTCTGTCGGGGTGTCGGGGGTGACGATGAGCCCTTCATTCTTCCGCAAGGGCCGGCGCAAGTCCACATGGCCCGCCAGGGTATCGGCTTCCTGCCCGTTGATCAGGATCTGCACCTCGCTCACGGTGGGCAGGTTCACGACGATCGTGTTCACGAGGCTGTAGACCGTGAGCAGCTCCTGCATGGAGCCGCCAGGATGCTTCGTGCGCACGGTGGCGTCGAGGTCCACGAACACCTCGTTGCGCGCCGAGACGAAGACGCCGCGCAGCGTGGTGCCCTCGGGGATGGTGGACGAGAGCGGCGCCGGCGCGTCGCCGGCGAGCAGCGCCTCGACGAGCGCGCGGGCCTGGGCGACGGTGCCCTCGGCGAGCGGGACTTCGCGCTCGACGCCCACCATGCGCTGGCCGTCGGCTGAGGCGTAGAACAGGGTGGCCTTGATGCGGGGGCCTGCCGCCGGCGGCCCCGGCGGCGGCGCCAGCTCCGGCGCCTCGGCCGCGGCCTCGGGGGCGGGCTCGGCGGGCGTGCGCAGCAGGCGCCCGAGGCCCGACATCACGGCCCATCCGAAGAGCGCCGCCGCTGCAAGGGCGGCCACGGCGACCAGTACACGACGGACGATCACGGCGCGGCGCGTTCCAGCAGCCCGCGGAATCGGACGAGCGCGTCGTACAACGCTTCGGCGACGCGTTCCTGGTAGGCCGCGGACGCCAGTTGCTGTTCCTGCTCGGGGTTGGACAGATACCCGATTTCCACGAGGGTCGCGGGCATGTTGGCCCCGACCAGCACGCGGAAGGGTGCCTGCTGCACGGCGCGCGGGCTCATCTCGACGCGCGCGCGCAGGCCGGACTCGATCATGCCGGCCAGCGTGGACGACTGCTCGAGATATCGCGACTGCGCGGTCTCCCACAGGATGAGGTCGATGCTCCGCGTGCCCCCGCCGAGCGCCGGCAGCGTGATGGCGGCATCTTCGGCGCGCTTCCGGGCCTCGGCGTCCGCGCGCTCGACGCTCAGGTAGTACACCTCGGCGCCCTTGATGGCCGGCCGCACCGCCGCGTTGGCGTGGATGCTCAGAAACACGTCGGCCTGGTGGCTGTTGGCGAACGCCGATCGATCGTCGTGCGAGATCGTGCGGTCGTCTTCGCGGGTGAGGAACACGCGCAGGCCGAGACGACTCTCGATCATCGTGCGCAGGCGGCGCGACACCGCCAGGGTGATGTCCTTCTCGAGGGTGCCGCGCGGGCCCTGCGCGCCCAGCTCGTCACCGCCGTGCCCCGGGTCGATGACCACGGTTCGCAGTCCCGTGGAGGGGGTGAGCGTGACCGACGGCCGCACGGGGTCTGGCGCGGCCGTGGCGGCCGCCGCGGCCGCGCCGGCCAGGTCGGTCGTGGCGGGCAGCAAGTCGACCGTCAGGCGCGACGAGCTCGCGTCGGGTTGTGACGACGACGAGCGGAAGGCGCCGTAGCGTGGGCCCGTGCCGATGTTCACGGCCGATCCGGTGTCGGCCAGGGTGATCGATGACAGGAAGGCCTGCTGGGGCAGCGTGGGCACGGCCAGGTCCAGCGCATCCGCCTCGAACTGAACCACGAGGCGGCCGGACTCGATGCCGACCTTGGCCGGCGTCACCGGCGTGATCTCGAAGGTCACCGACGTGCTGGCCGATCCGCTCTCCACGCGCGCAACGATGCGGGGGACGCGCAGATCGCCGGTGATCAGCAGCCGCGACGGTCGCCGGAGGTCCAGCCGCGTGTCGAGCGCCGGTGACAGCGCGCGGGGCAGGAAGTCGAGCGGCACGTACCAGCGGTTGTCGCGCCGCAGCGCGGGCGCGGGCAGCGACACCAATCGGCCTGCCACGGACACCACCGTCTGGTCCGCCGTGACGATGATGGTCCGCCCGCCGGCCGTGAGAGTGAGGCCGCCCGCGGCCTCCCGCGCAGCGGTGCCGAAGGGCGCCGCCAGCTCGTCCACGGCGACATAGTCCTGGCCGTTGATGACGGTGACGGGCAGAGCGCGCCGCCCCTCGCGCGACAGGATCGTCAGCGAGGGGTTGGTGACCTGTGCCCAGCCGTTGCCGGCGGTCAGGCTGACCAGCACGAACGCGAGAGTCTTCGCGAGGCGGGGCATTGCGTAGGGTTAATTGTAAGGTACCGGGAGTCGGGAGTCGGGACTGGGAAGCGAGGTTCTCGGGTTCTCAGGTTCCCGGGTTCAGGCGGCAAGCCATGAAGCGCGTGTTCGGCAATGGCGTGTCGTAGTAGGGCGGGATGTCCCTGAAGCCCAGCGACTCGTAGAGGCGCTGGGCGTCGCCCATTTTCGTCAGGGTGTCCAGGTACATGGTGTGGTACCCGGACGCGCGGGCCTGCTCGAGCAGGGTCGTGGCCAGCGCGCGCGCCAGGCCCAGTCCGCGAACCGCTGGGGCCACATAGAGGCGTTTCATCTCCGCGATGCCTTCGTCGAAGCGCCGGTAGGCGACGAGCGCTTCGATGCGGCCGTTCACTTCGGCCACCAGCAGCGCGCCTGCCGGCGGCGCGTAGTCGCCGGGCAGGGTGTCCAGCTCGGGCTCGATCTCCTGGAACGCGAGGTCGAGATCAATCCACCGGCAATACTCCTCGATCAGCGCGCGGACACGCGGAAGGTCGGCGGGCGTCGCGCCCCGCACGTTCGTGGCTCCGGCCATGCCCACATCCTACGAAATTCCAACCGGCAGCGACTGGAGGCAGTCTGATAGACGTGACTGCCGCAGGCTTCCCGGTGCCCCTGCTCTCGGCCGGGCCGGCGATGCGCGTAACCGCCGATCCAGAGACAGCACGCCTCGTCGCCCTGGCACGAGCGGGCGAGCGCGACGCCTTCGGCGATTTGCTGCAACGGCACATCCCGGCCGCCCGCCGCCTTGCGCTCGCGGCCCTCGGGCGCCCGGCTGATGCAGACGAGGCCGTGCAGGACGCCTCGCTCGCGGCCTGGAAGGCCCTCCCGGGCCTTGAAACCGACGCAGTCTTCCGCGCCTGGTTCCTCCGCATCGTCTGGCGCAAGGCGCTCGACCGGCGCCGATCCCTGCGCGCGCTGCTCAGGCGCGTCGTGGGCCTCGACGACGGCGTGCCCGGTGCTGCTTCTGAGCCGGCTGCCCCCGGGCCCGGGATCGAGGCAGTGGCCATCGAGGCCGAGATGGCGCGCGCCGCCGCGCGCATCGTTCGCACGTTGCCGCGACGGCTTCGCGATCCGTTCCTCCTGGCGGCCAGCGGCGACCATCGATACGAGGAGATCGCCGTCCTGCTCGACATCCCCGTGGGCACCGTGAAATGGCGCGTCTCCGAGGCGCGGCGCCTGGTGCGGGCGAAGCTGGAACGACTCGGGTGGGGAGGTCACAGGTGAGGCCCGACAACCATTCGATGAACGTCGAAATCGACTCGTTGAGCGCAGCTATCGACGACGCGGCCAGGGCACTCGTCACCCCGCCGCCAGACGAGGGGTTCGTCGCGCGCGTGGTGTCGCTCCTGCCGGAGCGAGCGGGCGGCGCGCATCGACTGTGGTGGGTGCCCGGCGCGGCCGTTGCTGCACTCGTGGCAGGGCTGGCGCTCCGGCCCGGGCTGGAGCCTTCGCCCTGGCACGGCCTCGAGCAGGCGCGGCAGCCATTCGCCGGGAGCGCGGGAACATCAGTCCCGACGACCTCCGCCAGTGCGCTGGTGGCCATCGACCCGTGGGAGAGGTTATCGCCCGCG
>DAIRFN010000303.1:0-6470 GCA_036795065.1 Vicinamibacterales bacterium
GCACCGGTCACGTCCAGCCACAGGCTGGTGGGCGCACCTCCCTGGAACGTGTTGGTCCACGACAGCGCCACGCTCGAGCCGTCCACCAGGCCTGCAAGGCCAATCGGCGCCGAAGGAGGCACGGGGACATCGACGAACACCTGAACCTCGTTCGACGCGGGCCCGCGTGCGTTTTCCGCGAGTGCGTGGACGCGAACGAAGAAGACTCCCGGCGGCGCAACGACCGTCATGGCCGGCGTGTCTGATGGCGTCGCGAGGCTCACCAGCGTCTCGCCCGGCCTCGTCCCGGCCTCGATGACATAGCCAACCGGCGGTGTGCCGTCGAGAGGAGGCGTCCACGCGAGTGTCACGGTCCGGCCGTACTGCGCGATCACCGTCAGCTCGCCCGGAGTGCCCGGGGCGTCCTGTGCGGCGCCGCTTGTGACGAGAGCGGCAACCGCGAGCAAAGGCAGGAGAAGCAGCGACAACAGGGACCTACCACTCATCCGCAATCCGCAGGGCGCTGCACGACTTTGCGCACGGCCGGCACCCGCCGCCCCATGATACCGGTCCTCGACGGCTGCATTCGCCTGTAGTATCTGATGCGCGTGCGCGTGGGCAGCAAACTGGTCCCCGTCTGGCTCGTCCTCGGCCTCGCATCCAGCACCGTCGCGGGGCAGGAGCCACCCGCTCCCCCGCGGGATCTCTCCGTCGTCCGCGTGGAAGGCCAGGCGGTCACGCTGTCCTGGACCCATGCCAGCCCCGGGGATTCACCGGACAGCTACGTGGTCGAAGGCGGGTTCGCGCCCGGTGAGACCTGGGCGAGCGCGGCCCTGCCGGGCGCAGCGATCTCCGCCACGTTCATGCTCGCGGACAACGTGTACTTCGCGCGCGTGCACGCCGTGCACGGCGGCCTGCGGACACCGGCGTCGAACGAGGTGCGGATCGTCGTGGGGCCCGTGCGGGCGCCGTCACCGCCTGCGGCACCGGCCGCGCTCGCCATCGGGACTGACGTCACGCTGGCGTGGGAGCACACCTACGAGGGGGGCTCGGCGTCGGAGGTCCTGCTCGACGTGAGCGGGCCGATCGAGACGACGTTCGTGCTGCCCGCGACCGGGCCGGTGGCGTTTTCCGCGGTGCCACACGGCACGTATTCGGTCCGGCTTCGCGCGCGCAACGCCGCCGGGGTGAGCGAGCCGTCGTCGCCGGTCACGATGTCCGTGCCCGGGGCGAGGCTGAGCCTCGTCGAGGGTCCGCCGCACGATGCGGATGCGCCGCGCCTGCCGGTCAGGTACGAAACCTTCACGACGCCACGCCTCGCCGAGTTCGCGGCGCGGGAACGGCTCGACGCGGTGCTGGCCGGGGTGTCATCCGAGTTCGAAGGCATTCTCCGCCTGAAGGACTGGGTGGCGGCACAGTGGCCGGTCGGCCTGCCCAACCCGTATCCCCCCTGGGATGCCATGATCATCCTCGACATGATCCGGGCCGGCGAGACCGGCGGCTTCTGCGGGCAGTACTCGCAGGTCTACCTCCAGGCGCTGGCGGCCTACGGCATTCCGGCCCGCTACGTGGAGATGGGCACCGCCGAGAACCCGATTGCGCACTTCTCCACCGAGGTCTGGTCGAACGACTTCAACAAGTGGGTGCTGATGGACGCGCACTTCAACCTGCACTTCGAGCGGGATGGGGTGCCGCAAAGCGCGCTGCAGGTGCACGAGGCGTTCGTCCTCGGCGAGGACGGCGACCTGGCCATCGTCCCCGGCACGGTTCGGGAGGGCCATCCTGATCCGCGGGACCCGCTGGAGCATCCCAACCGGACGGCGGAGCTCTACTACTATCTCCGCTACCATCTGAAGGCCAACCACATTGCGGTGCCCGACGAGGCCTCCGGGAACCGCTACGACGACGCGATCGAGTGGATCGATGAGCACATCGTGCCGTGGGAGCTCAGCACCGTGCCGTCCGAGCTGCCGCACGTCAGGCCGACGCGCGTGGTCACTGGTGATCGCGCGCTCCTGGAGTGGCGACCGAACCAGGTCTGGATTACCCCGCGCCGCACGGGGCCGATGCAGTACACGCTCGACCTCCAGCACACCGTCCTGCAGCTCGGCCGCTTCGAATACCGCGTCATTGACGATGCGGATGTGCCGGGACCGTGGCAATCGCAGGCGTCGCCGCAGGTCGTGTGGACGATCGGCCCGCGGGATCGGCGCCTCGAAGTCCGCGGCGTGAACGTGCGCGGCATCGCGGGGCCGGCGTCGGCAGTGGCCATCGTCCCCTGACACGCGAGACGCGACGGGCCTCACGGCGCGCAGCGCCAGGGCCGGGCCCGCCGAGGCTTCAGCCTCGGCGCATCCGACGCGCCGCGACCTCACTTGACCCTGACGTCTGCCCGCTTCTCCCAGTCCTGCAGGAAGATCTGCTCGAAGTACCGCGCGATGCCGGCGTGCCGGATGATGACGCCCGCGTCCCGGTTGCGCAGCGTGCCGTCCGCGGACCAGTTCTGGCTGCTCACGAGCACGGTGCCCGAGTCGACGACGATGCCCTTGTTGTGGACGCGCTCCTGGATGCGGAGCACGCCCGACAGCCCCAGCTTGTGAAGCTGCTCGACGTACTGCGGCGTGTTCTCGTACTGCGACGTGATGAGCCGCACGTCCACGCCGCGCTTCACCGCCTCGGCGAGCGCGTCCACGAGCCGCATGAAGTTCCGGTCGCCCGGCTGGTCGCTGGGATGGACGTACTGCGTCTGCATGTAGAGCCGGCGGCGCGCCGAGGTGATGAGCGCCAGCACGTTATCCACGTACATCGACGTCAAACGTCCCTGGTCGGGCGTCAGCAGCGGCTGGACGGTCACCTGGGCGTTGGTGAAGGTCTGTGGCCTGCCGAGCGTGAACGGGACCCTGGGGCCCGACGACGTCGCGCGCGGCTGCGCCTTCTGCTCGCGCTGATGCGCGGCCGTGGCGGCCTTGATGGCGGCGTGCAGGGCGCGGCTGCCCCTGGTCTGCGCCCCGCCGGCCGCTTCGACGATGCGATTCAGTCGTTCCGCACCGCCGTGGACCTGTCGAGTGCCCGCGTCGGGCTGGGCTACCTCGGCCAGGCCTTCGGCGTGGCCGGCCGGCACGAAGAGGCGCGCGAGGTGCTCGCGCAGCTCGACGCCGACGCGCGCTCCCGCTACACGTCGCCGCTCGACTTCGCGCTGGTGCATGCAGGCCTTGGAGAACAGGACCAGGCCTTTGCCGCGCTGAACCGTGCGTTCGACGAACGGGTCAGCGACCTCTCGCGGCTGAAGCTCCTGCCATGGCCCGATGGCATTCGCCACGACCCGCGTTTCGCCGATCTGCTGCAGCGGCTCAACCTGGCCGCATCCCCGACACCCGGATGATCCAGCACGGCGGCTGCCCAATCCACTACACCGTGCAAGGCCACGGCCCTGCCGTGCTGCTCATCCAGGGCGTGGGCGTCCACGGCAACGGCTGGAGACCGCAGGTGGACGGGCTGGCCGCCGAATTCACCTGCATCACCTTCGACAATCGCGGCGTCGGGCAGAGCACGCCCGCCGGTGCGCCGATCACCGTGGCGCAGATGGCCGACGACGCCCGCGCGGTGCTCGACGCGGCGCGGATGGAGTCGGCGCACGTGGTGGGCCACTCCCTCGGCGGGCTGGTGGCGCTCCAGCTCGCGCTGCTGGATCGGGCCCGCGTCCGCAGCCTGACGCTGATGTGCACGTTCGCCAGCGGCCGGGCGGCCGCACCACTGACCCCGCGGATGATGTGGGCGGGCCTGCGGTCGCGCGTGGGCACGCGGCGGATGCGGCGGCGTGGCTTCCTGTCGATCATCCTGTCGCCGGGGCCCGCGGCAGATCCCGATGCGGTGGCGGCCGACCTCGCCCCGCTGTTCGGCCACGACCTCGCGGACCAGGAGCCAATCACCAGCGTGCAGCTGCAGGCCATGCGCCGCACCGACCTGACGGCGCGCCTTCCCGAGTTGGCAGGCGTGCCGACGCTGGTGATGAGCGCGGCGCACGACCCGATTGCCCCGCCGCGCTTGGGCCGCGCGTTGGCCGAAGGCATCCCCGGCGCCCGGTATGTGGAAGCACCCGACGCCTCACACGGGCTCCCCATCACGCACGCCGCGTGGGTGAACGCGCAGCTCGGCGATCACCTTGCCGCGCACGGGGCCTGGCGGAGCGTATAGCGATTTCTGGCCCCTTCACGAATCGGGCATAGATCCCATTAGTTCGTCGCTGAAGCCGCCTTGAACCCGCGGCCGCGCAGCGGTTTCCCCGGCCGCGCGCCGGTGTGCTCGGCGTTGTCGATGACCACCACGCCGTTGACGAGCACGTAGGGCACGCCGACCGCGTACGATTTCGGCTTCTCGAACGAGTTGGTCTCGCCGACCGTCGCCGGATCGAAGACGGCGACATCAGCGGCAAACCCCGGCTTCAATTGCCCGCGATCCGTGAGGCCGAGGATGCTGGCGGGCAGCGCCGTCATCTTGCGCACGGCCTCGGGCAGCGTCAGCACCTGCTCGTCGCGCACGTAGTGCCCGAGGACGCGCACGTTGGTCGAGTAGTTGCGCGGGTGGGGCACGCCCCGTGCCTCGAGGTTGATCGCCGAGCCGTCGCTCGCCACCGCCACCCACGGCAGACGCATCACCTTCCGCACATCGTCCTCGGACATCGTGTGGAAGATGCCGCTGACGTTGCCGCCCTCCTCGGCCATGATGTCGATGCAGGTGTCCATCGGATCCCGGTCGCCGCGCAGCTTCGCGATGTCCGCGATGCGCTTGCCCTCGTACTGGCGGTTCTTCTCCGTTCGCGCGCGGGCCAGGGCAATGCCGTTCCAGCCGCCATGCTCCTCGGCCCACGTGGCGAAGTCCTTGTCCTTCTTCAATCGCGCGCGGCTGGCGGGGTCCTTCAGCCGCTCGGCGAACTTCGCGGGCCCGCCCTCGCGAATCCACAGCGGGAAGAACGCGCTCCAGCCGTGGAACATCGCGGTGTACGGGTACTGGTTGGCCGTGATGTCGAGACCGCGGGCGCGCGCGTCCTCGATCTGCTTGATGTAGGTATCGATGGTGCCCCAGAGCGGCAGCCCGCGGATCTTGAAGTGGAAGAAATGAACGGGGATCTTCGCTTCGGCCGCCACGCGAATCGCGAAGTCGAGCTCGCGTCCCTGTTCGTAGCCTTCGCTGCCCGTGTGTGAGGTGTAGTTGCCGCCGTAGCGCGCAACCGTGCGCGCCATGTCCAACACCTCCTCCGGGTGCTCGGGGCCGCCGCTCTCGAAGCGGGTCACGAGGCCCCATGCCCCCTCCTCCATCGACCGCGCCACGAGATCCATCATCCGCTGGCGCTCCTCGGGCGTGGCGGGCGTCGAATCGAATCCCTTCACCACGCGACGCACCTGCTCCGAGGCGACGTGCGCGATGGTATTGATCGAGATGCCCTGTTTCTCCAGTCGCGCGAAGTACTCCGTGAACGTCGTCCAGTCGGGCGTGAGCCCGTCCGACTCCTGAGCGGCGAGGCCATCGCGCGGGGCGGGCGAGGTGCTCTCGCCAGTGACGTCGAGCGTCACGCCCTGGCGCACCTTGCTCTGCGCGGTGCCATCGGCCACCAGTGGCATCTCGGAGTGCGTATGGAGGTCGATGAAGCCCGGCGACACGACCAGGCCCGTCGCATCGATGATCCGGAGGGCGGGCTGCCCCGCGAGGGTTCCAATCGCCGCGATCCGGTCGCCGCGAATGGCCACATCCGCACGCGCGGCCGGCGCGCCGGTCCCGTCGAGAACCTGGCCGCCGGTGATCAGGACATCGAAGGGTGGCTCCTGCGCAGCCGAGCACGCCACGAGCCCGAGGGCCGCTGCCGCCAACGCGAGCCCCTGCAGACCGACGCGAATCGTCACGCGCATGTGTCCTCCCTCTCTCCCCGCTAACCGGGCGCCAGGTGCCGGTCGAAGTACTGGACCAGCTTACGGTAGAAGTAGGTTGCGTAGTGCTCGCGCGCCGTCCACGCGTGGGTCGCCGCGGGCGCGGTGGCCAGATCGAAGTCCTTGCCAAGCAGCATCAGCCGCTCGGCCAGCGCCATCGTGGTGCGGAACGGCACGACATCGTCCATCAGGCCGTGGATGATGAGCAGGTGGTCACGCAGGTCCTGCCCCAGGTTCAGGGCCGACCCGCGCACGAACGCTTCGGGATGCGTCGCTGGTGACCGGGTGATGGCCACATCGTCCGGCCCGAACGCGTGCGGATCCACGGCCGGCGCGCCGGCCACACCAGCAGCGAACATCCCCGGCCGCTTGAGCAGCGCATACACCGTCAGCAGCCCGCCGTAGCTGCTGCCCCAGATGCCCATGCGCCGACCATCCACATACGGCAGGGCGCGCAGACCGTCGGTCACGGCCTGGAGATCGTCGAGGTCCTTGCCGCCGTAGTCCATCAGGAACGCTTCGCGAAACCGCCGTCCGTAGCCGACGCTCCCGCGCACGTCGACGAGGGCG
>DAIRFN010000304.1:0-6430 GCA_036795065.1 Vicinamibacterales bacterium
ATCGCTCAATGGACGCCTTTCGCTATACTCCCGCCCATGCGTTCCGCCCTGACCGCGCTCGCACTGCTTCTCGTGGCGGCCATCCCCGCCCGCGCCCAGGACGCGCCCTTCTGGCCGGGCGCGAAGTACGATCCGGCGATTCCCACGGTCCGCCAGGTGCTGGGCCACGAGCCCGGCGCCGAGATCACTTCGCCCGACCAGGTGGGCCAGTACCTGCAGGCGCTGCAGAAGGCCGCGCCCTCGCGCACGCGCCTGTTCGAGTACGCACGTAGCTGGGAGGGCCGCCCGTTATGGCTCATGGTGATCGGCAATCCCGATCGCATCGCGAAACTGGACCAGGTGAGAGCCGACCTGAAGAAGCTGGCCGACCCGCGTGGCGTGCCCCCCGCCGAGCAGCAACGCCTGGTGAAGGAGATGCCCGTCGTCGTCTGGCTGGTGCACGGCGTGCACGGCAACGAGATCTCCTCGTCCGACGCGGCCATGCTGGAGGCCTATCACCTGCTGGCCTCGCAAGGCGACGCGGACGTGGACACCGTACTCCGCGAAGCGCTGGTGCTGATCGACCCGATGCAGAACCCGGACGGCCGGGCGCGCTTCGTCTTCCAGAACCTTCAGGGCCGCGCCGCCGTGCCCGATCCCACGCCCTACAATGCCGAGCACGACGAGCCCTGGCCCGGCGGCCGCTCGAACCACTATCTCTTCGACATGAACCGCGACTGGTTCGCGCAGACCCAGCCCGAGACGCGGGGGCGTCTCCAGGTGGCGCGCGACTACTGGCCGCACGTGAACGTGGACCTGCACGAGCAGGGCGGTGAGAACACATACTACTTTGCGCCGCCGGCCGACCCGCTGAACCCGCACATCACGAAGGATCAAATCGACGCCTTCGACCTCTTTGGCCGCGCCAACGGCGCGCGCTTCGACGAGCGCGGCTGGCCCTACTTCATCCGCGAGGTGTACGACTCGTTCTATCCCGGCTACGGCGAGTCGTGGCCCATCTTCCAGGGCTCCATCGGGATGACCTACGAGCAGGCCTCGGCGCGCAGCCTCTCGTTCGCGAGGAGCGACGGCAGCACGCTCACGTTCCGCGACGGGGTGATGCACCACTTCAACGCCGCCATCGTCACCGCGATCACCGCGGCGAAGCACCGTGAGCGGCTGGTGCGCAACTTCCTCGAGTACCGCAAGGGCGCCGTGGCGGAAGGCGAGAAGGGACCGGCGCGCGAGTACGTGCTCGTGCCCGGGCACGATCCCTCGCGCGCGGACCTGCTGGCGAGGAACCTGGCCACGCAGGGCATCGAGGTGCGGCGCGCCACCGAGCCGGTGACGGTGGGGACCCGGAAGATCCCGGCCGGCGCCTACCTGGTGTCTCACGCGCAGCCATCGGGACGGCTCGTCCGCAACCTGCTCGAGTCGCACATCCCGCAGCCGGACGACTTCATCAAGCGCCAGGAAGAGCGCCGCGCGCGCCGCCAGCCCGATCAGATTTACGACATCACGGCCTGGAGCCCGCCGCTGCTCTACGACGTGGAGGTGGTCAGCAGCCCGTCGGCCATCACGGTCAAGGCCGAGATGCTGCCGATGGCCTACGATGCGCCGCCAGCCGCGCGCACCTTTGCCCAGGGAAAGGTGGGGTACCTGATGCCATGGGGATCCGCAGCCGCGGCGCTGGCGGCCGAGGCGCTGCCCCAGGGTATCCGTATGCACAGCGTGGGCGGCGCGTTCACGTTGAACGGCCGCACCTATCCCATCGGCACGGCCGTCATCCGCAACGCCGGCAACCCCTCCGATCTGCACGCCCGCCTGACGGCGCTGGCGACGAAGCACGGCGCCGAGGTGGTGCCCATCGACACCACGTACGTGGAGTCGGGGACCTCGCTGGGCAGCAACGACTCGCAGTTCCTGAAGGCCCCGCGCGTGCTGCTGGCCTGGGACACCCCCACGCAGTCGCTCTCGGCCGGGTGGACGCGCTACACGCTGGAGCGCCGGTTCGGACAGCCTGTCACCGCCGTCCGAGTCTCGTCGCTCACCCGCGCGAACCTGTCCGACTTCGACGTCATCGTCCTGCCCTCGGGCAACTACGGCGGCTCCATCAATGACGCCCTGCTCGCACGGCTGAAGGACTGGCTGCGCAACGGCGGCACGCTGGTGACCCTGGCCGAGGCCTCGCGGTGGGCGACCGGTGAGAACGTGGGGCTGCTCGAGACGAAGACCCTCCTCAAGAACGGCAACCTCGACGTGCCTGGGGAGAAACCGGCACCGGGGATGCCACGTGGCGCCGCGACGGAAGGGGGATCGACGGCGACGGGAGAGGCGACATCCACGGGAGGGACTCCGCCGTCGGGAGGGGGCTCTCAGGCGGGAGGGCGGCCGCAGTCCTCGCCGAGCACACCCTCTGCGCCCTCTGCGACCAAGCCATCTGCGTCATCTGCGGCCAAACCCTCTGCGCCCTCTGCGACCAAGCCATCTGCGTCATCTGCGGCCAAACCCTCTGCGTCATCTGCGGCCAAGCCATCTGCGTCCTCCGCGGCCCCGTCGGCGTCTGTGTTCGATTATGACAAGGCGATCCAGCCCGAACGCGAGCGCCCCGACGCGCAGCCAGGCGCCATCCTCCGCGTCGCCATCGATCGGGACCACTGGCTGTCGGCCGGCCAGGACGACGAAACCCAGGCGATGATCGAGGGCAACCGCGTGTTCGCGCCCATCAAGCTCGATAGCGGGCGCAACGTCGGGACCTACGCGAAGAAGGATCGCCTCATCGCCGCGGGCCTGATCTGGCCCGAGAACCAGGACCTGCTCGTGCAGAAGGCCTTCCTGGTGCACCAGCCGTTCGGACAGGGACACGTGATAGCCTTCGCCGAAGACGCGAACTACCGGGCCTTCAGCGAGGGCACTATGCTGCTGTTCATGAACGCCGTGCTGCTGGGGCCGGGTTACTGAATCGTGTCCATTGATGATTGCCGATTGAGGATTGAGCGATTCATCGAGGATTGGCGATTGGTGATTGGCGATTCATTGGTGATTGGTGATTGGTGATTTGGTGATTGAGGGATTGAGGGATTGAGGGATTCACGATGACGACTCGCAACCTGCGCGTGGCTGTGCTCGTGACCGTTTTCGCTGTGGTGGCCCTGGCCGCTGGCCGTGACACGGGGGCGCAGAGTGCGTCGCCGTACTATCCGCCGGCTGGTAGCTGGGCGAAGAAGGCGCCGGGCGAGCTCGGCATGGACCCGGCGCTTCTGGCCGAGGCCGTGAAGTTCGCCGAGAGCCGTGAGTCCACGCGCGAGATGGACTTCTCGGACCAGGAGCGCATCTTCGGGTCGCTGCTGGGCTCGGTGCCCACGAAGCGGGCGAGGACCAACGGCCTGGTCGTCTACAAGGGCTACGTCGTCGCCGAGTTCGGCGACACCACCTGGGTGGATCCCACCTACTCGGTGGCCAAGAGCATGATGGCCACGGTGGCTGGCATCGCCGTGCGCGACGGGAAGATCACGGTGGACGACACGGTGGGGAAGACGGTGAAGGACGGCGGCTACGATTCGCCCAGGAACGCCGAGGTCACCTGGAAGATGCACCTGCAGCAGGAGACCGAGTGGGACGGCGAGATGTGGGGCAAGAAGCACGACTTCGTCGGCAAGGAGGCGTTCGGCGAAGGCGAGCGCAAGCCGCGAGAGCTGCAGCGGCCCGGCACTCACTACGAGTACAACGACGTGCGCATCAATCGCCTGGGCCTCTCGCTCCTGCGCACCTTCAAGAAGCCCGTGCCCGAGGTGTTCCGTGACGAGATCATGGACGTCATCGGCGCGTCCAACGCGTGGAAGTGGGTGCCCTACCACAACAGCTACGCGGACATCGATGGCCGCAGGACGGCGTCGGTGAGCGGCGGCACCCGGTGGGGCGGCGGCGTGTGGATCCACTCGTGGGACATGGCGCGCTTTGGCTACCTGTGGCTGCGCGGCGGGAAGTGGGGCGACCGGCAGGTGCTGCAGCCGGCATTCGTGAAGGCAGCCGTCTCGCCGAGCGCGCACGGGCCGGACTACGGTTACCTGTGGTGGCTGAACACGCAGGGGAAGAATTACCCCGGCCTCCCGAACAATGCCTACGGCGCGCGGGGCGCGGGGAGCAACACGATCACCATCTCGCCCGACCACGATCTGGTCGTGGTGTGGCGCTGGCATCGTGGGAACGAGGCGGAATTGGTGAAGCGGGTGATCGCAGCGATCAAGTAGCCGGGACCGCCGAACGCCGTGGCTAGCGCGAGCCGCCGGGCGGCGGCGTTTCCCCATCTGACTGCGCGTCGGCCATCATCCGTGCCGCCTGCGTCCGGCACCCGACGCATCGGGCCAGGTGCAGCAACGTGGCCGCTCGCGTGCTCTCGGACGCGCGACCCCAGCAGAAGGCCGCCAGCGCTTCCGCCGACGGGCACGGCGACGATGCCTGTCCGGCATCGCTCATCACGCCACCCGGACGGCGCGGTGCAGCACGCGGGGCACGTGGGCCGAGGGGCGGCCCACGACCTCGGCGACGTCACCTCGAGACACGCCGAGGGCGGAAAGCGCGACGCCCAGGTCCGCGTGGATCGTCGAGAGCCGGCGATAGAGTTTCTTCTGGTCGGCGCCGAGCATCGCGGCGATCTGGCTCACGCGCAGCCCCTGTTCGTGGCGCATGCGCAGCAGCACCTGGTCGCCGGCCGGCAGCCGCTGGAGCACGCACTCCAGGCACCGGCCCAGCCGCTGGCCCGCGCGGTCCCTGTGCTGGTCGAGCAGCGACATCCAGGGATCGGAGGTGTGGTCCGCCATCAGCCGCACCTTCTCCACCTCGACGAAGCGGCGGCGGACGTGCCGGCCCCGGGCGACCAGGCGCTCTACCAGGGCCCGGCCGAGCGTGGCCCCGGTCGTCTCGGTGAGGATGCGATGGGCGCGCTCGACCGAGTGGCCGTCCCGGCACACCAGGCGTTCGAACAGCATGGCCTCCGCCCCGAGCCGCCTGGCCTCGGCCGAGGGCCGCCACTTGCCCCACTTGGACGTGCGCCAGTCGAGCAGCAAGCGCTCGGCCACCACCGCGATGTACGTGTGCACGTGGCTGCCGCCCCGGTAGCCCCGGAGGACGCGATAGTCGTCCCTGGTGAGATGCGTCCACAGCCGCGAGAGGATCTCCTCGCGGTCCTGGGCAGGGATGCGGCGGCGCCGCGCGACGCGGGCCACGACGAGTCGGACCTGGTCGTAATTCTCCTGGAGCCACAACCTGGGGTCCGGGAGCGGAGCGGCGGCCGTCGGGAAGGATTCGGGCTGCACGGGGACTCCTTTGCGGGCGGCCGAGGTGGCCCCCATGCCTCCCTAAACGTCGTGCAGGACCAAACCGAACATCCTGGGACGAACACCCGCCATATTGCTGGGGCGAGCGCCGGAACTCCCCGGGCGGGTCCGTCCCTTTCTCTGGACCCCGCCCCGGCGCCGGTTTCTCCGGGGGGAGACCGGCAATGTCCACCGGGGCCTCCGGGCCCCGGGAACATCCGCGCGGGGTCCATCTGCCACATTGCGCGGGAAATTGGACCGTGGGGTACCCCGACCGCCCGAGGCGTTGCATAATCCCGGCAGTGTGGATCCGCCCCCGGTGTCGCCGGATGACCTCAATTCCGCCAATGCGGACCTGATCGAGCGCGTGCTCGAGCGCTCGTGTCGAGCGCATCGCCTGCCGGCCGATACGGCCGACGAGTTTCGCTCGTGGGCCCGGCTGCGCCTCTTCGACCACGACCAGGCCATCCTCCGCAAGTTCGGCGGGCGCAGCACGCTGCGCACCTTCCTCCCCACCGTCGTCGAGCGGCTCTTCCTCGACTGGCGCAACCACGAGTGGGGAAAGTGGCGGCCGAGCATCGAGGCGCGCCGGCTCGGCGACCTGGCCATCGAGCTCGAGAAGCTCGTCCTGCGCGATCACTACACGGTGCACGAAGCGGTACAGACGCTGATGGCCCGCGGGCTCGCCTCGTCCGAGCTGGAGTGCGAGCACCTGTGGGCGCGACTGCCGCGCCGGCCGCGCCGCCAGCGGGTGGAAGAGGAACAACTGGCGGGGCTGCCCGGGACGGGGCGCGCGAGCGACACGGTGGAAGAGGCTGAGCGGAGCGCGCAGGAAAGGGTCCTGGTCGAGGCCCTGGAGCGCGTCATCCTCGCTTTGCCCGCGGGCGACCAGATCGTGCTGCGCCTGCGCTTCTGGAGTGGCTTCAAGATCTCGCGCATCGCCGAGCTGATTGGCGAAGACCCGAAGGCCCTCTATCGGAGGTTCGATCGCGCCTGCGTCGAGCTCAAGCTGAGGCTCGAAGCCGAGGGGGTCCGCGTCGAGGATGTCGCCGGGTTGTTGGGAACGTTCACCGAGCCCGACCGTGGGGGGCCAGGTGCCTGAGGCGTCGGGCAGGAGGTCCTCGGCGATGCGCAGG
>DAIRFN010000305.1:0-6426 GCA_036795065.1 Vicinamibacterales bacterium
CGTCGGGAAGCTGTTCCGGCCCGACAACCCGCTGCTGCCGAACTACAAGTGGATGCCCATCGGCTACCACGGCCGCGCCTCGTCGCTCGTGCCCAGCGGCGCGCCCGTGCTGCGTCCCGCGGGCCAGCGCAAGGCGCCCGACGCGGCCGCACCGACGGTCGGCCCCAGCCAGTCGCTCGACTTCGAGCTGGAGCTGGGCGCCTTCATCGGCCGCGGGAATCCGCTCGGCTCACCCGTCCCGCTCGCCGAGGCCGAGGCGCACCTCTTCGGCCTGTGCCTCGTCAACGACTGGTCGGCACGCGATATCCAGGCGTGGGAGTACCAGCCGCTCGGGCCGTTCCTCGGCAAGAGCTTCGCGACCACGGTGTCGTCCTGGGTGGTCACCCTCGACGCGCTTGCGCCATTCCGCGCACCACGCGCCGCGCGCCCGGACGGAGATCCTCAGCCGCTGCCCTACCTGGACACGGCGGCTGATGGCGCCAGCGGCGCCTTCGACATCACGCTCGAGGCCTGGCTCTCCACCGCCAGGATGCGCGAGGCGGGCCGCGCGCCCGTGAGGCTGGCGCGCGCGAGGAGCGCGGACCTGTACTGGACGCTCGGCCAGATGGTCACGCATCACACGATCAACGGCTGCAACCTGCGGCCGGGCGATCTGCTGGCCAGCGGCACGGTCTCGGGACCGGCGGCCGACTCGCTCGGGTGCCTGCTGGAGCTCACGCGGCGAGGCGCCGAGCCGCTCGAGCTTCCCGGCGCCGAGACCCGCACCTTCCTGCAGGACGGCGACGAGGTCACCCTGACCGCCTTCTGCGCGCGCGAGGGTGCCGCCCGCATCGGCTTCGGCGAGTGCCGAGGCCGCATCGTCGATTCCGCCGCGCGGCAGACCACCTCCGATTGACATCCTGCGGCAGTGAGCCGATCATCGCGTGCCCGACACGACGCCGGGCCGCGCGGAGGCCCCATGCCGTTTCGCAGCCCGTTCCCGGACGTCGCCGTCCCCAACGTCTCGCTCACCGACTACGTGCTCGACGGCCTCTCGGCACGCCGCGATCGACCGGCGCTGGTGGACGGCGCCTCCGGCCGGGTCGTCACTTTCGGGGCGCTCGGGGAACGCATTCGGCGCGTGGCCTCCGGCCTGTCTCACCGCGGCGTGACCAGGGGCGACACCGTCGCGATCTGGGCGCCGAACGTGCCGGAGTACGCCGTGGTGTTCCACGCCGTGGCACGGCTGGGGGCCGTCCTGACCACGGTGAACCCGACGTACACCGCCGAGGAGCTGGCGTTCCAGTTGAGCGATGCACGCGCGAAGACGCTCATCACGACGGCGGCGCTCGTCGCCCGCGCGCGCCACGCGGTGGCCAGCGTGCCCCAGCCGATCGACATCCTCACGATCGACGCCGCGGACGGCCTGCCCACCCTCGACGCCATCGCGATCGACGCCGACCCGCCCGACGTCGAGATCGATCCGGCTGCCGATGTCGTGGTCATGCCCTATTCTTCGGGCACCACGGGCCTGCCGAAGGGCGTGATGCTGACGCATCGCAACATCATCGCGAACCTCGTGCAGATCGACGCCATCGAGGCCCCGGACCTGCAGGCATTCCTCGGCGTGCTGCCGTTCTTCCACATCTACGGGATGACCGTCATCCTCAACTTCGGCCTGAGGCGGGGCGCCACCATCGTCACGCTGCCGCGATTCGACCTCGACACCGTCCTCCGCACCCTGCAGGACTGGCCCATTGCCCTCGCGCACATCGTCCCGCCGGTGGCCGTGGCGTTTGCCAAGCATCCGGCGGTGGCTGGCTACGACCTCTCCGGCGTGCGATGGCTGTTCTCGGGTGCCGCGCCGCTCGGGGTCGAGCTCACCGAGGCGGTGGAGACGCGCCTGTCGGTGCGGGTGCGCCAGGGCTACGGGATGACAGAAGCCAGCCCGGCGACACACTACACGGTGCCGGGACGCGAGCGCGCCGGCAAGGCCGGCCTGTTGATGCCCTCCACCGAGGGCCGCATCGTGGATCCCGAGAGTGGCCGCGACATGGGCGTGGGCGAGCGGGGCGAGGTGTGGGTGCGCGGCCCGCAGGTGATGAAGGGGTACCTGAACAACCCCGAGGCCACTGCCGGCACGGTGGACGAGGAGGGCTGGCTTCGCACCGGCGACATCGGGATGGTGGATGAGGAGGGGTTTCTCGAGGTCGTGGATCGGCTGAAGGAGCTGATCAAGGTGAAGGGGTTCCAGGTGGCGCCCGCCGAGCTGGAAGCCCTGCTCTTGAAGCACCCGGGCGTGGCCGACGTGGCAGTGATTCCCGTGCCCGACGAGGAGTCTGGGGAGGTGCCCAAGGCCATCGTCGTCGCGCGCGAGCCGCTCACGGCGGACGAGGTGAAGGCGTTCGTCGAAGCCCACGTGGCGCACTACAAACGCATTCGTCACGTCGCGTTCGTGGAGCAGATCCCGAAGTCGGCGTCAGGCAAGATCCTGCGGCGTGTGCTGGTGGCACAGGAGCGTGGCACGGTGTCGCGGTGATGGCGCGCACGGCACGATATCCTTGAGGGACGTGGCCGGCTTCGCTCCCCTCCAGCCCAACGACGGCTACCTGCCCATCGAGGACCACGGGCTCATCGGCGACGGGACGACGGCGGCGCTCGTGTCGCGTGACGGCTCGGTGGTCTGGCTCTGCACGCCGCGCTTCGACTCGCCGCCGCTGTTCTGCAGATTGCTCGACGTGCACCGCGGCGGTGAGTTCGCCGTGGCGGTCGAGGGCCTGCAGGCATCGCGGCAGCGCTACGAGACCGATTCAGGCGTGCTCACCACCGAGCTGCGCGGCCCCACGGGCGTGTTGCAGCTGACCGACGCCCTCGCGCTCCGTGATCATGCCGACCTGCTGGCCGAGTCGTCGGCGAGCCGTGGCATGCTGCTGCGAAGACTGGCCGTGGTCGAAGGGCACGTCGCGGTGTCCGTGCGCCTGCAGCCGTGGGGAGGCGCCACGGTCACGCCCTGGCCGCATGGCCACCGGGTCCGCTGCACCTCGCAGGCGACAGACCTGCACCTGTCGGCCAGCGTTCCGCTGGCAGGATTGGAGACGCGCCTCGATCTGCGCGAGGGCAGCATCGTCTTCGTCGCCCTGGCGTGGACCGAGCCGCCGGGCCGGATCGACGGTGATGGCGACCACATTCTCGACAGCACCTCGCGCGCGTGGCAGCGATGGGCCGCGCAGATCGATTACGAGGGCCCCCAGCGGGCACTGGTGCGTCGATCGGCCATCACGCTCAAACTGCTCGATCACTTCGAGAATGGCGCCATCGTGGCGGCGCCAACCTCGTCATTGCCGGAGGCCATTGGCGGGCCCAGGAACTGGGACTACCGGTTCTCGTGGATCCGCGACGCCGCGTTCTCCGTGTACGCGCTGCACCGGATCGGACTCCGGCGCGAGGCGGGAGGCTTCCTGCGATGGGCGCTGCACGCCTTCGAATCGAGCGAGCGTCCGCTGGTGCTGTACGGCGTGGACGGGGCGGTGCCGGCGCCCGAGCGTGAAGACCCGGATCTCGAGGGGTATCGGCGTTCGGCTCCGGTACGCTGGGGCAATGGCGCCACCGAACAGCGCCAACACGACGTCTACGGCGAGGTGCTCGACTGCGCGTACCAGTTCGCACGGCACCACGGAAGCCTGGACGCGGAGCGGTGGTCACGGCTGAAGGGCCTGGTGGACCAGTCCATGACCGCCTGGCGCGAGCCGGATCACGGCATCTGGGAGGTCCGCACGCCCGGGCGCGTGTTCACCTACTCGGCCGCCATGTGCCTCGTGGCCCTCGACCGTGGCGCGCGTCTCGCCGCCCGGTTCACCCTTCCGGGCGACGTCATGGCCTGGCAGGCTGCCGCCGAGGACATCCGGCGCCACATCCTCGAAGACGCGTGGGACCCGTTGCGCCTGTCCCTCACCGAGCATCTTGGCGGCGGCGGGCTCGACGCCAGCCTCCTGACCCTGCCGCTTCGGCGAGTGCTCGCTGCCGACCATCCACGGATGGCGGCGACGACGCAGGCCATTCAGGACCGCCTGGGAGCCGGGGGCGGCCTCCTGTATCGCTACCTGCCCAACGAGTCGCCGGACGGCCTCCCCGGCCACGAAGGTGCCTTCCTGCTCTGCAGCTTCTGGCTCGTGGACAACCTGACGAAACAGGGACGGCTCGACGAGGCCGGGGCCCTGTACGACTCGCTCTGTGGCCGCGCGAACGGCCTCGGCCTCCTCCCCGAGCAGATCGACCCCGGCTCCGGGGCGTTCCTCGGCAACTTCCCCCAGGCGTTCAGCCACGTCGGTGTCATCTCGAGTGGCGTGAACCTGGCACGCGCCCGTCGCAATCAGAACCGGTAGATGGCCGCCAGCCCCGTGCCCGTCGGCATGCGATCCGCCGGCACGACGACGACGTCGCCCTTTGCGCGCATCACGAGCTCACCCACGTCGTCGAGCACGTCGTTCACGTCGGGGTGATGGAGATCGGCCGCCTGGACGGCGCCCGTCTGATGGTCGATGCGCCCGGGGACGACGCAATCGGCTTCGAGCAGCAGCGTGCCGACCCGTCCTCCCAGTGCAGCGCTGGCGACGGCGGCGAGGTCGTCCGAGCCCAGGCCCTTCGCCCGCGCAGCCAGGAAGCGATCGGCATGGCCCGCCAGCTTCGCGAGGTACTGGGGCTCGACCACGCGCCAGGCCCGCGCGCACAACTCCTCGGTGTCCACCGCACCGGGATCACCCGCCACACCTTCGTCCAGGAGGGACGGGTTCTGGCTGACACCGCGGAACGGGGTCTGGTGCTCGGGTAGCGACGCAAGGACCAGGGGCAGGCCCGACGGGCGAGAGTAGTGCTCGAGCACCACCCGGTCCACCGCCCGGAAGTACCGCTCGGTGTCGAGATCGATCTCGTCCTTTCTCGAACCGTGCCCGTGATGCTTCGCGAGACCGCCGCCACCAGGGCCGCCGTACGACGCGACCGTGGAGTGCGGCTCCGTGTGCTCCTCGCCGAGCGCTTCGGAGAGCGTCCGCGCGCCGGGCACCATGGCGATCTCCCTCAGCGCGTCGCGGTTGCCCTCGAACATCCGCGCCGCCTGGCGATTGATCGCGAGAACGTGAAAACGGTCGGCCGACTGCACGATCCGCAGCAGCGGCTTCAAGTGGAAGCTCCCAGCCACGACCGCCAGCTCGGGCACCGGGCGCAGCAGCCGATACACGCGGAAGAATCCCGGCGCCGCGAGCACGGCCAGGCCCAGCTGCGTGTGATTCCAGAACTCCGAGTCCTCGGCCAGCGCGCGGTACGGGTCGACGAGCGCGCGCACATCGCCCGCGGCGTACTTCTGCTGGAGCGAGTCCTCGAGCGTCTTCACGAGATTGCGGAACCGGATGGGATCCTGCTGGTTCTCGGGACGGCGCCGGTGGGTGGGCTGATACAGCGAGAGGTGCGGGCCCTGCTGCTCCAGGAGCACGCCCTGGGCGAAGTCGTTGCTGAGCGAATGCATGAGGTCCTCCCCGAGACGGTTCCCTCATTCTGACGTCAGAACATGCCGCGCGTCCCGCCGTCTCTTGCCCCGGGACGGCGAATCCGTTAAAGTTGCACTTCGAATGCAACTTAATGGCTTCACGGACTACGCCCTGCGCGTCCTCGTCTACGCGGCCGTCCATCGCGACCGGCGCTGCCTGACGGCGGAGGTGGCTGCCGCTTTCGGCCTATCGCGGCACCACATCGTGAAGGTCGTCAACGAGCTGCAACACTTGGGCTATCTGGAAACCACGAGGGGGCGCGCGGGCGGGTTCCGGCTGGCGCAGGCGCCCCACCTGATCCGCGTCGGCGAGGTGGTGCGGCACACCGAAGGGTCCCTCGCCGTCGTCGAGTGCTTCGACCGCGAGACCAACACGTGCCCGCTGACGCGGGCCTGCGGGCTGAAGGGCGCGCTCGCCGAGGCCTTCGACGCGTTCTTCGCCGTGCTGGACCGTTACACCCTGGCCGACCTCGTCGCCGAGCCGCGATGGGTCGCGCGCGTGGCCACCCTGATGCCGCGCGCACCACACGCCTCTGCCTGAGGGCCGATCCCATGACCGCCGACCACCCCGACATCATCTCCCGCCACGACATCGTCCGGCTCGTGGACAGCTTCTACGACCGCGTCCGTGCGGACGACATCCTCGCGCCCATCTTCGATGACGTGGCGCGCGTGGACTGGGCCGGACACCTGCCGAAGATGTATGCCTTCTGGGATGCGGTGCTCTTCGGCACCGCGGGCTTCAAGGGCAACCCGCTGGGCGTCCACCTGCAGCTCGCGCAGCTCACGCCGCTCGGCTCGCGCGAGTTCGGCCGCTGGATCGAGCTCTTTCACGAC
This sequence comes from Vicinamibacterales bacterium, assembly GCA_036795065.1. GTDB lineage: Bacteria > Acidobacteriota > Vicinamibacteria > Vicinamibacterales > UBA2999 > VFZN01. Next base: position 6,356 of record DAIRFN010000305.1, read on the forward strand.
ACGGTAGACACCCTCTTCAGCGGGCCGATGGCCGACGAGGCGAAAGCGCGCGCGTCGCGCATCGCCATCGT
>DAIRFN010000306.1:0-6379 GCA_036795065.1 Vicinamibacterales bacterium
CTCCACCGAGTTCGACGTGGTCCTGCCCGAGTCGGCATGCGTCTACTGCGGCAACTGCATCGCGGTGTGCCCCACGGGCGCGCTGATGGCACGGCACGAGTACGACCTGCGGCAGGCGGGGCAGTGGCGACCCGACGAACAGACGGTCACCGACACCACCTGCCCCTACTGCGGGGTGGGTTGCACCCTCAGCGTGCACGTGCAGGATCAGAGGATCGTCAAGGTCATGTCGCCCCTCGAGAGCGAAGTGACGCATGGCAACCTGTGCGTGAAGGGGCGATTCGGGTTCGAGTACGTGAACAGGACGCCCTGAGGTTTCGGAATCCAGGCCTCCTAGGAACCCGTGGGCTCCGGGAGCGCGTCCGGCGAAGCGTCACCGCCGTGGCTCGGGTCGCGAGTGTTCCACCGCCGCCTCGAGAGCCGCCAGCCGAGCCGCGAGCGCGGTCTGTTCCGCGGCCAGCGCCGCGTTGGCGGTCTCGAGCGCATCGTTCTTCGCTTTCAACTCCCTGATGGCCTGGAGCGCCAGCAGCGGCAGCTTGCTGTAGTTGACGGCCTTGAAGCCGTCTTCGTCCGAGACGACGAGCTCGGGAAGCACCCGCTCGACCTCCTGCGCGACGAGACCATAAGACTGCCGATCGCCAAAGGCCCTTGCTGGGAACTCGTCCGAGCGCCAGTAGAAGTGCACCGGCTCGAGGGCGGTGAGCTTCTCCAGCATCGGTCCGAAGGGCGTGACCTCCCGCTTGAACCGCGCATCGGACGCGCACACGCCAGCGATGACCGTGCCGTCGTTGTCGAGCACACAGCCCGTGACGCCCGAGCCAATCCGGATGTCGCCGCTCACGTCCAGCAGGTTCGCCGGGATGATGGTGCCGATCCCGACCCGACCCTGGTTCGTGATGGCCACGCGGGTCGTGGTCGCCGTGCCCCCGCTCGGGGTCGTGCGGAAATACATGGTCGTCCCGTTGTCCCCGGGCGCCCAGTTCTCACTCGCGCTGATCTCGATGCCGGCGCGTGGGGCGGTGAAGCCGCTCCCGTCGTGCCCCGCGGCATCGATGCGCAGCAGGGTGTCGCCCAGAAGGGTTGCTGCCGGACCACCCGCCGGCGAACCGCCAGAGCGGACGGCGAGAATGTCCGGTACCAGGCCAATGCCGGTCAGCTGCAGCTCCGGCAGGGTCGGGACGGCCGTGGAGATTTCCAGAGGCGCACTGCGCGCGCCCAGTGGACGTGGGGCTCCGGCGGCGGCGGCGCCCAAGGCGAACGTCCCGGTGTTGGCGGCGCTGTCGCGCCACGTACCACTGAGCGTTCCCATGTCGATGGTCGCATCCACGTGGGTCGGATTCCCTCCCGGCGTGGCCACGATCGACAGTCCGAGGCCGATCGTGTCGTCAGGGTTCATGAACGCGGAGCCAAGGACCGCCGCGCGGGTGGCCGCGCCACACTGGTTGTCGTACCCATCGAGGGTGTACACGCTGCCGTTCTGCGTGACGTTGACGGTGATGATGTTGCAGTACGGCTGAAGCTGCCAGCTGAAGGTTCCGAGCGGCTGGGCTCCTGCGTGAGCGGCCCCGACGAGGCTGACCGCAACGACCATCGACAGGCCGCGTGCGCCAGAGATAAGCATGGCGTTCTCCTCATCTGGCCGTCCGGAGCGGTGCGGCCGTAACCAACTGGTGTGTCGACGGCCACCGGCGTTTCACCTGCAGCTCGGCCGTGTCGTCGTGACGCTTCTCGCGGTTACACTAACCCGACACCATGCCCTGCACGATTCGGAGCGTGCTGCTGCTTCTTGCCGTCCTGGCGGCCGGGCCCTGGGGGCCTTCTGCTGCCGCACAAGCTCGTGAGTCGACCGCGCAACAGTATCGGTCACTGCTCGAACTGTATCGAGCTGGCTGGACGGACAAGGCGGTGGACCAGTTGCTGGCCACCGACCAGGGCGCCGTGTCCGCGCTCGTCGAGGTCTACGTCAAGCGAGGGGCCCTCGGCGTCGGCGCCGATTCAACTCAGGATCTGGACGAGGCGTTCTATCGCGCGTCGTCGATGCTTCACGCGGAGGCGGCGTTCCGGTGCTGGAGCGAAGGGCTGGACAAGCGTGCGTCCGCCCACTTCGGGCTCGCACGCGGTCTCGTGGATGCCTCCGAGGGCGCCAGCGCACGCTCGCAGGCTTTTCGCCGGCGGTGGTACCTGGCGACGGCCCTGCTCGTCACTCGCCTGGTCAGCCCGGAGACCGCGGTCGACCACTTCGCACTCGCGGTGAAGCGCCTGCCCGCTGACGTTCCGATCCTCATCGCCGCGGGGTGGTTCAGCGAACGGCTCGCCGACCTGCCCGCAGCGAGAAACTGGAACCTGCGCACGGCGCAGACCGTGCGGCGGCGGCGCCAGACCGAGGCCGTGCGATACCTGACAGAGGCGCTGGCGGTGGCCCCGCGCTCCGCGGCGGCGTCGCTCAGGCTGGCACGTGTGGAGTCCGAGATGGAGCGCGTCGACCAGGCCGCGACGCGCCTGTCCGCACTGGTGGCTCGCGACGACCTCGACCGGTCCACGGCCTATGTCGGCCGACTGGTGTTGGGGCACCTGCGTGAGCGACAGGGCAACCGAACGGAGGCGGAGCGCTGGTATCGCGAGGCGATGCGGCTGGACCCGGTGGCGCAGTCGGCACGCGTGGCCCTGGGGCAGCTGCTCCACTCGGCTGGCGACTCCGCTCAGGCGGCCGACGTCGTGGAGCCCATGCTGACGGCCGGAGAAGACCGCGAACGAAACGACCCGTGGTCCGATTACCGGCTCGCCTATCCGCTGGTCGGCCAGCTGATCTTCGAAGAGCTCCGCGACGAGGTGCGGGGATGACCGGCCGGGTGGGCCGTGCCGCCGTCGTGCTCGCCCTCGCGGTGGCCGCGCATGTGGAACCGCATGTCGCGGCCAGCCAGACGCTTCGCGCCGGTGTGGATGCCGTTCGCGTGGACGTGCTGGTGAGCGACGAGGGACGGCCCGTCACCGGGCTGTCGGCAAGCGACTTCGAGCTGCGAGACAACGGCATCCTCCAGGAGATCCGCGCGCTGGACGTGGAAGACGCGCCCGTTACGTTGATGATGGTGCTGGACGTCAGCGAGAGCGTGGATGGCGAGCCGCTGGAGCACTTGCGGGCGGCCATCGACGCGGTGGACGAGGCGCTGTCTCCGGACGATCGGCTCTCGCTCGTGACCTTCTCGGACCGCCTCGACCTGCGGATGCCGGCCCGCGAGGATCGCGACCGCGTGCGAGCCATGGCGCGAGAGGTGAAGGCGGGCGGAGCGACGGCACTCTACGACGCCACGCTCGCGGCGCTGCTGATGCGGCCGCGCATCGAGGGCCGCATGGTGATGCTGGTCTTCAGCGATGGCGGCGACACGAGCAGCTGGCTCGACCCGCGCACGGTGATCACCGCCGCACAGCGGAGCGACGTCGTGATCTACGGCGTCACGCTGAGGAGCCAGATCGAGCAGCGGAACCTGCGCGAGGCGCGGCAGAACCAGTTCGAGCGGGACTGGTTCCAGGAGGCTCCGGCGAGCTACGGCCGCCACTTCCTGCCCCTGCTCGCCGAGGACACCGGCGGGGCGGTGCTCGTGGCGGAGCGAAGCGATAGGCTGCGCGACACGTTCGTGCGGGTCATCAGCGAGTTCAAGAGCCGCTACGTGCTGTCCTACACACCAAGCGGAGTGGAGCAGGGCGGATGGCACGGCGTCGAGGTCCGGCTGAAGGGACGCCGTGCCGAGTTGACCGCTCGCCGCGGCTACCTGCGCGCGCCACGATAACCGCTGTCCACCGCCGCGGTCTCCGATCGCCGCCATCGCCTGATACTGCCGAGGTGCGTCGGGAGTAGTGCCCGCCGGTCCGTCTAGATCGGGGAGCTGCTGCCATGAAGGGTTCTCGAGCATTTCTCACCCTCGCCCTGCTCGGACTGGTCGCGGCGTGCAACGACACGCCGACCGCACCCACTCGCCTCCAGCCGGTCTCCGGGACGCCGGTGGTCGCCCCGCCGGCGCCAGGCGGCGGAACCGTCACCGTCACAGGGCGCCTCTGGGTGCACGATGCAGTCGGAACGCGGCCATCAAACGGCATACTGTGGGGGTTCGTGGAGACCGCCACGGGGTGGGGGAGGTCCGGGGCGGTGCTTGCGGAGTACCCTGACGGGGTCTATCGCCTGTCGATACCGGCCGACGGGTTCGTCCACCTCGTCGCCGGGCCCTTCCAACCCTGCGTTGTCCGCGTCGCATCCGAGGAGGGGGCCTCCACACTGACCGCCGACGTCCACGTCGTGGCGGACCGCGCACAACTCGGGGCGAACCTGCCGCCCGAACTGCTGGAGCGGACGCCCACGCTAAGCGGCATGGTCTTTGAGGTCCTGGACGACGGACGCCGCGCACCGCTCGCGGGCATCACGGTCGGGCTCGATGCAATGGGGGGCATGGGAGTTACCATCGCGACCACTCTTACCGACGCGGGCGGACGCTATGTGCTTTGCGGCCTGGATGGCGACCAAGAGCCGTACCTGTACGCCTGGCGCGAGGGCTACCGGGAGTTCGCGACCACGGTGCGTGTGGATGGCAACACCGTCCTCGACATCCAGATGCAGCGATAGCGAGAACGGCCTACCTGACCTCGACGAGCTCGACCGCCTCGCGGCTCGGGCCCGGCGCGCTCCAAATCCTGAACCGTGAACTCGTGGCTGTGAACTGTGAGATCTACTTCCCGGCCGCTCCGCCATCCGGCGCCCGACGATCGACGCCGCCCTCGAGCATGTTGTCCTTCTGGTTGAACACGATCACCTCGGCCACGCCCTGGTTGCCGCCCTCCGAGATGGTGTGTCCCATGCCCTGCAGGGTCTTCACTGCGTCCGCCGAGAAGCCGAAACGCTCCATCGAGATGCGGTCCGGCAGCCACTGGTGGTGGAGACGACCGGCGTCCACGGCTTCCTGCGCGTTCATGCCGAAGTCCACCACGTTCAGGATGGTCATCAGCACGGTGTTGATGATGGTGCGGCCGCCCGGCGAGCCGGTCACCATGACGAGCTGGCCGTCCTTCGCGACGATGGTCGGCGACATGCTCGAGAGCATGCGCTTGCTCACCTGCGCCAGGTTGGGCGGCGTGCCGATGAGGCCCTTCTCGTTGGTGAGCCCAGGGCCGGCGTTGAAGTCGCCCATCTCGTTGTTCAGCAGGAACCCGCCGCCCGGCACGACGATGCGCGAGCCGTATCCGTATTCCAGCGTGTAGGTCATCGATACCGCGTTGCGGTTAGCATCCACCACCGACAGGTGCGTTGTCTCCTGCGACTCGGTGGACCACGTGAACGAAGTCGGCGACGACTTCGAGGCCTTGTTCGGGTTGATGGTCTTGCGCAGCGTGTCGGCGTACTCCTTCGAGATGAGGCGCGCGACGGGCATGTTCATCACGAAGTCCGGGTCGCCGAGGTACTGCGCGCGGTCGGCAAAGGCCCGGCGCATCGATTCGGCGATGAGGTGGAGGTTCTGCGCCGAGCCATAGCCGTTGGCCTTGAGGTCGTAGCCCTCCAGCACGTTCAGCATCTGCGTGACCGCGATGCCGCCAGACGAGGGCGGCGCCATGCCGATGATCTCGTAGCCGCGATAGGTACCCTTGATGACTTCGCGCTTCTTCGCCTGGTACTTCTTCAGGTCATCGCGTGTGATGAGCCCGCCGTTGGCCTTCATGTCCTTCTCGATGAGGGCCGCGGTCTCGCCCTCGTAGAACCCGGCGGGGCCCTGGTCGGCGATGCGCTCGAGCGTGCGCGCCAGGTCAGGCTGCTTCAGGATGTCGCCGGCCTCGTAGGGCTTGCCGCTCTTGGAGAACTGCGCGAGCGAGGCGGGGTACTTCTTGAACTCGTCGAGCTGCCCGGCCAGCGACCGCGCCAGGCCGTGGCTCACCTCGAACCCGTCGCGCGCGAGCGTGACGGCCGGGGCCACCAGTTCCTTCCACGGCTTCGAGCCCTGTTCCTTCCACGCCATGTGGAGCCCGGCGACCGTGCCGGGCACGCCCACCGAACGGTGGCTGTTGTGGTGGATGTCGAAGTCGTACTTGCCGTCCTTCAGCCACATCTCCGGATTCGATCCGGCCGGTGCGGCTTCGCGGAAGTCGTAGGAGGCGGTCTGGCCAGTGGCGGCCCGGTAGACGATGAAGCCGCCGCCGCCGATGTTGCCGGCGGTGGGGTGGGTGACGGCCAGCGCGAACGCCGTCGCCACCGCGGCGTCGATGGCGTTGCCGCCGCTTTTGATCACCTGCCACCCGACCTCGGAGGCGATGTCGCTTTGCGACACCACCATGCCCGTGCGGGCGCGCACCGGCGCCGAACCGGCCTGGAGGGAAAGGGACGAAACGACGAGGGCGGCGGTGA
>DAIRFN010000307.1:0-6344 GCA_036795065.1 Vicinamibacterales bacterium
GAGCTGGTCCGCGGACGCGGCCAGCGGTTCACCATCTTCGCGCTGGTGGACGCCACGCTACTCCGTCCCCTCCCGCTCCCCACCCCCGAACGCCTCGTCGTCATCACCGAGCGCACGGCCGCCTCGTCGCGCGAGCGCGTGTCTCCGCTCAACCTCCTCGACTGGGCCGAGCGCGGTCGCAGCTTCGAAACCATGGCGGGCTTCACACCGGGCGTGGGCGGCATGGTGATGGCCGGCGCCGACGGAACGGCCGAGACCGTCTCGCGGCAGTGGGTGACGGCCGGGTTCTTCGATGCCCTTGGCGTGACGCCCGTCGCGGGCCGCTTCCTTCAGCTCGCGGACGATCGCGCGCGCGCCAACGCCGCGGTGCTGAGCGAGTCGTTCTGGCGGACGCGGTTCAACGCGGACCCCGGCGTCGTCGGCAGCGAGATCCGGCTGGATGGCGCTCCCTACACGGTCCTCGGTGTTGCGCCCGACACGGTGCACCTGCTCGGCCGGACGAACCTCTGGGCCATGATTCCCATCCAGGGCGCCCCGCCTCGGGCACGCGCCGCACACATGTTCAACGCCATCGGGCGCCTGAAGCCCGGCACGACGATGGAGATGGCCGATGCGGACCTGACCACTGTCGCCGATGCGCTGGCGCGGGAGTTCCCGCAGACCAACAACGGCCGCGGCGTCGCGCTCGAGCCGATGGCCGCCGCCGTCATCGGCGCGGACCTGCGCCAGACCTCGATGCTGTTCATCGGGGTCGTCTTGTTCGTGCTCCTCATCTGCTGCGCGAACGTGGCCAACCTGCTCCTGGCGCGCGCCACCGCGCGGTCACGCGAGCTGGCGATCCGGTCCGCCATCGGCGCCGATCGGCCGCGCCTCATCCGGCAGCTCCTGACCGAGAGTCTGGTGCTGTCGATCGTCGGCGGCGTGCTGGGTCTCGCCCTCGGAGCGGCCATCCTCGAGGTGGCGCCCGCGCTGATCCCCGAAGGCCTGCTGCCTCCGGCCGTCGCGCTCACACTCGACCTGCGCGTGGTCTTCTTCTGCGCCGGGGCGGCGCTGATCGTCGGGCTGCTGTTCGGGCTCGTCCCCGCCTGGCAGGCCACCGCCGTCCCGTCTTCGCAGGCGCTCGCCGTGGACAGCCGGACCACCATCGGCGGAGGCGGCCGGCTGCGCAACCTGCTCGTGGCCGGCGAGGTGGCCACCGCGGTCCTGCTGCTCGTCGGCGCGGGCCTGCTGCTTCGGACGCTCCTGGCGGTGCAGGCCATCGATCGCGGCTATCGCGCAGAGAGCGTCCTGACGATGCTCGTCGATCCGTTGGGGTCGAGGTATCCGACGCGCGAGCGGCTGATGCAGTTCTACGAGGCGGTGGAGCAGGAGGTGCGGGCCGTGCCGGGGGTGCGGAGCGTGGCCTGGGCCAGCACCCTGCCGTTGGGGCCGTCGTATGCGGGCCGGGCGGCCGTCTCCATCGTGGGCGACCCGCCGGTGGACGCGAGCGAGCAGCCGACGGCCGACTACCAGATCGTCAGTCCCGCCTATTTCGAGACGCTCGACCTCCCCGTCGTCTCGGGTCGTGCCTTCGACCGGCGCGACGTGCCGGATGGCGTTGCGGTCTGCATTGTCAACGAGGCCTTCGCGCGCGCGCACCTGCGCGGGCGGTCGCCGATGGGCATGCGCGTGTCGGTGCAGGTAGACGAGAACGCGCCGCCGCAGGAGCGCGAGATCGTCGGCGTGGCGCGCCAGGTCAAGGGCCGGCCAGACGAGGCCGAGGACTTCCAGCAGGTCTACGTGCCGCTGGCGCAGGCGGCGCTGGACGACATGCTGATGGTGGTGCGGCCCGCATCCGGAAGCGCGAGCGTGCTGGCGCCGTCGGTGCGGGCGGCCATCGGGCGGGTAGACAAGGAGCAGCTGGTCGGCGTGCGAGGCATGTTGACGCTCGAGGACGTGGCGTGGGAGGCGACGGCTCGGCACCGGTTCCGCGCGGTGCTGGTCACGGCGTTTGCGGGCCTCGCGCTGGTGCTGGCGATGGTCGGGCTCTTCGGCATCCTCGCCTACTCGGTGCAGCAGCGGATCCGCGATCTCGGCGTGCGCCGCGCGCTGGGTGCCACCACCGGTGACGTGGTGCGCTCCGTCGTCGGCAGCGCCGCGCGGGTGCTGGGGATTGGCCTCGCCGTGGGCATAGCCTTGTCGGTGGTACTCGGGCGGGTGCTGGAAAGCATGCTGTTCGGCGTGCAGCCGCTGGATCCGCTGACGTTCGTCCTGGTCATCGCGGTGCTGGGGCTGACGGCGCTGGTGGCGGTGGCCGGGCCGGCGTGGAAGGCGACGCGGGTGGATCCGGTGGTGGCGCTAAGGACGGAGTAGCGGACGCGGTTCGGCGACTGCGGTATCCTCGCGCGTCGTGCCAGGGCGACACCGGCGATCCACAGCAAGGCGGTCATCACCCTGGCACGAGATACCCCGCACCGCTTGTCTCCGACACGCTCAGGACAACGCTGAGCCGGTCGGGGCCACTCCTTCTACTTCGCCTACTCCGGCTTCTTCGCCGCGGCCGCGCGGCCAACCAGGCAGAACACGCCAAGACGGTCGATGGTCGCGCTCGCCACCAATGGGAGCGGGTTGACGCGGGCGCGCACCACGGACCACGCGCCGCCGCCGTCGGATCGGAGTAGCTCCACGCGAAGCTCCCGTGCGGCGTAGGTCGATCCCGCCTCGAGGTGGAGCATGACCGGGCCGCGAAGTTTCGCGGAACCCGACAGGCTCACCCGCTGCGGGGCGACCAGAATGGCATCGCCCGCCGCAAGAGCCGGCAGCTCAACATCGTGCGCATCCTCGAACAGCAGCGTGGCCGGGAACTCGACGGCGGCTTCGGGCAGCGCCAGCTCCACCTCCCCGCCGAGCGACTTCACGACGTGCGCGCCCGGCACCGCAAGCGATCGCCGCGCGACGCGCGAGTGGACGACCGAAGGAGTGCCTGCGGAGTCGAAGGAGAGCAGCTGCACGTCCGCGGCGTCGCCAAAGATCGTCGCGGCGACCGGGCCCGCGCTAGGCGGGCCCGCGGCAACCGAGCCGCCGGCGGTCCCAGCGGCAGGCGTCAGATGAACGACGAACGGCTCCTCGGCACCCTCCGGCCGAACGAGCATCAGTTCGGCCTCGTCCGGACGCGCCGTTCCGGCGTCGACGACCAGTCCGGCGCCGGGGGCATCGTCCAGGCGGCTGACGGGGCCGCCTGCGAAGATCTGGATGTTCGACAGCTTCACGACCAGCGGGCCACTGCAGCTGGTGATCGCGCTCGACCCGTTGATCGAGATGGGGCCGAGCCGGACCCGCGCGCTCACCGAGTCGCCAATCGTCGCGCCGCGCAGCGTGATTTCACCGGTTCCGGTGACGATCCCGTCCGGCAACGACTTGGCGCCGGTTCTTCCCTGGAAGATGGCGCGGCCGTCGGTCGTATGAAGGGTCACCTCGGCCTCGTCCACCGGGACTCCGTTGGTGTTGGTCACCCTCACGATCAGCTTCACGCAGGGGTTGGGCCGCTCGACGCTGCTGCGATGCCCGCGCGCCTTCCATGCCGCGAGCGGGATGCAGCTGTCCGCGACATCCGCGCCCGGGCCCGGTGACGTGCTCGTGCCGAGCGGCACACCCGAGTCTGGCAGGCGGTCGACGATCACGCCCCGGTTCTTTGGCGTCAGCACACGCCAGTCCGGCCCTCCGTACCGCGTCGCGACCACCGACCAGCAGTCCTCTTCACCCTGCGCGGTGCAGTCGGCGTGGGGGTTCGCGGGGTGGGACGAGCAGAGCTTCTTGCGGCTGTTGAACTGCGCACCTCGCATGAAGCAGGTGTCCTTTGTGCCGCCGTCGGAGAACACGGTATTGGGCACCTGCGCCGCGAGCGTACAGCCGACCGGCTGCCCCTCCGGCCAGCAGTCGGCCGGCTTGTACTCGTCGCGCACCCAGAACGCGTAGTGGCCCCACTCGTGGAGGATGATGCCCGGGAACATCATGTCGAACGGATTCATCCGGATGCGCCCGTCGTCTCCGGCGATCGCGCCGACGTCCGCGTTCGATGGCTGGTTCCAGCTGGCCAGGACGCGGTAGTCGGCGTGGTTCCAGGAGCGGCCGTTATCGATCACCGAGACCCGCTCGACGAGGAACTGGCCGTCGGTGCCGTTGAACATCAGCTCCGAGAACTCGCGCATCCGATCGAGAAGGAAGGTCAACTCGCCGATCGTGGCGTCCCACTCCACGGAGACCAGCACGTTGAAGCCAATCATCGTGTTGCGGCGCGTGGCGATCAGCGTCTGGATGGCGGAGGGGTCCGCGACGACGAACGGCGTGAACGCCGGGTTGTTGCCGCTGGCGTCGTGCGTCAGCCGCATGCTGAGCGCGTAGACGCGATAGCTCCAGTTCTGATTGCTGTCGGTCGAATGCTGGCCGCGGTCGGTCTTCTGTTCGTGGATGCGGTGACGGGCGACGACGGCGCTCCCGTGTACGACGTTCGCCACGAAGAGTTCTCCCAGGTTGTCAGTGGTGCCACGCAGCTGCCCGTCGACGAACACCTCGGCGCCGGGCAGGCGCGCGCCGGTGTCGCTGGTCACTCGAATCAGCGTGCTGCCTGGTTGACAGTCGGGATTGAGCTCGTGGTCGAACCGCACCGTCGCGCTCTGCGCGACCGCGGGACTGCGCCACACCAGCGTGTTGACCTCGTACACCTCCACGCGGACTCGCGAGATGAAGCGGCAGGCGTCTTCCGGCTCTTCCGCGGCACGATAGCGAATCTCGAAACGTCCCTGCGCGTCGACGACCGCCGTGCCGAGTTGACGGCGAATCGGCGACGAGAGCACGCACGGCCGCGGCGGCAGCGGGAATCCAATCTGCGTCTCCGATATCCCGACGACGCGGAAACCGGTCGTTGGGCGACCGCAGCGTGTGATGGTGCCGATCAGCCGTGAGTCGGCGTCGGGATCGGGCGGTGGTGGCGGCGGCAGGACATCGTGATCGAAACGCACGGTGCCGGTGCGTGGCCGCTTCGGGCTCTGCCACACAACCGCAGCCCCGTCGAGCACGACGACCCGGACGGTGGCGCTGAAGGCGCAGGCGAAGTCGGGGCGCTCGCGCGGTGTGTAGGCAATCTGGAAGTCACCGTTCGGATCGGTGGTCGCGGTGCCGACCTGGCGCGTGGACGGCTGACCCATCTGGCAAGGAGGAATCTCGTCCTCCAGCTCGATGCCGACCCTGATCTCCTCGTAACCACGGACGGTCAGTCCGCCCAGCCCGACACCGCCACTCCGGATCCTGCCGACAAGGGAGGCCATGATGTCCCTCCAATCGCAGCGAGCATCGATCACTCACCGCAGGTGGTGGGGGGAGCCGCGATTCTGCGCCTGCGCCGCTGCGAATTCACGATGTTTTTGCGGCCGGGCTGGAAGACTGGTGTGTGGCGTGCCGCTCGTTTCAGCAGGGCTGAGCGTGATCGTCGCTCCACAGCCCGTTCGCCCCCATCGCGCGCACGCGAGCCCGGGACCCATCTGAATGGCGCTGGCGTCGAGGCCGTACTCCCTGAAGTGTGGCGACAACGAGTCCCGCCATATCAGCTCGCGTTCGGAGTCCGGCTCGGGCTCGGTGTGACAGAAGAAGTTGACGTTGAGGGGACGGGTGGTTTGCGCACGAATGGCGGCGAGCCGCCGGCGTTGGAGACCGCGACGGCAAGCGCGCTGCCCTGCACGCCCGCCATTGGCGCCTGGATGAGCGGGTAGTCGATGCCAAGGAGGGCCTGGAGCGTCATGGAGTCATTGTGAGCCTTATCCAACGCGCTCGATCCAAAGACATGGTCATGGCATCGTCATAGTCCTGATGGCCATGGCCGGGCGTGACCACGCCGCGGACGAGCGCTAAGATTGGGCGTATGAGGTTCATCCGAATCACTGGTTGCCGAGGGGCAGACGGCCCAGGACATCGTGTCCCTCTATCCGGATCTGGAACCAGAGGACGTCCGGGAGGCGCTCTCTTTGCCGCTGAGGCGGTTCGCGAGCGCACGCTTCCACTCGCCGCGGGCGAATGAGATTCCTAGACCCGCACGAAGCCCGGGCGGCTCGTCCGGTGCATTGGCGGATGAACAACTGTTAGTCCCTCGTCCTCATGCACAACAGTGAATCTCTGCTGGACATCCATGGGCGTGCGCACGAGAGCCTGCGCCGCCTGATTGCGTTCTGCGGCACGCTTTCGGCCGACGAGTTGCACCGGCCGCTATCAGGATTCGGCTTCTCCACGGTCCTGCGACAACTCGAACACACGATCGGCGCGGAGGTGTACTGGCAAACCGTGGTCATGCGGGGCTACAGCGAGGAGGCGACGAT
>DAIRFN010000308.1:0-6341 GCA_036795065.1 Vicinamibacterales bacterium
CCGGGAACATCGTCGCCATCAAGCCGATGAAGGACGGCGTCATCGCCGACTTCGACGTCACCGAGAAGATGCTGACGTACTTCATCAAGAAGGCGCACAACGGCAATGTGTGGGTGCGGCCCCGCATCATCATCGGGGTGCCTTCCGAGATCACGCAGGTCGAGAAACGCGCGGTGAAGGACTCGGCGTACCGCGCCAAGGCCAGCGAGGTCCACCTCATCGAGGAGGCCATGGCTGCCGCCATCGGCGCGGGGCTCCCGATCACCGAGCCGGCCGGCAGCATGATCGTCGACATCGGCGGCGGCACGACCGACATCGCCGTCATCTCGCTCGCCGGCATTGTCTACAGCAAGGCGGTGCGCGTCGCGGGCAACGAGATGGACGAGGCGATCATCCAGTACATCAAGAAGACCTACAACCTGCTCATCGGCGAGCGGACGGCCGAGCAGATCAAGATGGAACTCGGGTCGGCCTATCCCCTCGAAGAGCGGATCACGATGGAGATCAAGGGCCGGCACCTCATCGAGGGCGTGCCGAAGACCATCACCATTTCGGACGAGGAGATCCGCGAGTCGCTCGCCGAAACCGTCAACGTCATTGTCGACGCCGTGCGGGTGGCGCTCGAGCGCACGCCGCCGGAGCTGTCGGCCGACATCGTCGACCGTGGCATCGTCGTCACCGGGGGCGGTTCGCTGCTGAAGAACCTCGATAAGCGCCTGCGCGAGGAGACGGGCCTGCCCGTGTCGAGCGCCGAGGACCCGCTGTCGTCGGTCGTGCTCGGCGCCGGCAAGATGCTGGGCGAGTTCGATCTCCTGAGGAAGATCGCTATCGACTAGGGGGCCCGGTTCGCCGATCGATTCGGGTCGTCCCGCCGACTCCCGACTCCCGACTCCCGACTCCCGACACGGTCCTATGGCCCTCGCCGACATCAAGCAACGCCCCGGCCTCCTGCTCGGCGCCGCGGTGGTGCTGCACGTCGTGATCATCTCGGCGCAGGTGAGTACTGCCACGGGCCTGCCCGTGCTGCAGGTGGTGACCTTTGGCGCGTTCGCCGAACTGCAGCGGCTCGTCACGGGCGGGGTCACGGGCGTCCAGGACCTGTGGACCGGCTACGTGGACCTTCGGGGCGTGAAGGACGAGAACACCTCCCTCCGGCAGGAGCTCCAGGCCCTCCAGATCAGGCTCCAGGAAGAGCGCGCCCTGGCCCAGCGGGCCGAGGACCTGCGGCAGCTGCTCGAGCTGAGGCAGCGGGCCGAGCTCGACACCACCGCTGCGGAGATCATCGCGGCCAGCGCCAGCCCTGAGTTCCGGACCGTGACCATCGACAAGGGCAGCGCCGACGGCCTGCAGACGGACATGGCGGTGATTTCGCCGACCGGTGTTGTCGGTCGGCTCATCATGCCCAGCCGGCGCGCCGCGAAGGTGCAGCTGCTCATCGACCGCAACGCGGCTGCCGGCGCGATCATCGAGCGGTCGCGCGCGCAGGGGGTCGTGCTCGGGTTTGGCACCGGCCAGCTCCGCATGGACTACGTGCCGGGCACGGCCGACGTGAAGGCGGGAGACCTCGTCGTGACCTCGGGGATCGACGGCATCTACCCGAAGGGCTTCGTCATCGGGACGGTCGAATCGGTGGATCACGGGACCGGGACGTATCACGACGTGCGGGTGCGCCCGGCCGTGGATTTCTCGCGACTCGAGGAGGTGCTCGTCGTGCTCACGCCGCCGCCCGCGCGGGACGCAGCCGAGGCCGCGGACCGGCCGTGAAGCTGGCGCTCACCGTCCTGGCGATTGCGGCAGCGCTGGCGCTGCAGACGACGCTCACGACCTTCGTCCGGGGAACGGCGACGCTCGACTTCGTGCTCATCGTGGTGGTGTACCTGGCGTTGACGTCCGGGCCCACGACGGGGCTGGTGGTCGGAGGGGTGGCCGGGTTGATCCAGGACTCGCTGTCGAGCGGCATCCTGGGCGTCGGCGGCCTGGCGAAGACGCTGGTGGGATACCTGGCTGGCCGCCTGGGTACCCAGTTCATCGTCACGGCCCCACTGCCGCGCTTCCTGGTGTTCATCGCGGCGACGGTGGTGCACGCGGCGGTGTTCATGGGGCTGTATGTCCTGCTCGGGCTGCGCGAGTTTCCATCGCCGTGGGCCGCGGTGGCGGGGCAGGCGGTAGGGAACGCGTTCGTCGGGGTAGTGGGATTTCAGGTGCTCGAGTGGCTGCCGGGATTCCGTGCCCGGCGGCAGTGGCGGCGTCCGGCGCGGCGGTAGGCGACAGGTATCCCTCGCATGGCCCCGGACCGTTCTGTAGGATAGGACAAGGCACATGGCGATCGCTGAAGATCGACGGCGACTGGCAACGCGGCTCACGTGGCTGCGCGTGGCGGTGATGGTCGTCTTCGGCCTGCTGGCCGGCGGCTTCTGGTTCTTCCAGGTGGTGCAGCACACCAAGTTCCAGGAGATGGCCGAGAACAACCACCAGCGAACGCTCTCGCTCAGGGCCCCACGGGGCGTCATCTACGACCGTACCGGCCAGGTGCTGGTCGAGAACCGCAGCGCCTTCAACATCTCGATCGTTCGCGAGCACACCAAGGACCTGGACCGGACCATCACGCTGCTCGCGGAAGTGACTGGTGTCGAGGAAGCGCGCGTGCGCGACGTGGTGGATCGCCACCGGCGCGAGCCGGCCTACCGGCCGATCGTGGTGGTGCAGGACGCCACCCTGGCACAGGTTGCCGCCGTCACGGCGCGCCGCCTCGACTTCGAGCTGCCCGACGTGGTGGTGCAGGAAGTCCCGACGCGCGAGTATCCGGGCAGGGACCTGGCGGCGCACCTCATCGGCTATGTCGGCGAGGCGAGCGATCAGCAGCTCAGCGACGACAGCCTGGCGACCGGGGCCATCGTGGGCCAGTCGGGCCTCGAGCGCGTCTACAACCGGATGCTGATGGGCGCCGACGGCGCCCGGCGGGTCGTGGTGAACAGCGTCGGCCGCGAGATTCGCACCATCGAGGAACTGCCCCCCGTGGAAGGCCGGCGCGTGCAGCTCTCCCTGAACCACGCCATGCAGCGCGCGGCGGAGGATGCCTTCCGGGCGTACGGGTACTGGGGCGCGGCCGTGGTGCTCGACCCGCGCACGGGCGACGTGCTGACGCTGACGAGCCTGCCTTCGTACGACCCGAACGCGTTCGCCACCGGCATCGATCGCGCCGCCTGGGCGGCCCTCAACACCGACGAGCTGAGGCCGCTGCAGAATCGCGCCATCCAGGGCCGTTATTCGCCGGGATCCACGTTCAAGATTGCCGTGGCCGCGGCCGCGCTCGAGGAAGGCCTGGTCACGCCGGACCACCAGATCTATTGTCCCGGGGGAGCCACCTTCTACGGCCGATTCTTCAAATGCCACCTCGCGCGCGGCCATGGCTACGTGGACATGCGCCACGCGCTCGAGAAGTCGTGCAACGTGTACTTCTACACGCTGGGCAACATGCTCGGGGTCGATCGCCTCCACGAGTACGCCGAGAGGCTGGGCCTGGCAGGGAAGAGCGGCATCGACCTGCCCAACGAGGTGGAGAGCATCGTGCCCTCGACCGAGTGGAAGCGGCGGCGCACCGGCGAGAAGTGGTACGCCGGCGAGACCATCTCGGTCGCAATCGGCCAGGGGCAGCTGTCCGTGACGCCGATGTCGATGGCCGTGATGATGGCCACGGTGGCCAACGGAGGCACGCGCGTCGTGCCGCGCCTCGTCACGGCGATCGATGAAGGCAAGGGCGAGGGCTGGCAGCCGATGCCGCCCCCGGCCAGCCCGTTTCCGCCGATGCTGATGAAGCCGACGACCGTCTCCGCCCTGCACGACGGGCTCTGGATGGCCGTGAACGAGGCCGGCACCGCCGGCCGCGCAAGAATCGCCGGGCGCGACGTGGCCGGGAAGACCGGCACCGCGCAGGTCATCTCCAACCAGGGGAAGGCCCGCGCCGGCGCCAGCAGCAGGGACCTGCGCGATCACGGCTGGTTCGTGTTCTTCGCACCGAAAGACAACCCCGAAGTGGCCGGCGTGGTGTTCGCCGAGCACTCGGAGCATGGCTACCTGGCGGCGCCCATCGCCAAGCACGTCATGGAAACCTACTTCGCCCAGAGGGACGGCCTGCCGTTGCCGGAGCTGAAGGTGCCCGCCCCCGCCGGGGCCGCGCCAGTGCCCGCACCCGCGGCCGCGCCCGTCCGGGTTGCCGCCAACACCGCGGCCTTCGAGCGCTGATGTTCGAACGCCGCCTCTACTACCACATCGACTGGCTGCTCATCGGCGCAGTCCTGGCGCTCTGCGCTCTCGGCCTGGCGATGATCTACTCCGCGACCGGTGGGCCGACCAACGTCTACTGGACGCAGACCTACGCCATCGGCCTGGGGCTCATCGCGATGCTGGCCTGCCTGTCGGTGGACTACCGGTCACTCGGCGACAAGTCGCACCTCATCTACTTGGCGATGATCCTCGCCCTGGTCGGCGTGCTGTTCTTCGGCGCGGTGCGGGGCGGCTCGCGGCGCTGGATCGACCTGGGTCCGTTCAACCTGCAGCCCTCGGAGTTCGCGAAGGCCACCGTCGCCCTGGTGCTGGCCAAGATGCTCGGCGACAGCCGGCGGCGCGGGCTGACCAACAACGATCTCCTGTTCGCCGGCGTGCTCACGGCCGTGCCGCTGCTGCTCATCGCGCGGCAGCCCGACCTCGGCACTGCCGTCACCCTGCTGCCCATCCTGCTGGGCATCACCTTTGCGGCCGGACTGCCGGTGCGCTATCTCGGGATCCTCGCGATGGTGGCGGTGCTGGCGGCACCCGTCGCCTACCAGTTCGGGCTGCAGGATTACCAACGCGAGCGCATCGCCACGTTCCTCGATCCCGAGCAGGATCCGCGCGGCGCCGGCTACCAGCAGATCCAGGCGCGCATCACCGTGGGGTCGGGCGGCGTCTGGGGCAAGGGCTTCATGGAGGGCACGCAGGGACAGTTGCGGTTTCTGCCCGTGGCCCACAACGATTTCATCTTCTCGGTGCTCGCGGAAGAGCAGGGCTTTGCCGGCGTCATCGTGGCGCTGGGGCTCTACCTGTTCGTGATCCTGCGTTCGATTGAGGCAGCCCGGCTGGCCAAGGACCGGCTGGGCGCCTACCTGGTTCTGGGCGTGCTGGCCTCCTTCACGTTCCAGGTCGTCTACAACATCACCATGTCGGCGGGACTCGTGCCGGTCAAGGGGCTGACGCTGCCGCTGATGAGTTACGGCGGGTCGTCCATGATCGCCACCCTGGCCGGGTTCGGTCTCATCCTGAACGTCCGGATGCGCCGCTTCACCAACTGACCCCGCGCCGGCGCCCGATTCCTGCCCCCCATTCCCATGACCAAAGAGATGATCATTTCGTCCAATGGCCACGAAACACGCGTGGCCATCCTCGAGGACGATCAGCTGGCCGAGATTTTCGTCGAGCGCGAGCGCAGCCGCGGGGTTGTCGGCAACGTCTACAAGGGTCGGGTCTCCAAGGTCCTCCCGGGCATGCAGTCGTCGTTCATCGACCTGGGCCTCGAGCGCGACGGCTTCCTCTACGTCTCGGACGTCATCAGCGACCTGGACGAGTTCGACGGC
Source organism: Vicinamibacterales bacterium (assembly GCA_036795065.1). Lineage (GTDB taxonomy): Bacteria > Acidobacteriota > Vicinamibacteria > Vicinamibacterales > UBA2999 > VFZN01. The sequence continues at coordinate 5,610 of DAIRFN010000308.1, forward strand.
GCCGACGACGAGGTCGAGCCGAAGGTGAAGGGCGAACCCGGGGAGAAGGAGCCCGGGGATCGGGCACGTGAGAAGGACAAGGAGCGGCAGCCCGAGCCGAAGATCGAGGAGCTGCTGAAGGAAGGTCAGGACGTGGTCGTCCAGGTGGCCAAGGAACCGCTCGGCACCAAGGGTGCCCGGCTCACCTGCCACGTGACGCTGCCGGGCCGTTTCCTCGTCTTCATGCCGACCGTGGATCACATCGGCATCTCGCGCAAGATCGCCACCCGCGAGGAGCGTGCGCGCCTGCGCGGCATCGTCAAGGAGTTCCGGGAGCAACACCACTTCGGCGGGGGCGTCATCATCCGCACCGCCGCTGAGGGCCGAACCAAGGAAGACATCCTCGCGGACCTCAACTACTTCCACAAGATCTGGCTCGAGATGCGCCAGAAGTCGGAGGGGCGGCGCGCGCCGGCGGTCATCTACCAGGAGCCGAGCCTGGTCAACAAGCTGCTTCGCGACCTGCTCACCGACGACTACACGGCCATCCGCATCGACGACCCGCGCGAGCACGAGCGCATCGTCGAATTCATCGGCCGGATCATGCCCTCGCTGTCGCCGCGAGTGAAGCTCTACGACAAGGACTACCCGATCTTCGAGGAATACGGCGTGCAGGCCGAACTCGACAAGGCCCTACGCAGCAAGGTGTGGCTGAAGTCGGGCGGGTCGATCGTCATCAACCAGACCGAGGCG
>DAIRFN010000309.1:0-6339 GCA_036795065.1 Vicinamibacterales bacterium
GACAAGGGCCCGGAGGAAGTGGAGTTCCGCGCGCAGAAGTTCAGCGTCGAGCAGCAGTACGGCCGCAGCATGCCACGTGACAAGGCCCTCACCTCGGAGGCCTTCCTCGCCTATGCGCTCAACGGCGAGCCCCTGACGCGTCACCAGGGATCACCGCTCCGCCTCATCGTGCCCGGCTGGTACGGCGCACCGAACGTGAAGTGGCTGGCCGAGATCCACGCGCAGGAGGATCAGTACCTGGGCAAGTTCCAGGCGCGCTGGTACCGCACGCTGAAGGGCGAGATGATCAACGGCGAGATGAAGTGGGTGGAGACCGCCATCACGCACCTGCAGCTGAAGTCGTTCGTCGCGCGCGTGACCAAGGCGGGCAATCAGCACAAGGTGCTGGCCGTCGTCCTGAACGACGGAACGCCGATCAAGTCCGTCGAACTGAAGGTGGACGACGGGCCGTGGCAGGCGATGACGGCCGACCCGTCCACCACCGCCAAGTACGGCTGGAAGTTCTACAACTACACGTGGAACGGCGCCGCGGCTGGCGAGCACACGCTCGTGTCGCGCGTCACCGACGCGTCGGGCCGAGTGCAGCCCACCGAGACCGAGCTCGAGTCGAAGAAGACGTTCCTCGAGGACAACTCGCAGCACCCGCGCAAGGTGACGATCGCTTAGTACACAACGCGTACAGACGAACGGGCACGCCCGGGGTGCCCGTTCCGCCTTCCCGCCCGGCGCCCTATCCCAGCCGCTTCGACGACCTGAGCGTCGCCAGCCCGAGCACGACCGCCCCCCACGCAAACATCGCGAGCGCCTGCGGCCACAGCGTCTCGAGCCCCACGCCCTTCAGGAAGATCCCGCGCAGGATCACGAGGAAATAGCGCAGGGGAATGAGATAGGTCACCGGCTGGATCCACGCCGGCATGTTCTCGATCGGAAACACGAAGCCCGACAGGTAGATCATCGGCATCATGAAGAAGAACGTCGTCGTGAGCATGGCCTGCTGCTGGGTGTTCGAGATGCTCGACACGAACAGGCCCAGGCCCAGCGTGCACAACAGGTAGATGAGGCTCATGCCGAACAGCAGCGCGATGCTGCCGCGCATCGGAATCTCGAACCAGAAGAGGGCCACCAGCAGGACGAGAACCACGTCGATGACGCCGATCAGCCCGTAAGGCAGCAGCTTCCCGGCGATCAGCTCCCACCGCGCGAGCGGCGTGACGTTCAGCTGCTCCAGCGTTCCCACTTCCTTCTCACGCACGATGGCCATCGCGGACAGGTTCGTCGTCACCACCAGCAGCAGCAGCGCGACGATGCCCGGGATCATGAAGTCGCGGCTCTCGAGCCTGGGGTTGAACCAGACACGGATCTCCACCGACACCGGCGGTACGATCGCACCCTGCCCTCCCGCGGCCAGTTCCTGCGTGTATCCCGCCACCAGCGCCCGGGCATAGCCCATCGCGACGTTGGTGGAGTTGGCGTCGGTGCCATCGGCCACCACCTGCAGGGTGACGGGCCGCCGCGACCTGATGCGCTGCCCGTAATCGGGCGGGATGGTGAGGGCCATCCACGCGTCGCCCCGATCGAGCCACCGGTCGATCTCGTTCGTGGACGACAACAGCCCGACCAGCTTGAAGTTCTCGGACGCCTGGAACCGGTCGATGAGCGTGCGGCTCTCGGTCGAGCGGTCGGCATCCACCACCACGAGCGGCACGTCCTTCACGTCCGTCGTCACCGCGTAGCCGAGCAGCGTGAGCTGGACAATGGGCGCCACGATGACGATGCCGAAGAGGCGCGGGTCCATCCGCAGCTCCAGCAACTCCTTGCGCATGAGGTGCAGCACTCGCCTCATGACCACTCCTTCCTGAGCCGCAGTGCCGTCAGGCCCAGTGTCACGGTGGCGAAGATGGCGAGGGCCACGAGCTGTTGCCAGAAGGCCTCGATCCCCGCCCCCTTCAGCACGATGGCCCGAAGGGCCACCAGGAAGTAGCGCGCCGGCACGATGTGGCTGATCACCTGGATGGGCATCGGCATGCTGCTCAGGGGGAAGACGAAGCCGGACAGGATGAACGTGGGGAGGAACGACGAGAGCAGCGCCACCTGGAACGCCAGCTGCTGGGAGTTGGCAATCGTGGAGATGAGCAGACCCTGCCCCTGCGCGCCCACCAGGAACAGCAGGATGGCCCCCCACAGCAGCGGCACGGATCCGCGCATCGGCAGGTCGAACAGGATCCGCGCGGTGAAGAGGATCAGGAGCGCCGCCGCGAACGACAGCGCCAGGTACGGCAGCGTTTTCCCCAGGATGAAGGCCACCGACCCGATCGGCGACATCCGGATCTGCTCCATCGTGCCGCGCTCTTTCTCCCGCACGACGGAGAGCGCCGTGGAGACCACGGCGGTGATCATCGCGATGAAGGCGATGAGCCCCGGCACCAGGAACAGTGTGCTCCGGAGCTGCGGGTTGTACCAGATGCGCGGCTCGAGCGTCACCAGGGGCACGCGCGCGCCTGCGCCGCCGGTCGCGCTCGCAGCGAGGAGAATCTCGGTGGAGAACTCCGCGACGATCGCCTGCGCGTAACCCATCACCGTGGACGCCGTATTGGCGTTGTCGCCGTCGATAATCACCTGCACGGTCGTCGGGCGCCGATTGGTCACGTCTGTCCCGAACCGCGCCGGGACCACCAGCAGCGCGCGGGACTCGTTGCGGTTCACCAGTCGCTCCACCTCGGCGTCCGCGTCCAGGTAACCCACGAGGTCGAAATAGCCGGAGTTGACGAAGGCGGAAACCAGCTCGCGGCTCTCGGTGCTCCGGTCGAGGTCCTGCACGGCAATGCGCACGTTCCGGATGTCGAAGTTGAGCGCGTACCCGTAGAGCAGCAGCATGAAGGCCGGGAAGAACAGCAGGATGGCCAGCGTCCGGCGATCCCGGACGATCTGGTGCAGCTCCTTGATGGCCACCGCGACGAGCGCCCGCATCTCAGGCGCTCCTCTCCGCGCGCTCGGCGACGTCGAGGAACACGTCCTCGAGCGACGGCGTCACCCGGGCCACACTGCGCACGTGCACCCCGGCGCGCGCCAGGGCACTCGCCACCACCTGCTCGGCGCCGGTCGAGGAGCGCAGGACGGCGTGTACCGAGGTGCCGAACAGGCTGGTCTTCTCCACCTCCGGCAGCCGGTCGAGCGCCTCCATCGCAGCGACAGGCTGGGCCGCCTGCACCTCGAGGATCGGGCGATCGCGGAAGGTCTCCTTCAACTCGCTGGCCGTGCCGAGTGCGGCCAGCTTCCCGGCCTGGATGATCGCGATCCGATGGCAGTGTTCCGCCTCGTCCAGGTAGTGCGTCGTCACCAGCACCGTGGTGCCGCGCTCGGACATGCGGTCGATGAGGTCCCAGAACTGGCGGCGGGACACCGGATCCACACCGCCGGTGGGCTCGTCGAGGAACACGATCGGCGGCTCGTGCAGGATGGCGCAGCCGAGCGCGAGACGCTGGCGCCAGCCGCCCGGCAGGTCGCGCGTCAGGGTCTTCTCGCGCCCCTGCAACCCCGCCATGTCCAGAACGAACTGCCGGCGCGCGGCGAAGCGCTCGCCTTCCAGCCCGTAGATGCCGCCGTAGAACTGGACGTTCTGGTCCACGGTCAGCAGCTCGTAGAGCGAGAAGCGCTGCGACATGTACCCGATGCGCCGCTTCACGCCCTCGGGGTCCCTGCTCACGTCCACACCGCCGACGATCGCGGTGCCGGAGGTGGGCGTGAGCAGCCCGCAGAGCATCCGGATGGTGGTGGACTTGCCCGCGCCGTTGGCGCCGAGGAATCCGAAGATCTCGCCGGGCTCCACCGAGAACGACAGGTGATCGACGGCGACGAAGTCGCCGAAGCGTCGCGTGAGGCCCTGGACGTCGATGGCAGACATGGCGTTCAGGGGCGCCCGAGGGCGCGCTGGAGCCGTGCTTCCGCGAGACGCACGCTCGCCAACGCGCGGGCGCGCGCGAGCTCGGCGGAGAGCAGCTGGTCCTGCGCGATCAGCACGTCGGTCGTGGTGGCGACGCCCACGGCAAAGCGCTCGCCGAGCACGCGGCGCGCTTCGGTGGCGGCGCGGACGCCGTCCTCCGATGCGCGCACCGAGGCGAGGCTCGAGTTCAGGTCCAGCAGGCGCTGGCGCACGTCGGCGCTGACCAGCGTATCCAGGTCCTTCAGCCGTTCTTCGGCGGCGCGGGCCGCGGCCGCCGCTTCCTCCACCTCTGCACGCGTGCGGCCTCCGTCGAAGAGGGTCCAGCTCACGTTCACGCCCAGGTCCCAGGACGTTTGCCACTTCTCCTCGCGGGGGAAGATCTTCGGGTTCGGGTTGGCGAAGTCGAAGCCAGCGCCAAGGGCGACCGTCGGCTTCTGGCCGGTGGCGGCCGCCCGCTCGCGCGCCTGCGCCCCCTCGATGCGGAAGGTCAGCGCCTGCCGCTCGGGGCGCTGCTTCAGCGCCTCGGAAACCAGAGCAGCAGAATCTGCATCGGTTCTGGGGGGGATCGTGCCAGTCCCCATTTCCAGCGGGTCGGCCAGCTCGATGGGTGTGTCCGGCTCGAGGCCGATGAGGCGGCGGAGCTCGATGAGCGCGGACTCGCGCAGGTTCTCGGCCTCGATGAGCTGCAGGGCCTCACGCGATCGCTGCGCCTCGAACGTCAGCACATCGCTCGGCGGGACGAGGCCGACGTCCTGTCGCTGCCGCACATCTCCCACCTGCGCTTCGGCTCGCGCCACGGACGCCTCGAGCACCCGCACCGCCTCGAGTGACGTGGCGACGGCCCAGTACGCCCGACGGACCTCGAACCGCAGGTCGGCACGGGCGGTGTCGATGTCCGCGCCGGTGGCGCGGGCCTCCGCGTCCGCCGCCCGTTCGAGCGCATCGGTGCGGCCCGCGGTATAGATGGCCCACTGCGCTCCGACGCGGGACATGAAGTTGTCGGGCACGTCCGGATAGAGCACCCGGATGCGGCCACCCTCCGGGAAACCGAATTCGTCCACGTGATTCGTGCGCGTGTACCCCGCTGTACCGATGGCCGTGGGCCTGGAAGCGGACTGCCGGATGCGGACGACCGCCTGCGCGCCCTCCTGCCTCGCACGCACTTCCGCCAGGCGGTGACTGGCTTCGAAGGCCCGGGACACGGCGTCGTCCACGGTGAGCCGCACCGGTGCGGGCTGTGCTCCGGACGAGGAGGCCAGCACAGCCAGACACATCACGGCCATCAACGCTCTGCACATCATGACGTCACGGTTCCTGTGAGCTTTGCGATGAACACGTCTTCCAGCGACGGCGCGATCGCGCGCACCGTCGTCGGGGTGAGGGCCGCCGCCGTCAAGGCATCGTCCAGTCGCCGCCGGGCATGCGAGGCGTCGGGGTGGTCGAGCCAGACGTGCAGCCGGTCACCAAACACGTACGTGTGGAGCCCGGTCACCGAGCCGGCGTCGAGCCGGGCCACGGCGGGGCGCGGGTTACCGACCACCACCTCGAACCACTGACCGGGAAGCGAGGCGCGCAAACGGCCCGGCTGGTCGAGGGCGAGCACCTGTCCTTCGTGCAGCATCGCGATGCGATGGCAGCGCTCGGCCTCGTCCAGGTAGGGCGTGGACATCAGGATGGTGATGCCCGACTCGAGGAAGTGCGAGAGCAGCTTCCAAAACTCGCGACGCGAGACCGGGTCCACGCCCGTCGTCGGCTCGTCGAGGATGATGACCTCGGGCTCGTGCACGAGCGTGCAGGCCAGCGCCAGCTTCTGCTTCATGCCGCCGGACAGCCGGTCGGCGAGACGCGTGCGGAACGGCGTGAGCTGGGTCACGTCCAGCAGCCGGTTCCGCCGCGCCTGGAAGTCGGAGACACCGTGGATCTCCGCGAAGAAGGCGATGTTCTCATCGATGCTGAGGTCGCCGTAGAGGCTGAAGCGCTGCGAGAGATAGCCGACCGTCGATGTGACGGCGCGATGCTGGGTGACAGGGTCGTGGCCCAGGACCCGGATCTCGCCTGCGTCCTTGTGCAGCAATCCGCAGAGCAGCCGGATGCTCGTGGTCTTGCCGGCGCCGTCCGGGCCGATCAGCCCGAACATCTCGCCGCGCTCCACATGCAGCGACACGCCCTTCAGCGCCTCGATCGCACCGAAGCGCTTCGTGACGCCGCGCATCTCGAGGGCAGGGACGTCGGCCATGGGTCAGCTCACCGGGGCCAGGGCGATCTCGGCTTCGACGGGCATCCCCTGCTTGAGCACGCCGGCGGTGTTGTCCACCGAGATGCGGACGCGGTAGACGAGCTTCGAGCGCTCCTCGGCCGTCTGCACGTTGCGCGGCGTGAACTCGGCCTTGGGCGAGATG
>DAIRFN010000310.1:0-6336 GCA_036795065.1 Vicinamibacterales bacterium
CATCACCAGCCCCAGCCCTCGTGCAGTCGTTCGCAGCTGTTCGACCGCCTCGGCGTTCCGGTCGAGGGCCCGCACCTGGAAACCCTTGCGGGCCAGCCACAGGGCGTGACGCCCGCGCCCGCAGGCCACGTCGAGCGCGGTGCCGCCGCGCGGCAGCAGGTCGGCGTTGTCGAGCAGCCACGCCGATGGCTCGTGCCCCCCGTTCATGCGCGGCGGTGCCCCCGGGTCACGGTGCCAGGGTCGGAATGAACCTCGGCGGCTTGCGCGCCTTCGTGGCCTGCTCGAAGGCGTAGCCCCAGGCCAGCAACTCGGCTTCGCTGTAGGCGCGTCCCATGAAAGTGACGCCAAGCGGCAGCTCGCGCACGTCACCGACCGGTACCGTCAGGCTGGGCGTGCCTGCCACCGCGGCCAGGCCGTAGCCGGCTCCCGAGAAGTGATCACCCAGCACATGATCGGTCGGCCACGCCGGCCCCACGCTGGGCGCAATCAGGGCGTCCAGCCGCTGTTTCTCGAGCGCCGACCGCAGGCCCGCGCTGGCCATCCTCCTGGCGCCGTCTCTCGCCGTGATGTACGCGGGATTGGTGAGCGGCCCCTTCGCCTGCGCCTGCTCGAACAGCTCCTGGCCGAAGAACGGCATGGCGGTGTCCTTGTGGGCCGCGTTCCACGCGATCAGCGCCTCGAGCGACGCGTGAGGCGCACCGCTCGTCTGCAGGTACGCGTTCAGCCCATCCCTGAATTCGTAGAGCAGCACCTGCAGTTCGGCGCCGTTCCAGTCGTTGTAGGCCGGGATGGTCACGTCCACCACCTCGGCGCCCGCCGCCTTCAGCGCGGCAATCGCCCGCTCCATCGACGCGTCCACGTCCGGGTGGTAACCCATCGCCTGTCGCACCACGCCCAGCCGCCGGCCCTTCAGCGCGCCCGTGTCGAGCGCCGCCGCATAGTCGGCCGGGATCTTCCCTTCCGCCGCCGGCCCGGACGGATCGGCGGCGTCCACACCGGCCAACGCGTTCATCAGCATCGCGACGTCGGTGACCGTGCGTCCCATCGGACCAGCGGTGTCCTGCGAGATGGAAATCGGGATGATACCGCTGCGGCTCACCACGCCCACCGTCGGCTTCAAGCCCACCAATCCGCTGACCGACGCCGGGCAGATGATGCTGCCGTCGGTCTCGGTGCCCACACCTGCCACCGCCAGGCTGGCTGCAATCGCAGCGCCGGTGCCCGCGCTGGATCCGCACGGGTTGCGGTCGAGCACGTACGGGTTCTTCGTCTGCCCGCCGCGCGAGCTCCAGCCCGACGTGGACCGCGTGGACCGGAAGTTCGCCCACTCGCTCAGGTTGGTCTTGCCCAGGATCACCGCGCCAGCGGCGCGCAGGCGCGTCACGAGGAAGGCGTCCTGCTTCGGCCTGTGATCGGCCAGGGCCAGCGAGCCTGCCGAGTTGACCATCCCCACGGCGTCGATGTTGTCCTTGATCAGCACGGGCAGCCCGTGCAGCGGCCCGCGGAGCTTGCCGGCCTTGCGCTCGGCATCCAGCGACTCGGCGTCCTGCAGCGCGTCCGGGTTGAGCTCGATGATCGAGTTGATGGCGGGGCCCGCCTTGTCGACCGCGGCGATGCGGTCGAGGTACGCCTGCGTCAGCGCGCGCGCGGTGATGACGCCGGTGGCGAGGCGGTCGCGCGCATCGGATGCGCTGAGCTCCACCACATCGATGGCGGGCTTCACCGGTTGTTCAGCTGCCTGGTTGGGCGCCGGCGTGCACGCCAGCGTGAGGGTCAGCAACCCGAGCACGCTCGCGCGCATCACATCGCTCCTGGCGGGGCCCCTCAACGGCCTGCCTCGAACACCACCGTGCCACCCACCATCGTCAGCGTGATGCCGCCCTTCAGCAGATCGTCCGGACGCGTCGCGCCGACGACCAGCGGATCGATGTCCATCACCGTGATGTCGGCCCACCGGCCGGGCGCGAGGACGCCGGTCTCCCTCTCGGTGAACGACGCGAAGGCCGCCCAGGTGGAGTAGCCGCGCACGGCCTCTTCGGGCGTCATGCGCTGCTCCGGATGCCATCCGCCCGCGGGCCGCAGCGACTTGTCCCGGCGGGTGATGGCGGAATGCAGCCCGTAGAAGATGTTGTGATCCGAGCCCGTCAGGTCGGAGTTGAAGATCAGCTTCACGCCGTGCTGTCGGAACGTCCGCCAGGCGTAGGCGCCCGTCACGCGCTCGGCGCCCAGGCGGTCTTCAGCCCAGGCCTTGTCCTCCACCGCGTGAGGGGGCTCCATCGACGCGATGACCTGCTGCGAGGCGTAGCGGGCGAAGTCGTCTGGGTGCACGACCTGCGCGTGCTCGATGCGATTCCGGTTGGTGCGCACATCGGATTGCTCGCGTTCCACGGCCTGGATGAAATCCAGCGTCTCGCGATTCCCCGCGTCGCCGATCGCGTGGATGCCGACCTGAGCACGACGGGGTGATCCGGTACCTTCTCGCTGAAGCAGCGCCATCGTCGGATAGCGGCTCGCCCAGGCGCCCTCGTCCCACCCGCGGCCGACGATCCATTCGCCCTTCGGGACCGTCGCGGCGAAGGCCACGACCCGGTCCACGGCCTCGGCCTCGGTGGCCACACCGGTCAGGTCGAGAACGGTCTCCATCTGTCCGAGTTCGAAGATGTGAGCGTGCGAGTCCACGAGGCCTGGAATGGCCGTGGCGCCCGCGAGATCGATGACACGCGTCGACGGCCCGCGGTACGTCTCGGCGTCCCTCGACGTGCCGACGAAGACGATGCGCCCCTCGCGGACGGCCACTGCCTCGCTGTCGGGGCGCCAGCCATCGGCCGCATGGGGCGCCGAGGCCGCAGGGGCGCCATCGGGCGCCGGCTCGTCCCAGGAGAACGTGTAGACGTGGCCGTTGACCAGCAATGTATCAGCGGGGGCCACCTCTGGCGCGCGGGAACACGCGGCCAGTGAGGAGGCACCAATCGCCAGGCTTGCGACCAGCAGACGAGTCGTCATCGCGACTCATTGTACCGTCACGGGGATCAGTGGTTGGTACCCGGCTGCCCTGCCACAACGTCCCTAGCGCCGCGCCTTGGCCAGGTAGGCCTTCCACTGGCGGCCGACGATGTCCACCAGGTTGCCCATCGCGACGTTCACGTCCACGAGGTGCATGCCCCAGTCGGCCTGGACGCGGCCGGCAGCGCCGAGGTCGCCGGGAATGTCGTCGGCGCGGGCGTCGGTGGGATCGGCCTGGACGGTGATCTCAAGATAGTTGGCGTGCTCGTTCGATGCGCATCGCGCGGAGAGCAGACCCGGCACGCTCACGAACGGCGTGTCGATGGCGGCGCCGTCGCCGATCCACCGGGGGGTCTGCGGCGCCGACTGCGCGATCAGGCTGCCCCGGTTGGTCAGGTACGCCTGGAGCGGCCCGCTGCCACCCGCCAAGGCTGCCGGGTTGGTGCAGCCGGCTTCCATCCCCTCGGCCTGGACGCGCCCGAACCGCGTGTTGGCCGGCGGCGGCGCCGTCGATCGGAACGACGCATAGGTGATGACGCAGCCCGTCTGGTCGGCGGCGCGGCAGAGAGGGATCTTCTGGAACGCCCCGCCCACGTCCTTGCCCTTCGGCACGGGCAGGCTCGTCCCCAGCAGGAGGGCCGACACCAGGCGCGCCTGGACGGGTTTACCGTCAACTTCCTTCGCGAGCAGCTGGGTGAGCACCATCGCACCCTGCGAATGGCCGATGAGCACCACGCCGCGCCCGTTGTTGTCGTGCGCGAGGTAGTGGTTCCAGGCATCCCGCACATCGTCGTATCCGGTGCCGCGGTCGAGCTCGAGGCGCGAGCCCGCGAGGCGGGCGCGCAGGCCCGTGAGCGTCACCTGCCGGTACATCGGGGCGAACAGCCGGCACTGCGAGCCGAACCGCGCGAACTGCTGGAGGACCACGTTGCGCTCTTCGTCGCCGATGGCCATGTCGCTGATGGTGGTCTGGTCGCGCGAGACCGTGGGATAGACATAGAAGCAGTCGATGGGCGCCTTCGGATTCGCCGCCCACGGTTCCCGGGTCGTCGCCCCCCCTGGGGCCACGACTGTCGTGGTGAGGTCGATGGCACACGCGTCCTCGCGCCCTGGACGGCACAGCCACGACTCGGCCTTGCCATAGTCGTTGGGCGCAGCGGCGGGCGCCGGCGGCGGCGCAGGCTGCGCGAGCACCGGTGAGGCGGCGAACCACCCGAGGACCAGCACAGCGAGACAGTACGGTCGAATCACGGAGACCTCCTCACACATCGCCATTATGCGGGCTCGCGCCCGGGTGTCAACGGAGCGCCGAAAATCGCGCGAGCCGGAATGCCGAGATGTCGTGCGCGGTGGCGTCGCGCGTCACCAGGTCGGCCACGATCTCGCCGATCACCGGGCAGAACTTGAACCCATGCCCCGAGCACGGCGACACGATCAGCACGGCGGGGGCGCCCGGATGGCGATCGATGATGAAGTGCTCGTCGGGCGTGTTGGTGAACATGCACGCGGCGGATCGCACCAGCGCGCCATTCGCCAGCGGGAAGTGGCGCGCGACCTCTCCCCTGAGGGCCGCCTCGTCTTCCGGGTGGCACTCCCTGTCGAGAGCATCCGGATCCGCGGCTTGCCCGCGGTGGTGATACTTCCCGATCTTGAATCCCGCGACGCCGTGCTCAGGAAACCCGTAATAGACGGCATCGGGCGCGTCGTGCACGAAGACGGGGAACCGCGCGGGCGCAAACCGCTCGGGATCGGCAATGGCAAACCACCCGACGACCTGCCGCTCGGGACGCATCAGCGCCGCCATCCCGGGGACGAGGCCCGCCATCCAGGCTCCGGCGGCCAGGACCAGTTGCGACGCTTCGTAATTGCCCCGTCCCGTGCGAACGCGGACACGGTCTCCGCGTGCGTCCCACTCGAGCACAGGCTCCTCCACGCGGACGGTGGCACCCGCCTCCGTGGCCTGCGTGGCCTGCGCCAGGATGCAGCGCTCGGAGAGCAGGAATCCGCCATCCGGCTGGAAGACGGCCGCCGCCTGGTCATCGATGCGCCACGCGGGAAACCGTCCCCGCAGAGCCCGCCCCGTGAGTAATTCGTGCGGCAGGTCGTGTTCCTGACAGGAACGGAGCGCCCCTTCGAACACCTGGCTGCCCGACGCTCCCACGTCCAGCGAGCCAGTGACGTGCAGCAACGGCTCGCCCGCGCGGGTCTCGAGCGCCCGCCACAGCTCGAAGGCGCGACGGAGCAGCGGCACGTAGGAAGGGTGTTCGAAGTACGCGAGGCGGATGATGCGCGTGAGGCCGTGCGAGGAGCCGCGGTCGTGGGCCAGATGATGTCGCTCGAGGACGAGCACCCGCTGGCCCCGGGCGGCGAGGTGCGTCGCGGCGGCCGTCCCCATCCCGCCGGCGCCCACGATGATGACGTCGTAGCCGAGCCGTCCGGTTCCCGGCTCCCGACCTGTCCCGCGCGAAGTCGAGGGGCTCCCGACTCCCATCAACGCGTGAGCCGTTCCATCATCATCTGGCCGAACGCCGCCCCCTTCCCCTCGTCCTCGTGCTTGAAATAGACGAACACGTCCCGGCAGCGCGTGGACAGGTCGCCCGCCACATCGGCCCACCGGGCGATGTCCGCGGGGCCGTAACCCTCATCACGCAGCCGCAAGTACGCGTAGTCGGCCGTGGTGATGACGGGGGTGTCGCGTTTCTCGCTGTCCGCGATGCACAACGCCACATTGCGCCCTCGCAGGCAGTCGTAGACATCGTCGGCCAGCCACGAGTCGTGACGGAACTCGAACGCCGCCGTCACACGGGGCGGCAGCAGCGCGAGGAACTCGGCGAGCAGAGCGGTGTCCTTCTTGAAAGTCGGCGGTAGTTGGAAGAGGAGCGCGCCCATCCGTGGCCCGAGCTCCGAGGCGGCCGTGACGAAGCCCTTCACCGCGTCGGCCACGTCCCCGGGACGAAGCTTCTTGTCGTGCGTGATGCGGCGGGGCGCCTTCAACGTGAACCGGAAGTCGGCCGGCACCTGCGCGCACCACCCCGCCACCAACTTCGGCGTGGGCATGCGGTAGAAGGTGTAGTTGATCTCGACGGTCGGAAAACGCTCGGCGTAATACGCGAGCATCTTCGCGGCGGGCAGGTCTTCGGGATAGAAACTGCCCTTCCACTCGGGATAGTTGTAGCCGGACGTACCGATCAGGATCACCGGAGGTTCTCAGTGTGCAGGTTCTGAGGTTCTCGGGTTCTCGGGTTCTTCGTTCCCGGGCACTGGGTTTCTCAGGATGACGGTTCGCGAGCCCGCGAACCTCAGAACCTCAGAACCCCAGAACCCTAGAACCCG
>DAIRFN010000311.1:0-6311 GCA_036795065.1 Vicinamibacterales bacterium
GGCTCATCCGAGTTCAAGGCGAACGACGAGCGACTGCGAGCTCTGGTGCGCGAATACCGCGGGCGCCTGGCGCGGGTGGCGCAAGGGGGCGCGCCGAAATACCTCGAGCGTCACCGCCAGCAGGGGAAGCTTCCCGTGCGAGAGCGCATCGAGAAGCTCATCGACCGGGGCACGGCGTTCCTCGAGTTGTCGCCGCTGGCCGCCTATGGCCTCTACGAAGACGAGGCGCCCGCGGCGGGTGTGATCACCGGGATCGGCCGCGTCTCGGGCCGCGACGTGATGATCGTGGCCAACGACGCCACCGTGAAGGGCGGCACCTACTACCCGCTGACGGTGAAGAAACACGTGCGCGCGCAGGACGTGGCTCTGCAGAACCGGCTGCCCTGCGTGTACCTCGTGGATTCGGGAGGGGCGTTCCTGCCGCTGCAGGCGGAAGTGTTCCCCGACCGCGACCACTTTGGTCGCATCTTCTTCAACCAGGCCCGCATGTCGGCCGAGCGCATCCCCCAGATCGCGGTCGTCATGGGCTCGTGCACGGCGGGCGGCGCCTACGTGCCCGCGATGTCGGACGAGACCATCATCGTGAAGGGCACGGGGACCATCTTCCTCGGGGGGCCACCGCTCGTGAAGGCGGCCACCGGCGAGGAGGTGACGGCCGAAGACCTGGGCGGCGCCGACGTGCACACGCGCCTGTCCGGCGTGGCCGACTACTTTGCCGAAGACGACGAGCATGCGCTGCACCAGGCGCGCGTCGTGGTCTCCACGCTCCACACCACCAAGCACCTGCCGGCGGACATGGCGGCCTCCGAGGATCCGGCGTACGATCCGGCGGAGATCTACGGTATCGTGAACCTCGACCCGCGGAAGTCCTACGACGTGCGCGAGGTGATCGCGCGCATCGTGGACGGCTCGCGCTTCGACGAGTTCAAGGAGCGCTACGCCACCACGCTCGTCTGCGGGTTCGCCCGCCTGCACGGATTCCTGGTGGGCATCGTCGCGAATAACGGAGTGCTGTTCTCGGAGTCGGCGCTGAAGGCCACGCACTTCATCGAACTCTGCAACCTGCGGGGCATCCCCCTGGTGTTCCTGCAGAACATCACCGGCTTCATGGTCGGCAAGCAGTACGAGCGCGGCGGCATCGCCAAGGACGGCGCCAAGATGGTGCACGCCGTGGCCAACTCGGTGGTGCCGAAGTTCACGGTCATCATCGGGGGCTCGTTCGGCGCGGGCAACTACGGCATGTGCGGCCGGGCCTACGAGCCGCGCCTGCTGTGGATGTGGCCCAACGCGCGCATCTCGGTGATGGGCGGCGAACAGGCCGCCGGGGTGCTGACCACGGTGAAGCGCGACCAGCTGGCGCGCGAGGGCAAGCCCTTTTCCGCCGAAGATGAAGCCGCCATCCGCGAGCCCATCCTCGAGAAGTACGACGAAGAGGGCTCACCCTACTACTCCACCGCGCGGCTGTGGGACGACGGCATCCTGGATCCGGCGGAGACACGGTCGGCGCTGGCGCTCGGGTTGTCGGCGGCGTTCAATGCCCCCATCCCCGCCGCGAAGTTCGGCGTCTTCCGGATGTGACGCCGCACCTGAGGTCACAGTCCACGAGTTCACAGTTCGAGATGGAAGGGCTCGGTTCACAGCAGCCATGAGTTATCAGTTCCTCACGGTCCGGCGCGATGGGTCCGTCGAGCACGTCACGCTCAACCGGCCCGACGTGCGCAATGCGTTCAACGAGCATGTCATCGGCGAGCTGGCCGCCTGGGCCGAGGCCGCCGCGGAGGACCCGGGCCTGCGGGTCGTGGTCTTCGCCGGGGCGGGCAAGGTGTTCAGTGCGGGTGCCGACGCCGCCTGGATGGCCCAGATGGCAGGCTACAGCCACGAGGACAACATCCGCGACGCGCAGGCTGCCGCCGGCATGTTCCGCGCGATCAACGCGCTGCCGTGCGGGGTGATTGCCCGTATCCACGGCGCCGCGCTCGGCGGCGGCTCCGGCCTGGCGGCCGTCTGCGACATCGTCGTGTCCGCGGACACCGCGGTCTTCGGATTCACGGAGACGAAGCTGGGCATCCTCCCGGCGATGATCTCGCCGTTCGTGCTGCCGAAGATCGGGGTCTCGGCCGCGCGCGAGCTGTTCCTCACGGGCATGCGATTCGGCGCCCAGCGCGCGAAGGAGATCGGGCTCGCGCACGCGGTCGTGCCCGAGGAACTGCTCGACGAAACGGTGCAGCGTTACGTGAACGAGATGCTCTCGGCTTCCCCCACCGCGGTAGCCGCGGCGAAAGGGCTCATTCCGCACGTCTGGGGCCGACGGCCCGAGGATGTGGCCGACCTCACCGCGCGAGCCATTGCCGCGCAGCGCGTGTCACCCGAGGGCCAGGAGGGCCTGCGTGCGTTCCTCGCCAAGCAGAAGCCGGGCTGGGTGGTCGAGTGATCCGTCGGCTGCTGATTGCCAACCGCGGTGAAATCGCGCTGCGGATCATCCGCGCGTGTCGCGAGTTGGGCATCGAGACGGTTGCGGTCCATTCCGACCCCGACGCGCACGCGCCCCACGTGCTCGCCGCCGACCGGGCGGTGCGCCTCGGCCCCGCGCCGCCACGCGAAAGCTACCTGAACGTGGCCGCGCTGCTCGACGCCGCCCGGGCCACGGACGCCGACGCCGTCCATCCCGGCTACGGCTTCCTCTCCGAACGCGCGGCCTTCGCGCGGGCGTGCGAGGAGGCAGGCGTCATCTTCGTCGGTCCCCCAGCCACGGCCATCGAGCGCATGGGCGCGAAGGTCGGCGCGCGGCAGCTGATGGACGCCGCCGGCGTGCCCGTCGTGCCCGGAGAGGCGCCGTCGGACCAGTCGGACTGGGCGCTTGCGGCCGCCGCGTCGCGCGTGGGCTTCCCCGTCCTCATCAAGCCCTCGGCCGGGGGCGGCGGCATCGGCATGAAGGTCGTGCGGGAGCGCGACGAGGTGGCCGACGCCGTGTCGCAGGCCCGGCGTGAAGCCCAGGCGGCGTTTGGCGATGGCACGCTGTACGTGGAGCGCCTGGTCGAGCGGCCCCGCCACGTGGAAGTGCAAGTGTTTGCGGACACGCACGGCAACGCCGTGCACCTGTTCGAGCGTGAATGCTCGGTGCAGCGCCGGCACCAGAAGATGATCGAGGAGAGCCCCTCCGAGGCGTTGTCGCCGGTCCTGCGCGCCAGGATGGGGGAGGCTGCCGTGGCCGCGGCTCGGGCGGCAGGCTACCGCAACGCCGGGACGGTGGAATTCCTACTGGAGGGCAGCGGGGACCGCGCGCGCTTCTACTTCCTCGAGATGAACACGCGCCTCCAGGTGGAGCACCCGGTCACCGAGTTGGTGGTCGGCGTGGATCTCGTCCACGCGCAGCTCAGGGTCGCGTCTGGCGAGCCCCTCCCGTGGACGCAGGCCTCGCTGACCCAGCGCGGCCACGCCATCGAGTGTCGCATCTATGCCGAGGATCCGGCGCAGGGCTTCCTCCCGCAGGCCGGCCCCCTGCTGCTCTACCGCGAGCCTCGCGGTCCCGGCATCCGCGTGGACAGCGGGGTCGTGGAAGGCGGCGAGATCTCGGTGCACTACGACCCGATGATCGCCAAGCTCATCGTCTGGGGCGAGACCCGCGAAGCGGCACGACGACGGGCGGTGGAAGCCTTGCGGGAGTATCACATCCTCGGTGTCCGGACGAACATCCCGTTCCTGCTCACGCTGCTCGACCACCCGCGGTTCATCGAAGCGGCCGTGGACACGGGGTTCCTCGACCGTGAAGGCGACGCGCTGCGCGCGCTGATGCCGGTGGACGTCCCCGCGGCGGCCCTGGCGGCCGCGGCAGCCCACGAGGTCGTGCGTGGTGCGGCGTTACCCGGGCGTCAGTCCGCCAGCGCGGTCGATCCCTTCCTCTCCCTTGCAGGCTGGCGCGGCTGATGGCCAATCTCACCCTGCGCCTCGGCGCGCGCGAGGTTGCGGTCCGCACGGACGAGGGCGGACGTGTGACCATCGACGATCACGGGTACACGGTGACCACCATCTCTCCAGGGGTGTACCTGGTGAGTGACGACGAGCAGCGCTGGCGCGTCGCCGTCGCCGACGCCGGCGACACCCGTTGGGTGTCGGTGAACGGGCAGGTGGCCCTCGTCGAGATCGATACCGGCCAGTCGCGGGCGCCGCGCCGGAAATCGGCCCACGCGGGCGCGATGACCGCCCCGATGCCGGCGACGGTCGTGAAGATCCTGGTCGAGCCCGGCCAGACGGTGGTCGAGGGCGCCACGGTGCTGGTCCTCGAAGCGATGAAGATGGAGTTGCCAATCCGCGCGCCGCGCGCGGGCGTGGTGAAGTCCATCGGCTGTTCCCAGGGCGAGCTCGTGCAGCCGGGCGTGGTGCTGGTCGAACTGGAACACGGATGAGCCTTCCCTCTCGTGTCACCATCGTCGAGGTCGGGCCGAGGGACGGCCTGCAGAACGAGCCCGGAGTGGTGCCGACGACCGCGAAGATTGCCTTCGTCGATGGGCTGTCGTCAGCGGGCCACGGCGTCATCGAGGTGTCGGCGTTCGTCTCGCCGAAGTGGGTGCCGCAGATGGCGGACGCCTCGGAGGTCTTCGCGGGCATCACCCGGCGCGCGGGTGTGCGTTACCCCGCGCTGGTGCCGAACCTGGCGGGCCTGGGGCGCGCACGGGCCGCCGGCGTCACCGAGATTGCCATCTTCGCCGCAGCATCCGAGACGTTCAGCCAGCGGAACATCAACCAGACCATCGATCAGTCGCTGGTGACATACAAGGCCGTGTGCGACGAGGCGCTGGCGGCTGGCATGCGCGTGCGCGGATACCTCTCCACGTGCTTCGGCTGCCCATTCGAGGGAGCCGTCGCTCCGGCCCGCGTGGCCGAGGTGTCAGCCAGGCTGTTGGACCTCGGCGTGTTCGAAGTGGCCATCAGCGACACCATCGGCGTGGCCCATCCGGGGCAGATTCCGCAGGTGCTGGACGCCGTCACCGCGCGCGTGCCGCTCGCGCAGGTGGCGCTGCACCTCCACGACACCCGCGGCACGGCGCTCGCCAACGTGCTGGCGGGCCTGCAGTACGGGGTGACCACCTTCGACAGCGCCGCGGGCGGCCTGGGCGGCTGCCCGTACGCGCCGGGGGCATCCGGCAACCTGGCCACCGAAGACCTGCTCTATATGCTGCACGGGATGGGGATCGAGACGGGTGTCTCGCTGGAGGGCGTCGTGGCCGCCTCGCAGACGCTGAGGGGCACGATCGACCACCCGCTGCCGTCGCGCTACCTGCAGGCCGTGGAAGGCTTGCGCGGATAGCCTGACGATTGCGCGGAGGACGGATCCGCAGATGGCGCAGATTGCACAGATTGCGCGCTGGGACGTCACGCAATTGCGGTCCCACGGCTGCGCAACTCGAGCGGCCCGCAGGCGTTGCGCCAGACCAAGGGGCGCGGCAGCGCTGGAAGCGCGGAGATGCGCACCCAACCCGATTGAAACCACCTGTGGTGCACATCTCCGCGCCCTCGCTCCTCACCGCCCTGGCCAGCCTCCGGCCGGCCAACCGCGCGTCCTGCAGACCGACATCGGCGTCATCTGCGCAATCTGCGGCTCCGCCCTCCATGTAATCTACGGATATGTCCCTCGGCAGGCGGGAGTTCATCGCGACCGCGGCGGCGGCCCTGGCGGGGCTGTCGCAACCAGTCGACACGCTGGCCCAGGCCGCGCGGCCAGCCGGCCGGCCACGCGCGCACGAGTTCGTCTTCGCCCGTCTGCGTTACGACTCGGGGGACTGGGACTACAACCCGAAGGTCGCGGCCAACGTCCTGAACTCGGTGGTCGAGTACACGAACATCCCCGTCTACCCGGAAGAGGTGGTGATCACGGCGGATTCGGAGGAGCTCGGCGGCTTCCCATTCCTCTTCATGACAGGGCACAAGCTCGTCCGGTTCAGCGAGAAGGAGCGCGAGCGGCTGCGGCAGTACGTCGAGCAGGGCGGGCTGCTGTTCTCGGACGACTGCAATCACGACGTGGCGGGGCTCTACGCCACGTCGTTCGAGGACGAGATGCGCCGCATCTTCCCGGGACCGAAAACGCTCGAGAAGCTGGCGAACGGCCATCCGCTCTACCGGGCCTACTTCCCGTTCCCGGAAGGGCCGCCCCAGACGGCTCACGAGCTGAACGGCTGGGGAGACGACCTGGTGCACGACTACCTGCGCGGCATCGAGCACCAGGGTCGCCTGGGCGTGATCTACTCGAACAAGGATTACGGCTGCGAGTGGGACTACGACTGGCGGAACAAGCGCTTCCAGCGCG
Source organism: Vicinamibacterales bacterium (assembly GCA_036795065.1). Taxonomy (GTDB): domain Bacteria; phylum Acidobacteriota; class Vicinamibacteria; order Vicinamibacterales; family UBA2999; genus VFZN01. Next base: position 6,302 of record DAIRFN010000311.1, read on the forward strand.
ACGACAACAC
>DAIRFN010000053.1:0-20334 GCA_036795065.1 Vicinamibacterales bacterium
CGTGGTCACCGCCGTCAAGGAGAAGATGGAGCAGGTCTCCAAGCTCATCGCCCAGCTCGACGCCGTCGGGGTCGCCGGTGAGACGCAGTACAAGATATTCACGCTGGTCAACGCCTCGGCCACCAGGCTGCTGCCGGTGCTGCGTGCCCGCGTGGTGGGCGTGCAGGGGCGCGAACTGCAGCTCGAGAACTACGAGGATGTGCGCGGCCGGGGCTCGCTCGCCCGCGAGTACACCATCACGTACCGCGCAGATCTGGAAGCGAACGAGCGCGTCATCGATGGCGCGTTCTGGCCCGATGCGGAGCCGAGCGCGCCGGCGGAAACCGGGGCCGCGACCCCTGTCACGGAAGTGTCGATCGAAGAAAGCGTCCGTGATCGGTTCCGCATTGCCGTGGGCGACACCATGCGCTTCGACGTGCTCGGTCGCGTCATCGAGGCGCGCGTCACGAGCGTGCGGCACGTGGAGTGGTCCGACAGCCGCGCGGGCGGGTTCATGTTCGTGTTCCGCCCGGGCGTGCTCGACAGGGCCCCGCACGCGTCCATCGCGTTCTTCCGGGGCCCGGCCGACGCCGCGGCGCGAGGCCGCTTGCAGGCCGACCTGGTGGCGGTGGCGCCGAACGTCTCGGTGATCGACGGCCGCGAGATCCTGCAGACCATCAAGACGGTCGTCGACAACGTGACGCTGGCGGTCACGGTGGTCGGCTCGCTCGTGGTCCTGAGCGGCCTGCTCATCCTGATTGGCGCCGTGGCCATGACCAAGTTCCGCCGGATTTACGAGGCCGCTATCTTCAAGACGCTCGGGGCGACCCGGCGGGTCATCACTACGGTGCTGCTGCTGGAGTACGGCTTGCTCGGCGCGCTCGCGGGCCTCGTCGGGTCGCTGGGCGCCATCGGCCTCACCTGGGGCATCTCGCGGTTCGCGCTCGAGATACCGTTCCGCGCTCTGCCACTGCTGAGCGTGGGGGGCGTGGTGGTGACGGCCGTGCTCGTGGCGGTCGTGGGTATTGTGGCCAGCTGGGACGTGCTGCAGCGCAAGCCCCTCGCCACCCTCCGGGCCGAGTAGGCCTGGCCCTCCGGGCAGGGCCGCCCCGAGGCCGCCGTGATAGACTTAACTGTTGTCGCCACACGGCTGGGTGACACAGGGAGTAGCTTGTCGATGAACGTTTCGGTCTACAAGGACGCTCTGCAGCGGAAGAAGGCAGAGCTTTCCCAGGACGCCGGTCTTCGTCCCCTCCAGACCCAGATGGAGCACAACACGGGGCGGCAGGGCGACATGGCCGACCAGGCGGCCGGCAACAACGAAGTCCACATCCACCTGCGCCTGAAGCAGACCGATGCGAAGATCCTTCAGGCCATCGACGAGGCGCTCATCCGCATCGAGAAGGGCACCTTCGGCATCTGCCGCGACTGCGGTGAGCCCATCGCCGAGGCCCGGCTGAACGCCATCCCGTGGACGCGCGTGTGCATCACCTGCAAGGAAAAGCAGAAGGCGTGACCACCGACCTCCCGCACCTCGTTCGCGACTTCTACCTGGCGCGTCTCGGGCTCCTCATCCGGCACGAGGAGGTCGCGCGTCACGTCTCGGACTACGACGTGAACAACGCGTACCAGTTCATCATCAACCGCGAAGAGACCCACGTGTCGTGGCTGCAGCACGCGCTGCTCGACCTGGGGGCCCCAATCCCGGCCGACCCGGCGCGGCCGTCCGTCGCCGCACCCGGTAAGGGTGATGCCTGGAAGGGGCTGGCCGCCGAGGACGCCCGCGCCAATCAGCAGTTCGTGGACCAGTGGCGGCCCAGGGTCGACACAGTCACCCACAACCGCCACAAGGGCATGCTGAAGGTAATCCTGGGCGAGATGCTGGAGCACAAGCGCCTCTTCGACCAGGCCGCTGCCGGGCGCACCGACCTCATCGGCACGCACCTGCCGATCAACGAGCGTCGAGGCGTCGTCGCCGACACCCGCTGGATGGAATAGCCGGGGGTGACGTGGCCGCGTCCCGCGTGCCCGTGGCCATCGCCCTCGGATCGAACCTCGGCAATCGCGAGCGGCACCTGGCCTTCGCGACCAATCGCCTCCGCTCCCTCCTGCGCGGCCTCCGCTGTTCAACCCTCATCGAAACACCGCCCGAAGGCGTGCCAGGCGTGCAGGGCCCGTTCCTGAACGGCGCGGTCGTCGGCGAGACCGACCTGTCACCCCGCGCCCTGCTGCGCGCGCTGCAGCAGATTGAGGATGAGGCCGGGCGCACTCGGCCCTACCGCTACGCCGCGCGCACGCTGGATCTGGACTTGATTCTCTATGACGGCGCAGTGGTGGAGGAGGAGGGGCTCGTCGTGCCTCATCCACGGTTCCGCGAACGGCGCTTCGTCCTGGCGCCGCTCGCGGAAGTGGCAGGTGAGTGGGTCGACCCGGTGACCGGGCAGACCGTCAGTGCGCTGCTTCGGTCGCTGGCGGCGCGCCCTTCCTGAAGATCCCTCGCCAGCCCTCTTCGAAGAGGGTGTACATCGCGGGCACGAACACCAGCGTGATCAGCGTCGAGGTGATGAGCCCGCCGATGACGACGCGGGCCAGGGGGGCCTGCAACTCGGCGCCTTCGCCGATGCCGAGCGCCATGGGGACCAGGCCGAGCGCCGTGCAGGCCGAGGTCATCAGGATCGGGCGCAGGCGGTGCCGGCCCGCCGTCTCGATGGCCTGGCGCAGCGGCATGCTGTCGCGCTGGCGGAGGGTGTTGGTGTAGTCGACCAGCAGGATCGCGTTACTGACGACGATGCCCGCCAGCATGATGACCCCGATGTAGGCCTGCATGCTGAACGCCGTGCCGGTGAGCAGGAGCATGCCCACCACGCCGATGGCGGCGAGCGGGATGGAGAAGATGATGATGAACGGGTCGCGCAGCGACTCGTACTGGGAGGCCATCACCGTGTAGACCAGCACGATGGCCAGGATGAGCACGAGCTGGAGTTCGCGGAACGACTTGGCCTGCTCTTCGACCTCGTTGCCGAAGCCGACCGCGAAGTCCTTGGGCACCTCGATCTCGCCGACGCGGGCCTGCACGTTGCCGACGGCCTCGCTGAGCGTGACCTCGGTCTCGGCGTAGACCCGCTGGATGCGTTCCTGGTTCTTGCGCTCGACCGACACTGGTCCGGTCTCGCGGTCGATGATCATGACGTTCTTGGCCGGCAGCACCTGGCCCGCCGGCGTGCTGAGCAGCACGTCGCCGACCGACGACACCTCTTCACGATCTTCCTCGCGCAATCGGACGATGATCGGATACTCGTTGCCGAACTCGCGGAACATCGCAGCCTGCGTGCCCGCCACGTTCGTGCGAATCGTGTTGGCCACGCCGGTGACGGTCATGCCGAGCAGGGCGGCCTTGTCGCGATCCACACGCACGGACAGCTCCGGCCGGCCCTCCTCGCGCTGGAGGCGCGAGTCGGCGACACCAGGAGTGGAGTCGAGCAGGGTCTTGACGTCCTGGGCGATGCGCTTGGAGGTGTCCAGGTCGTGGCCCATGATCTCCACGGCCAGGCGGCCGCCGCCCTGGTTGCCCATGCCGCGCATCATGTTCTGGCCCCCAGAGGCGCGGGCGCGCACGACGACGCCGGGCAGTCCCGAGAGCTGACGCCTGAGGTCCATGGAGATCTGCTCGTTGCTCCGCTGGCGTTCGGTGCGCGACACCAGGCGCACCTGAATACTGCCGCGGTGGGTGGACGAATTGCCGAAGCCGCCCCCGCCGCCGGCTTGCGTGATGAGCATGGTCGCTTCGGGGACCACCTCGCGAATCCGGTTCTCGAGCTGGATGAGCACCGCCTCGGTGTTCTCGATCCGGGTGCCCACGGCCAGCTCGGCATCCACCGTCACCTCACCCTCGTCCGTGCTGGGCTGGAACTCGAAACCGATCCGGGGGAGGAGGAAGAGCGCCACGGCGAACAGGGAGAGGCCGACCGCGAAGACCGTCGGCCGGTGATGCAGCGCGGTATGCAGCGAGCGCGCGTAGAACGCGTCGAGCCCATCGAGCATGCGATCCACCGACCGGCTGATGGCGGCGAAGACGCCCGGCTTGTCGGTGGCGTGCTCGGGCGCGTCGAGCAGTCGCGAGCACAGCACGGGGACAATGGTGACGGCGACCAGCAGCGACATCGCCAGCGAGAACGAGACGACGGCCGCCAGCTGCCCGAACATGATGCTCGACACGCCCGTGAGGAACAGCATCGGTACGAAGACAGCGATGTGGGTGAGCGTCGAGGCCAGGATGGCCGACCAGACCTCTTCCGACCCGTCGATCGCGGCCGTCATGCGGTCCTTGCCCATCTCGAGGTGCCGGTACGTGTTCTCGAGCACCACGATGGCCGCGTCGACGATCATCCCGATGCCGAGCGCCAGCCCTCCGAACGTCAGCGTGTTGAGCGTGTAGCCGCCGAAGTAGAGCAGCGCGAACGTGCCGATCACCGAGATCGGGATCGACGTGCAGATGATGAGCGTGGACTTCAGGTCGCGCAGGAAGAGGAAGATGATCGCGATGACCAGGACGCTGCCGATCATCGCGTGTTCCTGCACGCTGTGGATGGCGCGGTCGATGAACTTCGACTGGTCGTCCAGAATCTCCAGGCGCATGCCGGAGACTTCCGAGTTGATGCGGTCGATCTCGCGCCGGACGCCTTCGGCGATCTGCACGGTGTTCGTGCCCGACTGCTTGGTGACGCGCATCCGGATGCCCGGCCGCCCGTTGATGCGCGTGAACGACCGCCGATCCTCGGTCGAGTCGCGGACCTCGGCGATGTCCTTCAGGTAGACCGGCACGCCGTCGCGGGTCAGCACGACGGTGTTCTTGATCTCCTCGAGGTTGGTGAACTGGCCGGGGCTGCGCAGCAGCAGGGTGCGGTCGGCGTCGTTCACTTCGCCGAGCGGGATGTTCTGGTTCTCGGTCCGCAGGATCTGCACGACCCGGTCGGGCGAGAGGTTGAGCGCCGTGATCTTCTCGCGGGACAGGTCCACGCGGATCTGCCGGCGCAGGCCGCCGTCGATGGTGACGGCCGCGACGCCCGCGACGCGCTCGAGGCGGGGCGAGAGGTCGTTCTGGGCCAGCTCCCGAAGCGTGACCGCGTCGTAATCGCCCTCGACGCCGATGCCCATGATGGGCATGGCGGTGGAGTCGAACTTGAAGATGATCGGCGGCTCCGCATCCTCGGGCAGCCGGCCGCGGACGCGGTCGATGCGCGTGCGCACGTCGTCGGCCGCCTCGCTGAGGTCGCTGCCCCAGACGAAGTTCAGGCGGACCATGGCGCTGCCTTCCGACGAGGTGGACTCCACGCGCTCGAGGCCGGCGACGGCGCTGACGGCCTGCTCGATGGGCCGCGTGACCAGCTCTTCCATCTCCAGCGGGCCCACGCCCGGGTAGCTCACCCGCACCGTGATGCTCGGAAACTCGGTGTCCGGCATCAGGTCCACCGGCAGCCGGGTGAGCGAGATGCCGCCCAGCAGCACGATGACGAAGCTGATCATGAACATCGTCACGGGCCGGTGAATCGCAAGACGAGGAATGCTCATACGGGTCCCTTGGCTACGAATGACTTCCGAGTCGAACTACTCCAGCGTTCACTGTCACTGCCCGCGCTGGCCGCCGGGCCGACTCCCGCCCATGCCGGGGCGGCGGGCGCCGGTGGGTCCGTCCCCGTTGCCGGGCGCGCCGGGGCCCTGCCCGGGCAGCAGCAGCGTGTCGCCCACGCGCAGCGACCCGGCGCCGGCGGTGATGATCTGGTCGCCGGCCTTCAGGCCCTCGACGATCTCGATGCGCTCGGCGTCCTCGAGCCCGAGCTTCACCGGGAGGAACCGCGCCTTGTTGTCGGCATCGGCCACGAACACGCCGCGCTTGCCGTCGACGTCCACGACCGAGATCTTCGGCACCAGCAAGGCGTTCTGGCGCTCCTCGATCATGAGGACCACGCGCGCGTACATGCCCGGCTTCAGGCGGTAGTCCACGTTGGGGATCTCGACTTCCATCGTCGCGGTGCGGGTGGCCGGGTCGAGCACGGGGGAGACGCGGGCGATGCGCCCGCGGAAGATCTCGCCGGGGTAGGCGTCCACCTCGATGGTGGCCTGATCGCCGGCATTCACCAGGCGCAGGTCCTTCTCGACCACGTTGGCCACGATCCGCAGGCGCGCGATGTCGACCACCGACACGACCGGCGCGTTCTGGGAGACCCAGGCGCCCGCATCGACGTTGCGCTTCCCGACGAATCCATCCACGGGCGAGACGATGCGGGTGTTGCGCAGGTTGATTTCGAGCTCCTCGAGGCGCGCGCCGGTCTGGGTGGTCTGGGCCTTCGCGAGATCGAGCTGCGCCTGCGCCGAGAGGTAACGAGACTCGGCGTCGTCGAGCGCCTGCTTGGCCAGGAGCTGGCGCCCGAACAGGTTCTTCGAACGCTCGAAGTTCACTTCCGCGACCTTGAGGTCCGCCTCGCGCTGGCGGATGGTGGCCTTGGCCACCTCCATCGAGGCCTGGGCCTGCTTCACCTGCTCGACGATCTCGTTGTCCTCGATCTTGGCGATGAGCTGATTGCGCCGGACGCGGTCGCCGAGCTGCACGTTCATGCTCTCGACGCGTCCCCCCGTCTTGGGCGCGACGTCAACGGTCTGGTCGCCGATCAGGTTGCCGACGACCGTGAGAGAAGCACCGATCGTGCCGGGCGTGGCCGCGCCGACTTCGACGCTCATCGGCGGCCGGAAGCCGCCGCCGAAGCCGCTACCGCCGCCCGGGCGCTGTCCGCCACCGGCGCCGCCAGGACCGCCCGGCCCACCGGCCGCGGCCGCGGCCGGTTCGCGAGAGAAGAGCCCGAAATAGACCGCCGCGCCGCCGGCCGCGGCGGCGAGAAGTCCGAGAATCACAAGTTTGCGCATATAGAAGTCCGTTCCGAATCCCGGTGGCCGTCCAGGCGCGGCTAGGAGCCGCCGCCTGCCACGGCGATCGCGACGGCCGTGGCCGTGGCCGTGTTGGCGCCACCGCCGCCGCCGCCCGCGGGCGCCTGCTGTGCCCGCTCGAAGTTGACCAGCGACTTGCGGTAGTCGGCCAGGGCCCGCAGCTCGGTGTTTTCGGCGTCGCGGAGATCGCGCTGCGCCTGCACCACGAAGAAGTTGGTCGTGAGGCCGACCTCGAATCGGCTCTGCTCGGCCTCGAGCCGCTTCTGCGCCAGCTCGCGGGCCGCGGCCGACGCCTCCACGCGCCTGAGATTCGCCTGCACCGTGAAGGCAGCGTTGGCGACCTCGGCCGCGATCTGCACCTCAAGGGCGCGAAGCCGCGTCTGCGACTGCTGCCGCTGCACCCTGGCCCGTGCCAGCTGCGCTTCAGCCTGGTTCCCCATGATGGGGTAGCTCAAGGTCATCGCGACGTTCCACGTCGGGAACGTCCGGTCGCGAATGAACGCCAGCGCGTCGGTGTAGCCGCCCGGAATCGTGCCGATGATCGTGCTGCCCAACCCCGAGCCCTGCCGGATGTACGACGTGCCGCCGAGTCCCTGCGCGCCGTAGCTGGCCGTGAGGTCGAGGGCCGGCAGCGACTGGTTGCGGAAGAACCGGATGTTCACATCGCTGGTCTCGATATTCTTCCGCGACGTCGCAATGTCGGTGCGCTCGGCGATGGCGCGGCGGATGGCGGATTCCACGTCGGTCGGAGGCGCCTCCAGCGAGGGCACATCGACGGGCACGATTTCCTGACGCCACAGCGGGTCCTCCGTGCCGCTCACGAGGAACCGCTTCAGCGAAAGATCGGCCGTGGACGCCGTGGCCTCGGCCGCGGCGAGGGTCTGCCGCCGGGTGGCCTCCTCGGCCTGGGCCTGCACGATGTCGAGCGGGGCCAGCGTCCCGACTTCGACCCGCGCCTCGTTGTCCTTGACCAGCCGCCCGGCGAGATCGAGGGCCCGGCGCGCGACGTCGACGGCGCTGCGGGCGAAGACCAGGTCCCAGTAAGCGTTCCGCACGTTCGCCACCGTCTGGACCACCGTGGCCCTGACCGACTGCTCCGAAATGTCGCGGTTGAGCAGCGAGACCTGGATCTGCTGCCGCGTGTTGTCGATCTTGAACCCACGCAGGATCGGCTGTGAATAGGCGGCGGTCAGCGTGGAGTTGAAGGCGGGATTGAAGTTGGCGAACAGATTGTTGGTGCCCAGCCGCGAGTTCGTGAAGCCCACCGTATAGGAACCGCCGCCCCACGGCGTCGCCTGGCTGAGCCCGAAGTTGTAGGTGGTGGTGTCGTTGTTCACGCTGGCGCCACCATTCAACTGGCTCGTCGGCGGCTGCACCTGGTCGCGCTGGCCGAACGTGGTGGAAAAGACCGGCAGGTACGTGTTCCGGAATCCCGCCGTCTGCAGGTCGACCGACTGCGGCTCCAGCCGGGAGACCTGGATGTCGAGGTTCTGCTCGAGCGCCAGGGCGACGGCCTCCTCGAGCGTGAGGTCGCGTGTGCCACCGGGTGCCTGACGTCCCGTGGGGGACTGGCCCGCGCCGCCGGCCGGCTCGTCCACACTGCGAAGCGCCGCGGTGTAGGCAGCCAGAGCGTCTTGCACCACGGCGTCCTGGCGGGCGGCATCCTGAGATGAACTGGACTGGCCGGCCCACGCCGCGGGTGCGGCAAGCAGACCAATCGCGGCCACGAAACAGACTGTCTTGCTCATATCCCTTTCCGTACGGCGGGGGCCTACTGGCCGCGGTTGTTCCTGCTGCGCTGGGGGGAACGGTTGCGGCGCTCCCGCTCCCATTGCTCGTGGAGCGCCTTCATCTTGACGTTCTGGTCAGCCGTGAGGATTCGACGCATCCGAAACGACATCAGCGTGCGGGACTTGCTCAGCTCGCCACGGGCGGCTTCCACCCGTTCGAGCGCGTGCAGCACCATGGCCTCGTCCGCGTGGTCGTCGTTGATGACCTTCGACAGCTTCGCCTCGAGATGATCCAGCGTCTCTTTCTGGGTCTTCAGCGTGGGCTGCAGCGCCTGGAAGATCTCTTCGAGGCGCGTGACCTGCTCGGTGGTGAGCGCCAGTTCCTGCCTGAACCGGTCGTTCTGCCACCATTTGAATCCCTGGGCCGCCGCCTGCCCGGGCCAGCCGAACAGTGAGAGAGACAAAGCGAGACAAATGAAGAACTTAGCTGGCATTGTCATGGGCGTCTGGAGGGGGATACGACCGGCCTGGTCGGGGCGTTTACGCCCCGGCCGGCCGTTCATCCCAGGGAAGGCAGGGCCGGGCCCGCGTTGGCGAACCGGTCGAGCGTCCGGATGGCCTGTTCCACCAGGTTGTCGGGCGTCGAGGCTCCCGAGGTGATGCCGATGACGACCGGACCGTCGGCAGGCAGCCACCCCGAAGTGACCACCTCCGTCTTCGATGAAACGTCGCGGTGCCGGATCTCGACGGGGGAGACAAGGCCGTCGGGGTCGGCAATATGGAACGTCGGCACGCGACCGGCGCAGATGCGCGCCAGGTTGCAGGTGTTGCTGCTGTTGTAGCCGCCAATCACCACCATCAGGTCCGGGGCGTCGCCGTCGAGCAGATGCAGCACCGCATCCTGGCGATCCTGGGTGGCGCTGCAGATGGTGTCGAACGCGCGGAAGCGGCGGGGGAGTTCCTCGTCGCCCCAGCGCGCGCGCATGGCCTGACGGAACAGCTCGCCGATCTCCAGCGACTCGGAGCTGAGCATGGTCGTCTGGTTGGCGCACCCGATCTGCTGCAGGTGCACGTCCGGATCGAACCCCGGCGAGGCCGCCTCGCGGAACCTCATCAGGAAGTCGTCGCGGTTGCCCCGGCCGAGGATGTACTCGCACACGTACTCGGCCTGGGGCTTGTCGAGCAGGACGAGGTAAGGGCCGCCGCTGGCCGCCACGGCCTGGGATGCCGTGGCCCGTGTTTCTTCGTGCCAGTACTTGCCGTGGATGATGGAGGTGAGCCCGTCGAGCGCATAGCGCTTGACGTTCTTCCACACGTTCAACACCGATCCGCACGTGGTGTCCACCAGCGTGCAGCCGCTGCTATCCAGCCGCTGAAGCTCGGCGATGGTCACCCCGAATGCGGGCAGGATGACGACGTCGTCCGGGCCGAGCACGGCGTCGCGGTCTGCGGGGTCGCTGAGGAAGCGGATGCCCTGTGCGCGGAGCTGATCGTTGACGTGCGGGTTGTGGATGATCTCGCCGGTGAGAAACACCCGGCGGTCTGGGAAGCGCCTGCGGGCCTGGTAGGCGTAGTCCACGGCGCGGTCCACGCCGTAGCAGAAACCAAACTCACGGGCCAGGTGCACGGTGAGCCGCCCGCTCGCGTAGTGGTAGTCCTGGGCCTTGATCTGATTGACCAGCGCGCTGTGGTAGCTCTCGGCGAGGACTCCGGCCACCTCGTGCTTGAGGTCGAGGCCCTTCCGGAAGATCAGCGCGGGCACTAGCGGGGCTCGTAGGCGAACGTCAGGTCGTCGAACGCGCGCAGATCGGAGGCGCCCCGGCTGGTGACGGCCACGTCGATGGCGTCGAGCAGTGCGTTGTCGGCATCGGTGGCGGCAAGGGCGGGCACGACCACCATCCGGCCGGCCGGAACCGACTGCGGGCCGCGCGGGGCCACGCGGTGCACCCAGGCATCGCCGGGCATGACGTGGAGCAGTTGGCCGGTGATAAGACCCACCAGGAGACCGGCCGCGGCGGCGGCGGAGATCCAGCGGCGGCTGATGCCAGCCGCGGGCCGGAAGCCGGCGATCGCGCCGGGAAAGCGAAGGACGCGTGCCGGCTGGCCGGCCTGGACCAGCCTCTGCAGGATGCGCTGGCGCTGAACCTCGAGCGCCCGGTCGTCGAAGTGGGCATCGGCTTCGGCGCAGGCGGCCGCGCGAAAGGCGTCGAGCGCGTCGGCCAGCGGCGGGTCCGGATCCTCGCGTCGAATCATGCCTGCTCTCCCAGGATGCCGCGCAACTTGCGCAGCGCCCTAAACAAATGCACCCGAACAGTGGCGGCGCTCATGCCCGTTGCCGCCGCAATCTCGGCCGGCGTCTGTTCGTCCACCTGGCTCAGCGTGAACACCAGCCGCTGCCGGTCGGGCAGGCCCGCGACCGCCTCGGTCACCTGCGCCCAGCGCTCGCGCGCCAGCAACCGGCGCTCGGTGGAGGCCTCGGTGGCCGCCACCTGTTCCACTGACCGCTCGTCGTCGTCGGCCATCGGCGCGATGAATCGCTGCTGGCGGGTGCGCGCCTTCAGGCGATCCAGCGAGGCGTTCACCAGGATGCGGGTGAACCAGACGTCGAATGAGAGGTCTTCACGGTACTGCTCGATGTGCAGGAACACCTTGACGAAGGCATCCTGCACGGCCTCGTCCGCGTCGTCGGCATTCCTCAGGTACTGGAAGGCCACCCGCAGCGCCCGGCGCTGCAACAGTGCCACCAGGGCGCCAAAGCGTTCGCGCGCCTGGTCCCGTTCGCCGCGCACCACCAACCCCTTGATCTCCGTCGCGATGACGGATGCCGGGGACAGCTGCGCCTCTGCGACCCTGTCGCGAAGGGGGGCGCCGGAGTCGACTACTGAACGTCCTGCCATGTTTACGGGTGAGCCCAGGGGGGTGTTTACTCCGGATTGTAGCAGGAACGACCCGCAATCCCCTGTAAGTTGTTGACTTGTCGAGTTTGCCATCTGTACGATCGATGTTTCTCATGCCGCCCGCGGGTCGAGGCGGCCCATGGAGTCATCACGTATGAGTACGTTACACGCCGGGGCGGGACTCGAAACGGTCGGGATTCGCGCCAGTAAGCCCGTGCACGTCAACCTGCAGGCCGCCGTTCTCTACGAGCACGCCATCCGCCGGGCCGAGGGGGTCGTCGCCGCCGAAGGCCCGCTCGTCTGCCGGACCGGTTCCCACACGGGCCGGTCGCCCAACGACAAGTTCGTCGTCCAGGAACCCTCCAGCGAGGCCAATGTCTGGTGGGGCAAGGTGAACCGGCCCATGCAGCCGGCGCACTACGACGCCCTGCGCGCCGACGTGATTGCGCATCTCGGCCAGCAGGAGCTCTTCGTCCAGGACCTGTATGCCGGCGCCGACCCCACCTACCGCCTGCCGGTCCGCTTCATCCAGGAGCTGGCCTGGCACAACCTGTTCGTCCGCAACCTGTTCATCGTGCCGCCGGCAGGCGACCTGCCCGGCTTCCAGCCGGAATTCACGGTGATAACCGCGCCGTCGTTCAAGGCCGACCCGGCCCGCCACGGCACGCGGTCCGACGTGGTCATCGCCCTCAACCTGGCCCGGCGCGAGGTCATCATCGCGGGCACCAGCTACGCCGGCGAGAACAAGAAGTCGATCTTCACCGTGCTCAACTACGTGCTCCCGCTCAAGGGCGTGCTGGCCATGCACTGCTCGGCCAATATCGGCGAGGCGGGAGACACGGCGCTCTTCTTCGGGCTGTCGGGCACCGGCAAGACCACGCTCTCGAGCGACCCCGACCGGCGCCTCATCGGCGACGACGAGCACGGCTGGAGCGACCGCGGGGTGTTCAACTTCGAAGGCGGCTGCTACGCGAAGATGATCAAGCTCTCGGCCGAGGCCGAGCCGCAAATCTTCAGCACCACGCGTCGGTTCGGCACGGTGCTCGAGAACGTGGTCATCGACCCGGTGACGCGGGCCCTGAACTTCGACGACGCGTCGCTCACCGAGAACACGCGGGGAGCGTACCCCATCGAATTCATCGACCACGCCGTGCTCGAGGGCGTGGGCGGCCACCCCGAGAACATCGTGATGCTCACGGCCGACGCCTACGGCGTGCTGCCGCCGATTGCGCGCCTGTCGCCGGAAGGCGCGATGTATCACTACCTGTCCGGGTACACCGCGAAGGTCGCCGGAACCGAGAAGGGCGTGACCGAGCCGAGCGCCACCTTCAGCACCTGCTTCGGCGCGCCGTTCCTGCCGCTCAACCCCAACGTCTACGCGCGGCAGCTGGGCGAGCGCATCGCGAAGTACCAGGCGAAGGTGTGGCTGGTGAACACGGGCTGGAGCGGCGGGCCCTACGGCGTAGGCAGCCGGATGAAGATTGCCTACACGCGGGCCATGATCCGCGCGGCGCTCTCCGGCGGGCTCAACCACGTCGGTTACCAGCGCCACTCCGTGTTCAACATCGAGATGCCCACCAGCTGCCTGGACGTGCCGGCAGCCGTGCTCGATCCCCGCGGCACGTGGGCCGACAAGGCCGCCTACGACCAGCAGGCGGCGCGGCTGGCGAAGATGTTCGTCGAGAACTTCAAGTCCTTCGAGGCCGACGTCGCGCCGGCAGTGAAGGACGCCGGCCCGCGCATCTGAGTCCGGCGCCGGACATGTAGAATTGCGGGAGCCCGGGGGACGCGCGTACGGCGTCGCCGGGCTCCAACGTTCCGCATGTCGCCCATGTCCCGATTCGAACCCGTCATCGGCCTGGAAATCCACGCGCAGCTGCTCACCCGGACGAAGATCTTCTGCGGGTGTCCCACCGCGTTCGGCGCGCCCCCCAACACGCACGTCTGTCCCGTCTGCCTGGGCCTGCCCGGCGCGCTGCCGGTGCTGAACGAGCGCGCGGTGGAACTGGCCATCACCGCCGCCCTCGCGCTCGGGTGCGGGATTCAGCCGCGCTCGGTGTTCGCGCGCAAGAACTACTTCTACCCGGACCTGCCCAAGGGCTACCAGATCTCGCAGTACGAGCTGCCGCTCGCCACCGGCGGCGGGCTGGAGATCGACGTGGACGGCGCGAAGAAATTCGTCCACCTCACCCGCATCCACATGGAGGAGGACGCGGGCAAGTCGCTCCACGAAGGCTTCGCCGACTCCGACCGCAAGACCTATCTCGACTACAACCGCAGCGGCGTACCGCTGATCGAAATCGTGTCCGAGCCCGACATGTGCTCGGCGGAAGAGGCCGCGCACTTCTTCGAGCGGCTCCGCCAGATGCTGGTGTGGCTGGGCGTGAACGACGGCAACATGGAGGAGGGGAGTCTCCGCTGCGATGCCAACGTGTCGGTGCGCCCCACGGGCACCACCACGCTCGGGACGAAGACGGAAGTGAAGAACGTGAACTCGTTCCGGCACCTGCAGAAGGCCATCGAATACGAGATCGACCGGCACGTCGATATCATCGAGCACGGCGGCCGCATCGTGCAGGAGACGCGGCTGTTCGACGCCGCTCAGGGCAAGACCTACTCGATGCGGAGCAAGGAAGAGGCGCACGACTACCGCTATTTCCCGGAGCCGGACCTCCCCCCGCTGGTGGTCGAAGACCTGCGGCGCGACGCGTTGCGGGCCGCCCTGCCCGAACTGCCCGAGGCGCGAAGCGCCCGCTTCCAGGGTCAGTACGGGCTGCCGGCGTACGATGCCGAGCTGTTGACGCAGACGCGAGGGCTGGCCGACTACTTTGAAGCCACGGCCACCACGGCCGGGAGCCCCAAGGCGGCCAGCAACTGGGTAATGGGCGAGGTGCTCCGGACCATGAAGGAGCGCGGCGTCACGATCGAGCAGGTGCCGCTCGCGCCCGAGGCGCTGGCGGGCCTGATCCGCATCGTCGAAAAGGGCACCATCAGCAGCACCGTCGCCAAGGACGTGTTCGCGGCGATGTACGACTCCGGTCGATCGGCCGCGGACATCGTCGCCGCCGAGGGGCTCGCGCAGATTTCCGACACGTCCGCCCTCGAGCCGCACGTCCGGGCAGTGGTCGAGGCCCACGCCGACGTGATCACCGAGATCCGCGCCGGTAAGGATCGCAAGTTCCAGTTCCTGGTGGGGCAGGTGATGAAGGAAACGCGCGGGAAGGCCGACCCGCAGCTGGTGACCGAGCTGCTGAAGAAGGCGATAGGATAACGCCATGCGGCGCGTCGTGGCCGTGGCGACCGTGTATGTCGCGGCGGCCATCCTGCTCACCTGGCCCTTGGCCACGGTGCTGACCACGTGCCTGGGCGCGCTCGACGGCCCGGGCGACCCCTACCTGAATCTCTGGACGCTCGGCTGGGGCGTGCGCGCCTGGCTGGACGATCCCCGGGGCACGCTCGCGGGCCGTGCGTTCGACGCGCCCATCTTTCACCCGTCGGACCTCACGCTCACCTACTCGGATCACCAGTTGCTGCAGTCGCTCGTGGTGGCGCCCGTCTATGCCGCGACCGACAACCTGGCGCTGGCCTACAACCTGGTGCTGCTCGGGTCGCTGGCGGCGAGCGGCGTGGCGATGCACGCGCTCGCGAAGGCGATCACGGGCTCCACTCCGGCCGCGTTCGTCGCAGGCCTCGCCTGGGCGTGCTGGCCCTATCGCACCGCGCACCTTCTTCACCTGCAACTGCAGGCGCTCTACTTCATGCCGCTGGCCCTGTGGGCGCTCACGCGCGTGGCCGCCAGGCGCCGATGGCGGGATGCGGCGGCGCTGGGCGTGTGTGCCGCCCTCCAGGCGATTGCGTCGGTGTACTACGGCGTGATGTCGGCCGTGGCGCTCGTCGTGGCGGCGCCTGCCCTGGCGTGGACCACCGGCCAGTGGCGCGCGTTGCGCTACTGGACGCGCGTCGGTGTCGCCGGTCTCGTGGCGGGCCTGCTCGTGCTGCCCGTCGCCGTTCCGTACCTCCGGTCGCAGGCAGCCGAAGGTTCTGGCCGGAATCTCCACGAGGCCGCCCACCACGCTGCGGCGCTGCAGAGTTACACGCAGGTGCCGCCGGACAACGCGGTGTACGGCCGCACGGGCCTGCTCGCGCCGCGGCCACCAGCACCGGGCGAGCGCGATCGCCGGCATGTCGAGCACCAGATGTTCCCGGGCGTGACCATCGTGTTGCTGGCGCTCTGGGGCCTGTGGGCCGGCTGGCGGTCCGACTCGCGGGCCATCGCGGTCACCTCCGCGGCTCTCGTCGTGTCCGGCGTGTGGCTCTCGTTGGGGCCGGCAGGACCGCTCGGCGCCTACCGCTATCTGGCCACGCACGTGGCGGGCTTCGACGCGATTCGGGCTCCCGCGCGCTTCGCGGTGGTTGGGATGCTCGGCGCGGTGATGCTCGCGGCCGTCGGGACGACGCGCCTCCTGGCGGCCGTCGCCCGGCACTGGCCCGCAGCGCCGGGCCGCGGGTCGGCGCTGAGCGCACTGGCGGTGGCGGTGATGCTCGGCGAGTACGCGAACGCGCCGTTGCCCCTCGTCGAGGCGCCACCGACAGATACCGCCGTGGGCCGGTGGCTGCGCGACGCGCCAGAGACGGGGGCCGTGGCCTATCTCCCCGTGAGCATGGATGCCGCCAACACTCCGTTCATGGTCGAGGCGCTCCAGCACGGCAGGCCCATCGTGAATGGCTACAGCGGCCAGCGTCCCAGCTCGTACACTGCCATCGTCGAGTCGCTGGCCACCTTGCCGGCCGCCGAGGGGCGGGCGATGTTGAAGGAGCTGGATGTGCGCTTCGTGGTGACGCCGGATCGGCTCGACGCCGGCGCCGCGGCCTCGCCGTTCGTGGAGCGCGCGGTGTTGGGCGGGCGCGCGATCTACGAAGTGCGCTGGACACCCGAGAGCGAGGCCGCGCTGGCGGAGGCGCCGGTCGCGCCACCACCACCGCCGGGCCCGGTGCCGTTCCGGGCCGGGGAGGAAGCCACCTACGAGGTCCGCTGGATTGGCGACCTGGCGGCCGGCACGATCACGTTGAAAACTGCGGCGCCCGCGCCAAACGACGCGGAGCACGCGCCACTCGCGCGCTGGCGCTTCGAGGCGTCGGCCGCCACCGCCGACTGGGTGTCGCGCTTCTTCGAGGCTCGTGACGTGTTCACCACGCTGGCCACGACCGACCTGATGCCCCTGGTGCACATTCGCCAGATGGACGAGGGCGCGCGCGAGCTGACGCGGGCCTACGTCTACGACGCCGATCGCCGGCAGGTGCGTATGGGCGCCAGCCCCGACGAGGCCGCGGTCAGCGATGCGCTGGCGAGCCCGTTGTGGCCCGGCGCCCGAGACGCGGTAAGCGCGCTCTTCTACGCGCGCACGCTGCCACTGGCGGTCGGCGACGATCTGACCATTCCGGTCAACGATGCCGGTCGCCATCTCACGGCGCGGATTCGCGTGGAGGGGGTGGAATCGGTGTCCACGCCGACCGGTGTGGCGCAGGCCCTGCGCCTCGGCGTGAGCCTCGATCGACGCCTCGAACGGCGCGAGGGTGTGAGCGCCACACTGTGGATGGCAACCGACGCGCGCCGGGTGCCCGTCAGACTGGACCTGTTGGCCGGATTCGGCCGGGTGCGCGTCGAGCTAGTAGACTACCGCCCGTGATCGAAACGCAGAACGTCACCAAGGCGTATGGCGAGTACAACGCCCTGCGCAACCTGACGCTGACTATCGGGAAAGGGGAGTTCGTGTTCCTGACGGGCGCCTCCGGCGCGGGCAAGAGCACCCTGCTCAAGCTCCTGCTCCTGCAGGAGCGGCCCTCGGAAGGCGACGTGGTGGTGGGCGGGCGCAACCTGGCGCGGCTGTCTCCCGGCGAGGTGCAGGCGTACCGCCGAACCGTCGGGTTCGTGTTCCAGGACTTCAAGCTCATCGCGGCGAAGACCGTCTTCGAGAACGTCTCGTTCGCCCTCCGCGTCCTGGGCGTACCCATCGACCAGCAGCGACGACGCACCTACCAGGTCCTGAAGTGGGTCGGGCTGCAGCACCGCCTGCAGGCCTTTCCCCTGGAGCTGTCCGGCGGCGAGCAGCAGCGCGTCGCCATCGCGCGGGCACTGGTCAACGATCCGCAGATCATCCTGGCCGACGAGCCGACGGGCAACCTCGACCCCGAGCTCTCCATCGAGATCATGAAGCTGTTCCGGGAGATCAACACGCGCGGCACCACGGTGCTGGTGGCCACGCACAACCCCGAGCTCATCCGGTTCGTCAACCGCCGCAGCATCCACCTCGAGCACGGCCGCCTCGACCAGGTGGGAGGGATGCCGTGAGCATGCTTGGCTATGCATTCGAAGAGGCCCTCGCGAGCCTCAGGCGTGGGGGGCGTGCGGCCGCCATGTCGATGGGGACTATTGCCATCGCGTTCCTCGCGCTGGGCGGGTTCCTGCTGATCTCCGCCAACCTGCAGCGCATGGTGCAGCGGTGGATGGAGTCGGCCGAGGTGTCGGTGTTCCTGCGCGACGACATCTCGGATGACGCGCGCGCGGAGGTCGAGCAGCGGTTGAAGGGAGAGGACGCCGCCCTTCAGGTGGACTTCCTCACGAAGGACGAGGCCCTCGAGCGATTCCAGGCCGATTTCCCCGAACTGGCCGACGTCACCCCTACGCTCGGGAGCAATCCCTTCCCGGCCTCGTTCGAGGTGAGACTCCGCCCCGGGGCCACCGTGGCGGACGAGGCGGCGGCGCTGGCGACCAGGGTCAGCGAGCTCAGCGGCGTCGCAGACGTCCAGTTCGACCGCCAATGGCTCGAACGCGTGCTGTCGTTCATCGCCGGCGTGCGCGTGGCCGGGTTCGCGCTGACGGTCGTGCTCTTGCTCGGCGCCGCGTTCACGGTGACGGCGGTGGTCCGCCTCTCGCTCCACGCGAGGCGCGACGAGTTGGACATCATGCAGCTCGTCGGGGCCCCCTTCGGCTTCATCCGGGGGCCTTTCGTCGTCGAGGGCCTGCTTCTCGGCGGGATTGGGGCCCTGCTGGCCCTGCTGGTGCTTGGCGGAGCCTACGCCAGCGTCCGCGGGTGGCTGACGCCGGCCCTGTCGGGGTTACTCGCCGGGGAGGCCGCTTCGTTCCTGTCCTTCGGCGACATGCTGCTGTTGGCGGGCGCCGGTCTTGGGGTGGGGGCCCTGGCGGGTCTGGTGGCTTCACGCTCGGCCCGTTGACAATCGCGTCATCGGGTCTTTACACTGGGTGTTGTCGGATATGCCGAGGGTACGGAATCGCCTGCCGAGTTTCCTCAGCGACCACCCCGCGAAGCTCTCCGTATCGACGCTTGCCGATTTCTACCGCGAAGAATTCCTGAAACATCATCAATGCCTGCAGGAGCAGCGTGAGTATTTCTCCGAGCAGGCCATCTGCGGGGTCGAGCGCGCGCTCCAGCGCGTCATCGCCGACCTCGAACGCCTCTCCGAGAAAGCCGACGCCGACGAAGTGATGGCGCGCCTCCTCAGAGAGTTCGATGTCGTGACAGGCCTCTCGGCCTGGTCCGATCCCCTCAAAGTCCACTGACCCCTTCCCTCAGAACCGATTTGCTCCACGTGATCCAGGCCGCGCTGGATGGCGTCTCCGCGGGACGTGTCGTCGCGCGCGCGTTCGACGATGAGGTCACGCGGTCGCGTCTGGTCTCCGAGCCCATTCACCTGATCGCGGTGGGGAAGGCTGGCCCGGCGATGGCCACGGCCGTGATGGTCCGTCCGGAGGTGCGCATCCGCACTGCGCTGGCCATCGGCACCCATCCGTCGGCCGCGATGCCGGCAGCGCTCGCTTTCCTGCCGGCGGCGCACCCATTTCCCGACCAGCGCAGCCGGGCCGCCGCTGCCGAAGCCCTCGCGCGTGCCACGCGGGTCGGTCGCAACGAGCGTCTCGTCCTGCTGCTGTCGGGGGGCGCATCGGCCCTGATGTGCGAGGCCGTTGACGGCCTCGCGTTCGAGGACAAGCTCGCGGCGACGCGGGCCTTCATGCTGGCCGGCGCGGACATCCACCAGCTGAATGCGCTGCGCAAGCACCTGTCGCGCGTGAAGGGAGGGCGCCTGGCCGCCGCGTGCCCGGGCGCGACCACGACACTCGCGCTCTCGGACGTGATTGGCGACGACCTGAGCGTCATCGGCTCCGGGCCGGGCCTGCCCGACCCGTCCACCTGGGCCGACGTGGCGGCTGCGGTCGAATCGCACGAAGCATGGGACCGGTTGCCAGCCGCCGTGGCCGCGCGCATCCTCGAGGGGTGCGCGGGTCGGGTCGCCGACACGCCCAAAGGCGGCGATGCCGGGCTGGCGAGATCCGACGGCTTCGTGGTTGGACGGGCCGCCCACGCGGTGGACGCCGCGCGCGCCGCGGCGGCGGACCTCGGATACGCTGCCGTGGTCATGCACGAGCGGCTGACGGGGGAGGCGCGGCTGGTGGCGCCCGGGTGGCTGAGCCGCGCCCTGGCCCTGGCGCGGGCGCACCGGGGACCCGTGTGTGTCCTGTCGGCAGGCGAGACCACGGTCCGCGTGAAGGGGATGGGCATCGGGGGACGCAATCTCGAGTTCGCGCTGGCCCTGGCCGAGCCCATGGCCACACTCGGGGCTGCAACGGCTGCCAGCGTGGGCACGGATGGCATCGATGGCACGAGCGACGTGGCCGGCGCGATGGTCGATGGCGAGACCGTGCGGCGGGCCGCGGCACGCGGGCTTCCCGATCCCGCCGACGTGCTCGACCGCAACGATTCGTTCAATTTCTT
>DAIRFN010000054.1:0-20283 GCA_036795065.1 Vicinamibacterales bacterium
GCGATCGATCACTTCGATGCGCGTCAGCCACTTCACCTGGGTCATGCCGTACCAACCGGGCAGGATCAGCCGCAGGGGGAATCCGTTCTTCGTCGGCAGCGGCTGGCCGTTCAGGTGGAACGCCAGCAGCGCCGCGGGGTTCAGCGCGTCCTGCACGTAGACGCTGCGCCCGTGCGGCGCCTCGAACTCCCGGTTGCCGGCCTGCCACTTCTTCTCGCGCTCGAGGTCCGCGCCCAGGAAGACCACCTCGCGCGCCTCCGGCTTCACGCCGCATTCCTTCAGCACTGCCGCCAGCGGCACACCCGTCCACACGCCGTTGCTCAGCAACCCGGCCATGCGCGTGGGCCGGTTCGAGTTGCCCGAGCATTCGAGCGTCACGGCCTCGTCTCGCCGGTCTGCGCGCGCCATGAGCTCCGTCAGCGACAGCTCCCGCGGACGTTCCACCAGGCCGCCAATGCGCAGGCGGAACGTCGCCGGATCCACCGTGGGCGTCACCGTCTGGTGGAACGCGTAGAAATCCTCATTCGGCGTCGTCCACGAGGTGAGCGTCCGCAGGTCGTAGCACCGGACAGTGGGATTGGCGGCCTGCGCCACGATCGTGAAATCGTCCGTGTAGTCGGTGAGGGTGACAAGCTCCTCGCCGTCCTGAAGGGCCCACACGTGTGCGGGAATCCCGAGGGCGGCCAGCGCAGCCGTGGTAGAACGGACGAAAATACGACGTGTGGGCATAAGAGATCAAGTATACGGTCGGGAGTCGGGAGTGGAAGTGCGTCGGGAGGGGGATCGCGCCGGGAGGGCACCGCGGCGGGACGAAGCGAAGGCCGGAGTCAGGACGCCGGATACCGGTTACCCAGCGAAGCTCACAATCGGCATGTCGATCATCGTCCGCAGGCCGGGCGCCACGCGCAGGACCTGCGGCACGGCGTTCACCGCGATCGACGCCGTCGCAATGTCGCCATGTAAGCCGCCTTCGATCCGTTGGACAATGCGCGGCAGGCCCTCGATGGTCACCGTGTCGTAGCTCTCCGGCGCGCCCAGGTAGGCCTCCATGTGCAGCGTGATCAGGGGCTTGCCCTTCCGGTAGCCGATCCCGTCCTGCACGATGCCGCACACATATCCGGGATCCACGGCCAGCAGGTCGCTCTCGACGGGAACTTTCGCCACCTTCGGCTGGATCTCGTCGGTGATCTCGTTCAGCGTCCAGCCGAACGCGCGCGCGATCATCGTGATGGACTCGGCCAGCCCCACGTGCCGAACCGATCCGTCCTTCACCTTCGCCGCGAACTGGTCCACCGTCAGGCCGGCGCCGATCTTCTGCTGGAACGGCAGGCGCCGGATGCGAGCGTCCTGCACGCGGTCCACGCGCACGCTGTCGATGCGCTCGCACACCCCGCTCAGCATCACCGGCAGCGCGTCCATCGCGAACCCGGGATTCACGCCGGTGCCGACGACCGCCACCTTTGCCTTCTTCGCCATCCGGTCGATGGCCCGCGCGATGGTCCGGTTGCGCCCCACCGGATAAGACAGCTCCTCGGTCGTCGAGACGATCGGCATGCGCAGCGTGAGGACGGTCTCGATGGAGGGCAGCGCCTTCTTGAGCGACGAACTCGTGCACATCACCACGACGTCCGGCCTCGCCTGCCGGATGCCGCCCACGGCGTCGTTGGTGACACGCACCTTGAGCCGTCGCCCGAGGTCGATCACCTGGCCCACGTCGAGGCCGACCTTCTCGCGATCGACGTCCACGGCGCCGACCAGCGCGAAGCCCTTGCGGGCCACGAGCTGGCGCGCCACCGCCGCGCCGATGGGACCGAGACCGTAGACGAGCACGCGGATGGGCATGGCCGGGAGCGTCCGATTATATGCGCCGGGCGCGCGCGAGCGGACGGTGTAGGATGGGCAGCGGAACAGACACGATGCGACTTCGACGGCAGGTGTGGCTGATCGCGGCGGCCATGATGTTTCTGGCCGGCGCCCGGCCGCCCGCACCGCTTCGCGCGCAGGAGCCGGGCCTTGCGTCCCGCACCGCCAGCTACCGCATCGACGCCACGCTCGACGCGGCCGCGAGAACCATCACCGGCACCGCGGTCATCACCTGGCGCAACCCCGGTGCCATGCCCGCGTACTCCCTCCGCCTGCACCTTTACTGGAACGCGTGGCGCAACACCGACTCCACGTGGCTGTCGCAGCGGAAGCTGGGCGGCATCACCGGGAGCATGCTCGATCGCCGCGAGGAGGACTTCGGGTGGCAGCAGCTCACCGAGCTGGCCCTCGCGAACCCCGACGGCTCGCCGGGGCTCGACCTGATGCCCACGTTCCGCTACATCCAGCCGGACGATCAGAACGCGGCGGATCGATCGCTTGCCGCAGCCGACCTGCCGATGGCGGTGGCACCGGGCCAGTCGGTGCAGCTGCGCGTGGCGTGGAAAGCGCAGGTGCCCCGCACCTTCTCGCGCACCGGCGCCATCGGCAACTATTTCTTCATCGCCCACTGGTTCCCGAAGCTCGGCGTCTTCGAAGCAGACGGGTGGAACGCGCGGCAGTTCTTCGCCAACACCGAGTTCTACGCCGACTTCGGCAGCTACGACGTCCAGCTCCGCGTGCCGCGAGGCTGGGTGGTGGGCGCCACGGGCCGCGAGGTCTCGCGCACCGACACCAACGGCGACCTCACCATTCACCGCTATGCACAAGACGACGTCCACGATTTCGCGTGGACGACGAGCCCGGACTACGAGGAGTACACCGAGCGGTTCGAGCACGATCGGCTGCCCGCCGTCACCATGCGGCTCCTGTTGCAGCCCGAGCATCGCGGTCAGCAGGACCGCCACTTCGCGGCGACCGCCGCGGCCCTGAAGTACTACGGCGAGTGGTACGGCCCCTATCCCTATCCGCAGATCACCATCGTCGATCCGGCCTGGCAGAGCGGCGCGGGGGGCATGGAGTATCCGACGCTCTTCACCGCCGGATCGCGCTGGCTGGCCCCGCGGCTATCGAACCAGCCCGAGTCGGTCACGGTGCACGAGGCCGGCCACCAGTTCTGGTACGGCATGGTGGCGAACAACGAGGTGACCTCGGCGTGGATGGACGAGGGCTTCAACACCTTCTCCGAGGAGCGCGTGCAGTCCGTGGCCTTCCAGCCGAACTACCACGTGGAGCGCTTCTTCGGCGGCTTCATCCCGTGGCAACTCCGCGACATCAAACGGTCGCGCGCGACCGATGGCAACGGGTTGAACGGCTATCGGCCTTCCGCGGAGCGCGACGTTCCTGCCACGCCCAGCTACCGGTACTGGCCGGGCACGCACGCCGACATCACCTACAGCAAGACGGCGCTCTGGCTGCACACGCTCGAGCGCCACCTGGGATGGGACCGTCTGCAGCCCGTGATGGCCGCCTACTTCGAGCGCTTCCGCTTCACGCACCCCGTGCCGGACGACTTCTTCGCCATCGTCAACGAGAAGTCGGGCCAGGACCTGACGTGGTTCTTCGATCAGGTCCACCGCAGCTCGAACGAGTTCGACTACGCGGCCGAGCGGCTGGAGAGCGTCCCTGTGGCGACGCGCGGATTCGTCGAGTCGGCGCCCGGGGCGCCCCTCGCGTTCGAGGCGCAGGAGAACGCCACGCTGTTCCGCACCACGGTGGTCGTGCGGCGCCTCGGCGAGGCCACCTTCCCGGTGGACGTGCTGGTGACCTTCGAGAACGGCGAACAGGTGCGCGAGACGTGGGACGGCCAGGCGCGCTGGCAGCCATTCCTGTACGAGAAGCCGGCGAAGGCCGTGTCGGTGCAGGTGGACCCGGACCGCGTGCTGCTGCTGGACGTGCACTACACCAACAACAGCATCACCATGAAGCCGCAGGCCGAGCGCGCCGCGGACACCTGGACGCTGCAGTGGATCGTGTGGCTGCAGGACCTGATGATGAATTACGCCTTCTTTGTCTAGAGCCATGCCGGGAGTCGGGAGTCGGGAGTCGGGCTTGCCCGCCGAAGCCTCGGCGAAGGCGGGAGTCGGAGAACCGGGAGCCAGAGGAGGCACGCGGTGATCGCGGCGTTCAGGGACGGCCTCGGGCGCGTGCGGCGGGCGACGTGGCTGGTGGTGGGGCTGTGGCTCTCCACCCTCCTCATGGCCGTGCCACCGGCCCTGGTCCTGCACGGGATGATTGCCGACCATCTGGGCGCCAGCCTCATGGCCGACGCCGCCGCGCGGGGTGTGAACTTCGACTGGTGGAACGAGTTCCTCGTGCAGGCGGCCGGCGTCGGGCAGACGTTCGTGCCGGCCATCATCGGCTTTGCCGCCGTGCTCGACAACGCCAGCCGCATCGCCGATCAGCGCGCGCTCGTCCCGGCGCTGGCGGGCATCGTCGGCGGGCAGATCCTGTTGTCGGTCTTCCTCGCGGGCGGCGTCCTGGATCGCCTTGCGCGCGATCGCCGGGTCGGCGCGCACGCGTTCTTCTCGGCGTGCGGCCTGTGGTTCTTCCGGTTCCTGCGCCTTGGCGTCGTGGCGGGGGCCATCTACTGGGCGCTCTTCGCCTGGCTGCACCCGTGGTTGTTCGACACGCTCTACGCGCGGTGGACCCACGACACCACCGTCGAGCGCACCGCGTTCCTGGTGCGCCTCGGGCTGTATGCGGCGTTCATCGCGATCCTCTGCACCGTGAACCTCGTGTTCGACTACGCGAAGATCCGCGCCGTGGTCGAGGATCGCCGCAGCATGATCGGCGCACTCCGCGCCAGTGTGCGGTTCGTCGTGCGGCATCCCGCGAAGGCGCTGGCGCTGTACCTGCTGAACATGCTGGCCTACTTGCTGGTGGTGGGCGTCTACGCCCTCGCCGCGCCGGGCGCCTCGGCGCCGCTCGCGGCCTTTGCCGTCGGCCAGGTCTACATCGTCCTGCGCGTGGCGGTGCGGCTGCAGTTCGCGGCGTCGCAGACGGCGCTGTTCCAGGGCAAGCTGGCGCACGCCGGATACGTGGCGCGGCCGGTGCCCACCTGGCCCGATTCGCCGGCGGCAGAGGCGGTGGCACGGTAGTCGGGCACGAAGGTTCAAAGCACGCAGGTTCAAAGCAGGAAGGTTCACTGGTGCGTGAGACGGTGCTGGCGGTCGGAGTCGCGTTGATGGCATTGGGCTCCCTGGTCCCGCAACTCAGGGCGGGGCCGGCTGGCGGTGCGTTGCCGATCGCCACGGCCTATGAGGCGGTGGTCGATGCAATCCCGTCATCGTCCGTGGTCCTGATCCTGACGGTCTCGCCGGATCCCAACGCCATCGCCGAGCGGTATCTCGCCCAGCACGTGCTGGCGCCGCGCCTGGTCCGGGAAGCGGGCGACAACGCGGAATTTGCGGTGACGGCGCCGGGCGCGCCACCCGCCATCGATGGCGACAGTCGCCTGCAGTCGTTCGAACTGGTGCGGGTCACGGAGGCGGGCGTTCGCTTGTACAGGAGACGCTACTGACGTGGCGCTCCTCTTTCAGGCGCTGCCAGCGCTCGCGGTGTGGATGTGGACACGACCGGTGCGAACCCTCTCCGCCGGGACTCGCATCGCCGCGGCTCTCGGGCTCGGGCTCGGGCTGTCGTCAGCACTGTTCTTTCTCTGGAGGCTGGCCGGCGGCAGCACGGCGACGTTCGTTATCGTCGATCCCGCGCTGTGGGCGCTGGCCTGTCTCGCGGCGCTGGCATTGTCCAGCACCAGCGCCCCGGCTGGCACCCACACGCAGGTGCGCAATCGGTGGCCGGTGGCCCTTGCCCTGCTGGCGCTGGCCGTCGTGGGCGCCTCCGCCGCGAAGGCCTGGCTGCAACTCGAGGCCTCGCCCTTCGGCGACTGGGATGCGTGGGCCATCTGGAACCTGCGGGCGAGGTTCCTGGCACACCCCTCCCCGCTCTGGCGAAACGCGTTCACCGAAGAGCTCGCATGGACGCATCCCGATTACCCGCTGCTGTTGCCGGCAAGCGTGGCACGCGGGTGGGTCCTCGACAGCGCGATCAGCATGCGCGTGCCCATCGTGCTGGCGACGGTCTTCACGGCCGCGACCGTCGCGCTGGTCGCCGCCTCGCTGTACGAGCGCCGCGGGGCGGCCGGGGCCGTGCTCGGGCTGAGCCTCCTGCTTGTCCCGGCGTTCATCCTGAACGGGGTGTCGCAGCTCGCCGATGTGCCGCTGGGGTTCTTCACCGTGCTGGCCGTGGTCCTGCTGGCGGCCCGACCGTCGTCCGCCGCGACGCTGGGCCTTGCCGGACTCGCGATGGGGATGGCCGCGTGGACGAAGAACGAGGGCCTGGTCGTTGCGGGAATGCTGCCCTGCCTGTACGTCCTGCTGGTCTTCCACCGTTCCGGGCTCGCGACCGCCCACGGGGCCGCCACCGACATCATCGTGGGGCTCGGACCGATGCTGGTCGTGCTGGCCCTGTTCAAGATCTTCCTGGCACCGGACAACGAGCTGGTGTCAGGGCTGCAACGGCCAGGGGTACTGACGTACTGGTCGGATCAGGCGCGCGTGTCGTTCATCGCGCGCTACATGACCAACGAAGGCGCCTGGTGGGGCGGCTGGCTGGTGCTGTCGCCGATGCTGCTGATCCCGGTCGTCGCCCTGGCGCCGACGGGCCTGCGGCGAGACCGCTCGG
Source organism: Vicinamibacterales bacterium (assembly GCA_036795065.1). GTDB lineage: Bacteria > Acidobacteriota > Vicinamibacteria > Vicinamibacterales > UBA2999 > VFZN01. The sequence continues at coordinate 6,607 of DAIRFN010000054.1, forward strand.
CCGCGGTCACAGCCGCCGGGATGCTGATCATCGGGCAACTCGCGGTGTTCTTCGCGATCTATGTCATGACGCCCTACGGCGTCGCGTGGCACACGGAGTCGTCCTGGTCCCGGCTCGTTGCACAGATGTGGCCCACGATCGTGTGGTGGGCCTGCGCCCGCCAAACCTCTGCACTTTGAACTGCCGCGCCTTCGAACCCCCGTGCTTTGCCCCTCCGTGCTTTGCCCCTCCGTGCTATAGCAGTCCCACCCCCGCCGCGTTGGTCGCCGCCTCCTTCAGCTTCCGTTGCGCCTCCACCGCGGCGGCCTTGAGCAGTGGGTCGGGATCGCGGACCCACGCCTCCAGCACGGGCGCCAGGCGCAGCAGGTGCAGCTCACCAATGGCGTAGGCGGCGCACGATCGCAGCCATGGATCGGTGCTCTTCGTCAGCACCTCCACGGCCTCCTCGCGATTGCCGAGCTCCGACCCGAGCAGCTGGTTGGCTCGCTCGATCCGCGCCGGCACCGGCACCTCCCGGTCGAGAATGGGCATCAGCACGGCACGCATCTCTGGCGGCAGGATGGTGTCGAGGAACTCCAGGGCGTTGTCGTGCACCACCGGATCCGGCGACTGCAGGCCGACGTAGGCGCTATGCAGATCGTGCTCGGCATAGAGCATCTTGAGCAGCCGGAAGATGCGTTCCTGCTCCTTCGACATCGACTCGGCGAGGCCCTGCCGAACGGGGCCGGCTGCGTCGGACAGCGACCGCGTGAGCGTGCCCATCACCTGGTAGGAACGATAGTGCCCCAGGATCTCGGCCGCGAGCACCGACTCGATGATCTTGCGATCCACGGGCCGCTCCGGGTGCAGCTGCCCCAGCTTGTTGAGCGCCGCGATGCTGTGGTACCGCAGCACCACATCGTTGTCGAGCACGCTCTCGGTGAGCACGTTCTGCGCGGCCCTGGTGCCGATGGCCTGCAGCACGGACGGGATCTCGCGCCGCACGTCCATGGGCATCTCGGGATCGACCAGGAAGTCGCGGAGCGTCCCGACGATGCGGTCGCCGAAACCGGCGAGGGCCTCGACGGCCGTGGGCACGAGCGCCGGATCCTCCATGCGCTCGATGATGCGTCCCACGAAGATGCGCTTCTTCAGCCGGCCTGCCGCAAGAATGGCGGCCCGCGCCACGTCCGCATCATCGTCCTGCAGCAGGAGCCGCAGCTCGCGGTCGAAGAGGTCGGGCAGGAAGCCGATGAGGCGCGCCGCCTCGAGGCGCGTACGCTGACCGTCGGGCCCTGCTTCCTCGGCCATCTTCGCCAGCATCATCCGCGCCGCCTCGGCGTTCTGCGCGCGCCCGGGCCGGGCGAGGAACGCCACCATCGAGGCGCGGATCGAGAAATCCTCGAAGTCGCCCACCGACTCGATGCTGGCCAGCGGATCCACGTTGCTGTGCTCGGTGAGGTACAGCAGCGCCTCGGTGCGCACCTCCAGGTCCGGATCGTGCAGCAACTGCTGCACCTGCTCTCTCACGGTCAGGTCGTCGGCGCGTGACAGCAGCGCCAGCGCCCGGCGGCGCACCTCCGGTGCCGGGTGCGCCAGCAGGCCGCGCACGGCCGGGTGAACGGCGCGGTCGTGGGCCATCTCGAACAGGCTGAGCGCGTAGACGATCTCGCCGGTATCACCGGCCAGCCGGGCCGAGAGGATGTCGGTGGCCGTTCGCTCGAGCACCGGCGCCGAGCCGCGCTCGGCGTCGAGGCGGTGCTGGAAGATGCTGTCCTGCAGGTTCTCCACGTACTCGCGACGGGCCACCGCCGCCGCCGCCATCCACCCGCCAAGCAGCACCAGCAAGACCCACGCGAGGTCGACGGGGCTCCAGCCGAGCGCCGTGGCGAACACCAGCACGACGAGCCCCCCGAGCCCGTCGCCCATGCGGTAGACCACGGTGTCGATGAACGATTTCACAGAAAACGTCTGCCAGGCCGGCACGGGCAGGTAGAGCAGCTCGATGGTGGCCTTGTCGATGGAATAGCGCAGCACCTGATCGCTGGCGCGCAGCATCGTGGCCGCGAGCAGGGTTCCGGCGGCCAGCACGCCGACGGAGGTGAGGGTCAACGCCACGGGCACGACGAAGAGCGTCAGGCCGATGCCGGCCCGGCGCAGCACGCGCCCCGTGAGGAGCAGCTGGAGCAGCAGCGCGGCCACGCCCGCCGCCACGTTGAAGGTGCCGAAGAACATGGCCAGGGCGTCGGTGTCGGGAATGGCGGCCTTGGCCATCGCCTTGAACTGCCAGGCCTCCACCGTGGTGGCCAGCGACGACAACAGGATGACCGCGCCAATCGCCTTCAGGTAGCGCGAGCCGGCGATTACCTCGAGCGCCGCGATGATGCCGCCGCCCGACTCGCCGCCGGCCGGACGCTCGCCATGCAGGCTGGCCGGGCGGTAGTGCCAGACGACGAGCACCAGTCCGGCGCAGACGATGTAGGACACCGCCGTGACGAGCAGCATCACCTCGGTGCCGTATCTCCCCACGGCCAGGCGCGTGGCGAGACCGCCCACGATCCAGCCCAGGATGGCGCCGCTGCCCACCAGCCCGAACGTCCGCTTGGCCTCCCGCGTGGTGAGGACGAAGGTGGCCAGCGTCCAGACCTGCGCCGGGGCCAGCACCGACAGGATGCCCACCCACACGTAGATCAGCAGGAACAGGGTGGGGTTCTCGTCGCCGGGCGCCGTGGCCCACCACCAGAAGCCGAGGGCCGAGGCGGCAAACGCCAGCAGGCTGGCCACCTGGAGGTTGCGCAGGTTGAGGCGCTCGCCCGCCCGGATGTACACCGAGGCGACGACCGCCACGAACAGGGCGATGGCGATGTCGGCAAACGGCAGATCGGCCGCGCGGTATCGCTCGAGGAACAGGGCGTCCCGGGCGGCCTTGCTGGCCACCGAGCCGCCCATGACCAGGAACAGGTACGCGAAGAGCGGCAGCGAGCGACGAAGCTCGCGCGGGTTCATGCCCAGGAGGCGTTGGAGCAGGACCATGGTGCCGCGGGCCGGCGGGTAGGAGTTTACCGGATATGGGATGGCATCGCGGAGGCTCATCCCCGGAGACCGAGCCGAGAACGGAAGCCGGCCACCGGATCCCATGCGGTAAGATCGGCCGCAGTGTTCGCCCGCCTGCTCCGTCCCCTCGTGCAGTTCCGTGATGGTGAGATCACCACGGGGCTGATGATGTTCCTGTATTCGTTCCTGGCGATGGCGGGCTACAACATGATCAAGCCCGTCACGCGCGGGCTGTTCATCGAGAAGCTCGGCGCCGAGAACCTGCCCTGGGTCCAGTTCGGCGCCGGCATCGTCATCGGCCTGATCATGCAGGGCTACACGCGGGCCATCCGCGTGGTGCCGCGGCGCTGGATGATCCCGGTGACCCTGGCCGGCCTCGTGGCGCTGATGGCCACGTTCTACGTGCTCTTCGCCGGGCTGCCGACGAACCGGGCCGTGGCCGTGGGGTTCTACCTGTTCGGGCTCATCACCGGCATCCTTCTCATCAGCCAGTTCTGGACGCTGGCCAACGATGTCTACGATCCGCGCCAGGCCAAGCGCATCTTCGGGTTCATCGGCGCGGGCGCCAGCCTCGGCGGGTTCGCGGGCGCCGCGATGACGTCGGCCGTGGTCGAGCAGATCGGCACCAACTCGGTGCTGCTGGTCAGCGCGGTCACGCTGGCGGTATGCACGGTGACGGCGGGCATCATCGTCCGTCGCGAGCCCGGTGCGGGACGCAGCGATGCCAGCCAGACCGGCGAGGAAGCCAGCGTCAGCGGTTCGGAGGCCTGGCGCCTGCTGAAGTCGTCGCGACACCTGCAGACCATCGCGATGGTGATTGGCTTTGCCGCCATCGGCGCCGCCATCATCGAGCAGCAGCTCAACATGGCCGCGGCCGAATCACGCGGTGCCGAGAACGTGGACGCGGTGACGGCGTTCCTGGCGCAGATCACCGCCTACCTCTCGATCATCGGGTTCCTGGTGCAGGTGCTGCTGACCAGCCGGATCCACCGCTTCCTGGGCATCGGCTTCGCCCTGATGATCCTGCCGGTGGTCGACAGCGCCACCGGCCTGCTGATGCTGGTGAACGGCGCACTATGGACGGCAGGACTGGCGCGCATCATGGACACGTCGCTGCGCTACACGGTGGACAAGACCACGCGCGAGATCCTGTTCCTGCCGCTGCCGGTCGACATCAAGTACCAGGCGAAGCCGTTCATCGACGTCACCGTCGACCGCGTGGCCAAGGGCCTGGGGGCGCTGCTGCTGCTGGTGCTGGTGCAGGAGTGGGGCCTGGATCTCAGCTGGCGACAACTGAGCTATGCCAGCGTGACGATGATGATCATCTGGGGCGCGCTCGCCCTGAACGCGCGCCGCGAGTACCTGAAGGCGTTCCGCAAGAGCCTCGAGCAGCAGGACGTGCGCCCGTCGGAGGTGCGCCTCGACTCCGCGGACCTCTCCACCATCGAGACGCTGCTCGCTGAGTTGTCGCACCCCGAGCCCCGGCGGGTGCTCTATGCCATCGACATGCTCGAGGCGCTCGACAAGCGCCAGCTGGTGACGCCGCTCCTGCTGCGCCACGACTCCGCTGACGTGCGCACGCGCGCGCTGCGCCTGGCGCGCTACACCACGCCCGAGGCCGGCGAGCGGTGGCTGCCGGGCGTCGAGCGCGCGCTGGGTGACGAGGACGGCGAAGTGCGCCTGGCCGCGGCGCGCGCCCTGGCCACGCTGCGCGGCGAGGCCGCGGTGGACGTGATGCGTCCCTACCTGGATCATCACGACCTCAACCTGGTGGTGACGGCGGCGGCGGCCCTCGCGTCGAGCGATGTGCCGTCGGACGTGGATCGGGCGGAGGAAACGTTCCACAGGCTGGCCTCCGACACGCGCGAGTCGGCCAGTGAGCTCAGGCGCCAGGTGGCCCGCGCACTGGGCCTGGTGACCAACCCGCGGTTCCGGCCGCTGCTGGTGCCGCTGATGTACGACGACAACTACTTCGTCGCCCGGGCGGCGGTGAACAGCGCAGGCACCATCGGCGGCGACGACTTCCTGTACGTGCCCACGCTCGTGGCGTTGATGCGGAACCGCCGGATCAAGGAGCCGGCCCGCAAGGTGCTGGTGGATTACGGCGAGGCGGTCGTCCCGGCGCTGGCGTATTTCCTGGCCGACCGGGACGAGGACATCTGGGTGCGCCGCCACGTGCCGGCCACGCTGGCGCGGATCCCGTGCGCTGCGTCCGTGCAGGCGCTGCTGACGACGCTCGACACGTCGGACGGCTTCCTGCGCTACAAGGCCATCACCGCGCTCGAGCGGATCCGTCGCGATCACCCGGCCATCCCCCTCGACCACGCGGTCATCGAACGGCATGTCGTGACCGAAGCCGGCCGCGCCTTCAGCGCCCTGACCCTGTACACCAACCTCTTCGTCACGGGCGGCCTGGCCGCCACCTGTCTGCTCGGGCGCGTGCTCGAGGAGAAACGCCACCGCGCCATGAACCGCATGTTCCAGCTGCTGGGCCTGGTACATCCCCCCTCCGACATCGCCGCGGTACGGGCCACGCTCGACACCGACGACGCGCGCCGGCGCTCGGGGGCCATCGAGTACCTGGACAACCTGGTCGGCGGCGAGCTGCGCCGCCGCGTCATGCTGCTCGTCGAGGACATGCCGGCGGAGGAACGCGTGCGCAAGGGCAACGTCATCTACAAGACGCGCCGGCGCGACGTCGAGGACACCGTCGCCCAGCTCGTGCACGACGAGAACCAGGTGGTCTCGGCAGCCACGATTCACCTGATCGAAGAGCGCCGGATGTGGTCGCTCGCCGGAGACCTGGAGCACGTGCTGCAGCATCGCGACCCGCGGGACTGGTACGTGTTCGAGGCGGCGTCGTGGGCACTGGCGGCCTCGCGCATGCCGGCCGAGCGGCGTCGCCAGCTCTGGCAGGAGCCGCTGCCGGCGGTCGTCCTCGTCGATCGGCTGCGACGCCTTCCGCTGTTCGACTTCACCTCGGTGGACGAGCTGTTCCGCATCGCCGCGCTCGGCGAGCAGGTGAGGCACGAGGGCCTGCGCGCGATCTACGACCGGGGCACCGCGCCGGCCACGCTGCAGTTCGTGCTGGACGGGCGTGTCGAGGCCACCGACGGGCAGCGCCAAGTGTCCGAGATCGAGCCGCCGTCGCCGCTGGCCTTCGAGGAGATCCTCGAAGGGCGCCCGATGCGGCGATCGATCCGCTCGATCGAGCCGACCATCTGCCTCTCGATGTCCGCCGAGGCCTTCCTCTCGCTGCTCGCCGAGAACGTGGAGCTGGCGGAGGGCATCATGCGCTGGCTCATCGACACCCGCAAGGAACTCCAGGAGCGCGTGCTGCTGCGGGGCGACCTCACACCCGAGGTGCAGCGCAAGGTGGCCGCCGGGCTCCAGCCCGTGGACCGCGCGCTGCTGTTGCAGGCCAGCCCCCTCCTGTCGAGGGCCAGCGGGGCCCAATTGCTGCGGCTGGCGGCCAGCGCGCAGGCCGTGACCCTGACGCCGGGCGTGGATCCGCTGGAGAGCGCTGCGGAGACGTCGATTCTGGTGGTGCTCACCGGCACGGTGACGGTCACCGCCCCTGACGGGACCACGTCCGCCGCCGATTCCGGCGACGTCATCGGGATGTACCAGGCCCTGGGCAGCAAGCCAATCCCCGCCACGATCGCCGCCGCCACCGAGGGCACCGCACTCCGTTTCACCCGCGGCGACGTCTTCGACCTGCTGGCGGACGACACGGCCCTGCTGCAGGCCGTGTTTTCGGGCCTGCTGCGCGCGGCGGCGCCCCGCGATCGTACCCCCGTGGCGCAGTAATCCGCCTCGTCAACGTCCGCCGCTTTCGCTCGGCCGTACTTCCTGCTCGGGCGACCTCCTTCACCCGTGCCTGGGTAGTCACTACCCATCGCCCCGTTCCATCACGGGCACGAACTACCCTTCCGGACCGGTTGCCCTCGGCACGATCACGCGGGTGTACGCCGCGTCTGCGGATCCTGTTCGAAAACTGATCGATTCGCGCCCGTTGGCCCATCCCGGCCGGGCGGGCATCCCCGTTGCAGACAACACCATGTCTGCTCGGGCGGGGCGTTGGAGGTCGAGCCGGGCCCACCGAAAGGACTCGCCATGACCGTTCGCGTCGCTCGTCTGTTCGCCCTTGCCCTGCTGCTGGTCGTCGCCGGCCAGTCGCGCTCCCTCCGCGCCGCTCAACCGGCCGCGGTTTCACCCGCCGCGGTGGCCGTGGATGTCACGGTCACGCACACCCTCCTCAATCCCGACGGCAGCCACGCCGGGCCTTCGTCCAGCCCGACCACCTTCACCCTCGAGCGGCGTCATGCCTCCTCCGGCTGGACGACGGTGCTGCGCTATCGGGCGGCACCGGATGGGGCCCTGCCGACGCCGCTCGACGGCGCGCGCGTCGAGTACGCCGATGGCGCCCGCGGCCTGAAGGTGTACGCCAACGACGGCCGCCTCAACACGCGGCTGTCCCAGGAGGCCGACGCCGGCCTTCCCGTCTTCGATGGCGCGGCACGCTGGCTCGACGCCCTGCTGGCCGACCCGCGGCAGGGCGACGACCGCCGGCTGGCACTCCGGCGCGCGCACGGAACGCCGGTCGGACGGGTCGGCCGCCTCGATCGCTATCTCTCACGGAGCGGCGGCACCGTCACCGAGGTGCTGGCCGATCGACGAACGGGCGTCGTGATGGAATCGAGCGTCGCCCGCGACGGCGTGCTGCAGCAACGCGTTCGGTTCGAGTATGCCGCGCGGCCGGACGGCAGCCTCTTCCGGCACACCATCCGGACCGAGCAGGCGACGGCGGAGGGCCAGGAACGGTCGATGGTCACGGTGGCTTTCTCCAACCTGACGGTTGGGTCCGAGAGGTAAGCCATGCGCACCAGCATCCTCGCTCTCGTCGTCCTGTGTCTGCTGGCGGCCCGTCCCGTGGCCGGGCAGGACCGTCCCACCGTGTTCGTGCACGGACTGAACGGCAGCCCGAGCACGTGGCGTGATACGGCGGATCGGCTGAGGGCAACGCTTGCCATCAGTACCTATGTGCCCGGGGTTCCGTGGTCCGAGACCTTCGAGGCGCAGGCCTCGGACCTCCAGCGCCAGTACGGCTCGCTGCCCGCGTCCACCATCGCCCTCGGGCACAGTAACGGCGGCATCGTGGCCCGTCAGTGGAGCCGCGCGCGCAGCCTGAGCGGCGTGATGACGGTGGGGTCACCGCAACAAGGGGCCCCTGCCGTGGACCGGATGCTGTCGGCACTCGGGTTTCACGAGTCGCTGTACAACACGGCCGGAGCGGTCCTCGGCGCGCTCGGCGCGCAGCCGAACGAATGGTGGGACCTCTACGTGTTCGTGGAGCTGGCGCTCAGGTACACCCAGGGCGCGTCCTACTCGAGTTGGGCCGCCATCGCGGGGCTTGGCGTGCTGTCGCAGTACCCCGTGGTGCCGCAGATGTCGACGCGTTCCGGGTTCCTCGGCCAGCTGAATGGCTCGGCCAACCTCAATCGCGAGGCGACGGACGTGCCCGCGCGGGTGGGCATCGCGTACGAGCTCGAAGGCTACTGGCGGATGGGCCCGATTCGCCTCTACGACCGTGTGGCGGCGGAGATTTGGTACAGCCGCGTGTGGTACGCCATCGGCACGCTCGAGGCGGCGGGCAGCTTCCTCGTGGCCAACTACCCCGCCAACTTCACGGCGCTCACCATGGCCAGCCGGCTGTTCGCTGTGGCCAATGGGCTGCGGCGCATCGACCCTGAGTGGTGCCTCACCGTCACCAACGACGGCACGTGCCGCACGCCGCACGACGGCATCGTCCCCGTGTGGAGCCAGTACTATCCCGGCGGCCGCAACATCTTCGTGCATGGGCCGTCGCATGTGCAGGAGCCGCAGGTGAGCGACGGGGTGATCACCTACGGGCTCACGACGCACATGGGGGTGCAGCTTCGCGCGACCGCTCCGCCACCACCGCCACCGCCGGGGCCCACGCCGTCGGATGTCCTCGCCTCGGGCGATAGCCTGATGCCGGGCGAATCGCGCCGCTCGTCGAACAACGAGTACGAGCTGGTGTACCAGCACGATGGCAACCTCGTGCTCTACCGGGTGCGTGACGGTCACGTGCTGTGGGCCAGCATGACGTTCGAGCCGGGCCAGGTGGCGATGCAGGGCGATGGGAACCTCGTGGTGTACAACGCCGGCGGCGCAGCCTTGTGGTCGTCCGGCACGGCGGGTCACCCCGGGGCGTGGCTGGCCGTGCAGGGCGATAGCAACCTGGTGGTGTACGACTACTATGGCTATCCTCTCTGGTGGAGGCCATGAGCCCGCTGCGAAGCCGACTCGTTCGACTCGGCGTCACGGCGCTGACCCTCGTCGCGGTCGTGCAGGCTGCGGCGCCAGGCCGTCCGGGCGAGCAGGGTTTGCCGGGCCCGCCGCCGTACGGCCCGCCCGGCCCCACGACTTCACCGCGAATCCTGGCGCGCGCCTGGACGGTCCCGGGCGCGGCTGTCGGCAGTCCGGCCGCGGATCAGTCCACGGCGTACTTCCTGTCCAAGAACCACGAAGTGCTTGCCGTGGATGCCGCGACCGGCCAGGTGCGGTGGCGGCGGCCGACCAACGAGAGCGGTTACGGAGGCACCGGCGCCACCGTGGTGGTCTCGGGCCAGGTGCTCGTCGTCGGTGACGACAACCTGCTGGGCTTCAGCCGACGGACCGGGGCGCTGCGCTGGCGGTTCGATCCATCCGACGGCTACGGACCCGGCTTCTATCTCTCGTACGAGGCGACGACCGACGGGATGGTCTATGCCGGGTCGCCCAGCGGCCGCGTCTATGCCGTCGAGACCGAGACCGGGCGACTCCGGTGGTCCACCGTTGTCGCGAGCGACGGCAAGACCACCGTCTTTCCGCCCCGGTTCAACGGCGCCGTCATCGCGGCCGGCTACACCGAGTTCGTCGCGCCCAACCTCGGGGGCGTGGTGCTGCTCGCCGCCGACACGGGCCGCGTGCTGTGGAAGCGGCCATTCCCCGTGCCGCGGGACCGATCGCTCAGCGTCAACTGGGCGGGAGGGCCGATCCTCGTGGACGATCTCGTCATCGTGTCGGCCGGCGACGGCATCATCCACGCCTACGACATCGCATCGGGCGACGAGCGCTGGTCCATCCCGCCGGTCACGGTACAACCCGGCAACCTCATCGATCCGGCGCGCGACTTCCGGGGGCTCGCGGTCTCGGGCCGGATTCTGGTGAGCGGATCGCTCACCGGCGAGATCGTGGGATACGACCTCGATTCGCGAGAGGAACGGTGGCGGTATTCAGCCGGGCGGCTGGGATCGGTCATCTTCCGCATCGAAGCCATCAACGACGTCGTGTATGTCCCCTTCGCGGGGGGCACGCTGATTGCGCTGCAAGCAAATGATGGTGCGGAGCTGTGGCGTGTCGGAGACTGGACGGCGAGCATCCTGTGGCCGCCCGTCCTGTGGCAGGACCTGGTCATCGTCTCGGGAGCTGTCGATGGATTCAGCGCGTTCCATGCCGTCAGGTGAGTCGCGTGCGTGGTTCTGGCCGAGGGCCCTCGCCCTCGGCCTCGTTTTCAGCGCAAGCCTGGCCGCGGTCCGGTGCGCCGACGATCACGGTGTGCCGACGGCGCCGACGCCCAGCTTCAGCACGCTGTCAGGGGCGTGGTCAGGCACCGTCAGCGAACCGACCGCAGGCACCGGACGGCTGGTCGTCGTGCTCGAGGAGCGCGCCGTGGCAGGGCTGGGCAGCGTGCTGTCGGGCGGCTGGACTGTGACCTTCCAGAACGCAGGCCGCAACGATTCGGGCACGCTCACCGGATCGGTCTCGAACGGCCAGGCCGCCATCGAGCTCTCACCTGGGAGCCGGCCGTCGTGTCCGGCGCCAACGCCGCCGTTCGAGCCGCTGCCGGCGGGTAACTGGTCGCTCCTGGTGACCACGTCCCCGCGCCTGCTCAGCGGGTCGAGCCTCTACTTCACCTGCACGGCTTCCCTGCCCGGGAACGTCGAGCTGTCTCGCTAGCCAGCCGGGCGATGCACGACGAGAGCGGACGACCTCGGGATGGGTCACGCGATGAAGGCGGGGTCGAGTTCCGCGGCCACCTTGTGTCGCGCTGGCGGGCCACGCTTGCGGCGGCCCTCGTCACTCTGACGGGCGTTGCGACAACGGCAGCGGCCCAGTCGTCGCCGTCGCCCATCGACACCCGACCGGGCCTGGGCGCCATGGTCCATGCCGCACTCAGCAGCGATCAGAACGTGATCGCCGACAAGCAAACCGCGGACGTCGCCGTCAACGCAGACTGGCCGCTCTCCTCGGGCTGGCGCGTGCGAGGCGAGTTCGGGCATGCCGGCTGGATGTTCGATGGCAACACCGGGCTACCGGCGCCACTGCCGGCCCAACGGATCACACTCACCCGCGTCACCGGATCGCTGGTTCGCAGCCTCGACTGGCTCCCTGGCACGTATGTCGGCGGGGGCGGGGGGGTGTATCGCTATACATCGGAACTGAGCCCGATGCCGAGGCCGACTCGACCGGGCCTGCACCTGCTCGTCGGAATGGAGATCGGCTCGTCGCGTGGCGGACTGGCGGTCAGGCTCGAAGGGCAGTTTCAGGGCGTGGGAGACCCCAACGAGCCGGTGGAGCCGGGCGCCTACCCCGTAACCGGGATCCCGCCGAACGGAACACGCAGCCGCGTGTCCGGTGGCCCGCTGAACCTGGTGTTCGGCATCGGCGTCGGCTGGCGCTTCTGAACCTCAGCGGGACAGCTCAATCTCGAACATCGTCTCCACACCCGGGACGCTCTGCGCGCTCACCGTGCCGCCGTGCCGCTCCACGATCGCCTTGACGATGGAGAGCCCCAGCCCCGAGCCGGACTGGGTGCGCGACGGGTCGGCCTTGTAGAAGCGATCGAAGATGTGCGGCAGGTGCTCGGCCGGGATGCCGCGTCCGGTGTCGGCCACGCGGAGCCAGGTGCGCCGGCCGTGCTGTTCGGCGCCGAGCGTCACGCGGCCACCGGCGGGCGTATGGCGCAGCGCGTTCGACGCCAGGTTCTGCAGCGCCTGTTCCATCCGGCGCGGGTCGGCAACGATCACCATCTCCTCGTCCGGCAGGCGCACCTCGATCGTCACCTGCTTCTCCTGCGCCGCGTGCTCGTGACGGGCCACCACCCGGTCGAACAACTCGGCGACGGGCACCTCCTCGGTGACGAGGGTCATGCCGGCCGCCTCGAAGCGCGCGAGCTCGAGCAGATCGCCGACCAGCCGCTCGATGCGCTCGACTTCCTCCTGGATGATGCGCACATAGCGCTGGCCATCCGCCGCCGCCGGGCCGAACTGCGGCAGCGCCAGCGTGTCGGCGTAGCCGCGAATGGCCGTGAGCGGCGTCATCAGCTCGTGCGAGACGTCGGCCAGCAGCTGCCGGCGCGCGCGGTCGGCCTCCGACAGTTGCGTCTGTCGCGCCGTGAGATCGTCGGCCATCTGATTGAAGGCGTGGGCCACGGCCGCGACCTCGTCTGCGCCAATCGCCGGCGCCCGCGCGCGAAGGTCGCCTTCGCCGAAGCGCCGGGCGGCCTGCTCGAGCGCGCGCAGTTGCGCGTGCGCGGGCCGGAACACCAGCAAGGCGGCCACCGCCGTGCCGCCCAGGAGCAGCAGGACACCACCAAGTGCCAGCCAGGGACCGAGTTCCTGGGTGATGCGGCGCACGCCCACAGTGGGCGCCACGAACACCGTGGCAACCACCTGCCCCTGGAAGCGCACGGGAGCGATGGCCATGCGGCGCCGCGCGAACATCGGCGGAGGGCCCGCCAGGCCACCATCGTCGCGCGGTCGCCGTGGCTCACCGCGCGGGTCGGCCGGTGCCTGCCCGCTTGGCGTGTCTGGTGCGCCCGAGCGTGGCAACCGCTCGCGCCCTTCCGGCGCCATCGGGCCACCCGACGGCCGCCCCATGCCGCGCGGCGCGCGACTCCTGACGTCGGCAAAACGTCCGAGGCCCGGCGGCACCGCTTCGCCGGGGGGGCCGATCACCGTACCGTTCGGGAAGGCCACGAACGCGGGCCGGTGGAACTCGGCGAGCCGCTTCGTGGCGTACTGGCGCAGGTCGAGCGCCGCATCCTGCGCGAGGGCCGATTCGAAGTCCGTGGCCACCAGCTCGGCGAAGTCCTGGCCCACGCGCTCGGGCTGCCCGCCCTCGGTCTGCACTGCGATCCACACGAACGACGCCGCCTGCGCGACCAGCAGCACCGCCAGCAGGACGATGAAGCCCAGCGCGATGCGCCAGTAGAGGCTGCGGTACCAGCGTCGTTCAGACATCGGCGAACTTGTACCCGCTCCCCCAGCTGGTCAGCACCAGTTCCGGTTCGGCGGGCGTGACTTCCACGCGGCGGCGCAGGCGCTTGACGAGCGTGTCGACGCTGCGCGGCGTGACGTAGGTGTGATCCGGCCACACGCGCGAGAGCAGCGCCTCCCGGCTGAAGACGATGCCGGGATGCGACGCCAGCAGGTGCAGCAGGCGAAACTCCTGCGCGGTGAGCTCCGCCTCTTCACCCCGCACGCGGACGCGGCGGCGCGCGGGATCGATTTCGATGCCGTGGATACTGATGGGCCGCTCCGACGGCGCCCCGCTCTCGCCCGCCGCGGCGATAAT